>JBHHVB010000007.1:0-76134 GCA_046754065.1 Gammaproteobacteria bacterium
TCACTGCACCATCACTGCCGTCACTGGGAACCGGGACAAAGGCCACGCTCAACGTTGGTGTGGCTGCCAACGCGTTATTGGTCTCATCACTCTCGGTCACAGCACCCGCGGTATCTGCAATAGCACCCAAATAATAGATACCTGAGACCATCGATGCCGGGATCGTCACAGAGGTATTGTCAGCACTGCTGCTGTTCGCCGCGAGACTACCGACCACTCGACTGCCGATCAGTGTATCCGACGTCGTGATCGTGCTGTCCGTCGATAGATACAGACCCACCGTGAACGATCCCGAAGCGACACCATTTATATTTTTCACCGTATTGCTCAGGTTGAAGGTCTCGCCAGAGGCTGCACCGGCTGGACCACTGAGCGCGGTCACCGTCAGATCAGGTATCTCGGTTACAGAAATCGTTGAAACACTCGCCAAGGTATTATTGTCTTCTCTGGGCTCTGTGATCGCGGTAGCGCTATCAACGATCATCCCAATATAATAACTGCCGACTGACAGCGTATTCGGGATCGTCACCGATACGCTGTTGGCCACCGAACTATTGCCTGTAACACCTGCAACTGTATCGCTGCCGGTCACGACATCGTCACCATTACCAATGACAGTATCAGTCGATAACACATAACTTACATCAAAGCTGCCCGCTGCTGTCGGGTGGGTATTATCGATTCCATAATTAATCGTGATACCACTACCCGCATCCGCAGTCGCAGGACCACTCACCGTCGTCGCCACTAGATCAGGTGCATCGTTGATCGTGATCGCCGATGCGGCAATCAATATATTGTTAGTCTCATCTTTCTCTACGACCGCAGCCCCATTATCGACGATCGCTGCTAGATAATAATTACCCGCTGTCGTCGCTAATGGTATGCGCATTACACTGACATCACTATCCGATGCCCCTGAATTGAGGCTCGTGATACTACGGTTACCCAATGCGATCCAGTTACTCTGATTTAGGTCGGGGGATCCCGATATTTCCGCTGCAAGATAAAAACCTGTGTCAAAGGCACCCGCATCGACGCTCTTGCCAACGGTAGGATCGAAAACATTCTCGACCGTGTTATTCACGCTGATCTCGCCATCGATCAGCCCGGTTGCAGGCCCAGATATGGCTGAGATCGTCAGATCCGGACGCATCACACTATATTTAATCGTCGCGATCTCGTTATCCATACCCGTGTAACTGGTACCTGTGACGTGAATGGTTGATTCTCCAGCACTATCAGCGCCCAATGCCAGTGATGTGACGACATCGTTGCCCGAATTATTGTATCGCTGCTCATCAACTTGCACGCCGCCCTGGTCAAATTTGACAGCCACATAATCAATATTCGATATACCGCTACTTACCGCGATCAAGATATTTCCCAGCGGATCTATCACTAAGTCTGCCAGTTCATCATTTGTTCCACTGGCGCCATATGCCGTATTCCATAGTCTGGTTCCGGCTGTATCGTATTTGACGGCTACCGCATCATAATCACCCGGTCTTCCACTTCGTCCGCCAACAACAACATTGCCTGTACCGTCTACATCCAGAGCAACCGGCATATTATGCTCAGCACCGCTGTATGTATTTCTCCAGACCCGGGCGCCGCTAGCGTTATACTTGATGGTAACGATCCGGTTCAAACCACTCACCAATGCCCGCCCCGTGACAAAAGTATTGCCAGCGCTGTCAAGTCCGAGCGCTACGCCATATTCATTCGTACCACCGGTTGATAATGCCTGCCATTGCTGCACGCCCAGATTATTATATTTAACGGTTGCAATCTTGTTAGACCCGACCTTACTGTAACCAGTCACATAAACATCACCGGTTACGGTATCTACCTGTAGATCAGTCGCCTCATCGAACCCACCGTTGTCATAACGACTCGCCCACTGTTGTATACCGTTGGTATCAAATTGCACCGTTGCATAGTCATTATCCAGTCCGTTACCGCTGTACCCCGTTACGATGACATTGCCTGCATTATCCACTCCCAATGCTGAGGGATTATCTTCATAGCCCAGGTTGTCATAACTTGATGCCCATTGCTGTACACCATTGGTGTCGTATTTAATGACTATGTAATTATTATTAGTACCGGTATTGCTACGTGCGGCCACCAGCACATTACCGCTACTGTCCAGTGCCAACGCTACGCCTTCGTCAGCATCTCCACCATCGTAAGTTGATACCCATTTCTGTGTACCCTGGCTGTCATACTTGATGGTTACCACGTCGAAACTTGTGCCGTCACTGGTCCTGCCCGTTACATAGACATTGCCACTGCTGTCAGTCTTGATATCTACCCCTTTCGCAGATCCCAAAACACCATGATACAGGGCCGCCCACGATTCATCCGTTTCACCACTGTTCAGCACCGGATCCGGCAAGGTCTGCTCCACCTTGACATTATCCAACGCCGCGTAGCTTTGTGCATCCGGGGCTGCACGCAACTTGAAAGCGACGGTTATCGTATGCGTGCTCGGCACAAGGTTGGTCGCATTATAGGTTGTCCATGCACACCAGCCGTTGGAGTTACATCCATTCCCTGATTCAGCCGTGAAACTGCCCGGCAAATCGCCGGACAATAAATTGCTCACTTTGCCATTTAAGATGCGAATCTCATAACCCGGATAACGGGTCGTATAACCAGTGGTCCGTTTGTGTGAATACTGCAGACTGACCAGGTCTATCGGCACACCTGGCTTAATCCGGTACTGCTTGTATAACCAGACCATGCCATTTCGACTACCTGTCCCGCCACCGGTATGAGGTATATATAGTTGTGCTGACGGTGACGGATTACCCGTTGATGCGAGCTGTGAGACAGTCGCTGATGTACCCGGTGGTGGTGCGCTGCCCTCCGGAGAAGTCGTTGCAATCCAGCCACCTGAACACTGACTTATATACGAATCAGGACTATGGCTCGACACCAACTGCCAGGCGCCGCAACTGAAGGTGTCGAATGTATCAGTCTGCGTCACGGTCACTGCAGGTACAGACAATGCGGGCAACGATAACAGTAGCCATAAGACTGATTGAATAAAACCTGTATCAATTTTTACTTTAGTACTTATCATCACAATTAGTTCGCTTCTACGGCCCGCCGGGACAGGACTTCATGCTTGGATCAGAGCGCGGCAACGATAAACAGACAACCGCATTGTCCGAATAGCGGAAAAAAGCGCCCCAGTCCACGTTGTAGACATCAAAGTTACCGTCTGAGTAGTTGTAAACACCATAATCGAACGCCGAATTGGTTTCTGCCCATCCCCTTAAACCAAGAGGGTTTGGCTCCCAACCTGCACCATTATCAATTCCCCAACCCTGACCACGACTAAAGGTAAATTGGCCGGCGGTTACACGGGAACGCTCCGCCATCATCATGTCAAAGTCCCCTGCACCTTGAGAAGGTAGATCTGGGTCGTCTATCACCTGATTATTAATAACATCAATAGGCGTCGATTTGTCGCTATAGGTAATATCACGCATATCAGCGACAAACTCCGAGCGTAATGCACCTTCGACGACAGACTGGGTAATTTTTGGTTTTGTGTTCAGCAACGGTTTGTATATTTCCATGCTCATACCGTCACCGTAGTCCAGCACCATCCTGAATACAGAACGTGATGGATCATTGGTACCGGTACCACTCAAGGTATAAATACCCAACGGGTCTACCGCGTTACCACACGGGCCCGCGGAGGAAAATGCCGGTTGATCGCACAGCACTCGACTGGTCCGTCGCGGATCATTCGGGTGCCTGGACTTTTCCATACCACCACCATCAAGCCCACCAGACAAAAGCGAGCCTCCCCTTCGGGTGTAATAGACCATTGCAAATCCCGCCAGCGGATCACCCACCACACTGCGCCAGTAGGTCACACCGTTGACAGCGACACTATCCTGCGAAAAATTTTCCAGCTTGGTACCACCGCCGCAAAAACTGGATGCCGTGTAGTTACTTCCAGCTGTACAGGTACCGGTGAAGGTACTCGCGGCTCCAGAAAGGTTAAAACCCAGGGAAAAATCGGAGGCGCCATATGAAGACTGCGTGAAGCAGATAATGAGTAACTGAGCGACAGCTAATGTAAGTCTAGCCCTTGGCATGCCCTCTATATCCTGCATGAGACGGCTTGTCTGGCATTCCCAAGCCTCTCAGATGTTTATATTATTAAAACAACCTGCGCCGTGTTTCTTCTATATAACAACCACTTAGAGAATCATTAGCGCTTGATCACCGCAAACAGAATCATTCGGCAAAATAACCCATCCCTCGGTTAGCCCTACCTAAGCAGTTAACCTTTATCGAGATGAGGTTTTCAATTTATCGCAGGAGAAAAAAAAAGTCTAGAAAATATGTGACAAATTAGTGTTTTTTTCGTCTTTTATGTTTTATGGGGGATCTTAAAACTTAACCTGGTGTCTACCGGTTTTGCGTAAGGCGTCTATCCAATTGTTTTGGTTGAATATTTCTATCCTTAAACATCGATTCCCCAGGCCTCCCTAGACAATCAGGCTGTGAAGGCAATGCGCAAAGCCATACTAAATCTAATAAATAATAGCCTCTAGCCTGCAGTCGTAGCGAGGGCGTCGAGGCGCCACTGTGACGGCGTGCTCGGACTGAAAGATACCGAAGGCATAGTCGACACTATGTTGAGGTGGCTTGATTGAGAACCCGCCGTTACAGTGAGTAGATCGGCAGCCGCAGTAGATGGGTGGTGAGAAATGCAGGCGAACTGAAAAATCGGTTTTAGGCACGAGTAAGTTTTTAGATCGACGAGTGGTTTACATGACCACAACAGCGCTTGATTTGACGCGACGTTTTAAGCTACCAGGAAAATCAGGTCCAATTGAGAACTAAACGGCACACTTACGACGTATTGACCTGAATACCAAAACGCCAAACAACCCCAGAATTGTTAACGAGGAAAACGAACCTTTACCAGAAGATTTGGGATTACCGGTAGTGGTTGGCGCAGAGGTGATGATAAATGGAATCGCGGGATTATCATTTTGGTTGGTATTGTTTTGCGTATCATTGGGTGCACCGGTATCGGCGTTATTAGCGACGGTCAATTCGGTATCTGTATTGTTATCCAGCGGATAATCAGCCTCCGCATGGGTCACGGATGCCGTCGCCGATACTTGTGAGGTTACATTGATAATCACATCAATTGAAACCGCTGCGCTGGAACCGTTACTTACATTTGATAAATGACAGGTAACCACCGCACTCACATGAGAACATCCCTGATCATTGGATACATAGGTCGCCGATGCCGCATCCGGCAGGGTAACCGTTAATACCACGCCAGTTGCCGTATCTGACCCCAGATTATTGACCACGACGGTATAAGTGAGCGTACCATTTTTCACCGCATCATTATCATTCATGACAACGCTAAGATCCGCAAACGGTCCAATACGCGCAACAAACGCATCGCTATCACCACCGCCGACAACCTGCTGAGCTGCATTCGCAGTTAATATAAAATTCGTTGATGAATTGGTAACACCGGTGAAATACACGGTATTTCCGGTCGGATCAACGGCAACGCCTCGCCCTTTATCATTTGCTGGTGCATCGGAACCCCCATACACCATCGAATAACTATCGACCGAGCCGGAGCCGGATGACTCTATCTTGGTTAGAAATGCATCAGACTGGCCACCATTATAAGCAACGCTCACACGAGACAAGTTCGCAACCGGATAATCTGATGAACTTGTATAACCGGTAATATACGCGTCACCGGCGTTATCTACCGCGATATCCGCCGCCTCCTCGTCTCCGCTACCGCCATAAAACGTTGAATAAATCAGTGAACCGCCATTGGGACTCAGCTTTGTTATGAATGCATCGGAACTGCCGCCCAACGTATTGTCTACGACACCAGGCGTTGTCGGGAAATCTGCTGAAGACGTCTGGCCTGCCACATAGGTATTACCACCACCATCGACTGCAATGCCAAAATTTGGAAGACTTGAAGAGGAACAGTTTCCCTCAGTCGATGTGCCCCCTAAAAAAGTTGAATAGATCAGAGAGGCTGACCCAGACAAATTAGTGTTTATTTTTGTAACAAACGCATCAGACGGCCCATTTTGAACTGTCTGAAAGGCAGCCCCACTCGTGGGAAAGTTAATCGAGGTCGTGCACCCCGCAACATAGGCATTACCACTATTATCAATTGCTACGTCGGCAGCGATATCGGTCAAATTTCCACTGAGAAAGGTCGAATAAACGAGATCTGCATCACCATTGCCATCCGGGCTGATTCTGAGCAGAAAGCCGTCTCCAGTACTATTAAGCAAATCACTCGTAGCCTGAAAGGCATTTCTGATTGGAAAAGGCCGGGTATCATCGGAATCTGAAAAGGTAAAACCTGTGATATAGGCATCGCCATCACTATCAACACCAATCCCCCTCGCCACATCCCCAAGCCCACCGCCAATGATTGACGAATAAAGCAATGAACTACCATTGTTATCCAGAATGCTCAAAAAAACATCCTGGTTACCAAACTGCGCTTCGCTATAGGCACCTGGTGTTGTCGGATATTGAAGAATACCCGCCTCATGAATGTAGCCGGTGACATAGATATTGCCGTTACTATGAACCGCTATACCGTGACCCTCATCACCCAAAAATCCTGAAGCTCCCAGGTAGGTAGAAAATGCCGGACTGCCATCAGCATTAAACTTGGTGATAAAAATATCATGATCATCGATATCGCCACGTTTTAAATATAGCTCGTTCAACACCGGGAAATTGGCTGACTGCGTCCAGCCGGTTACATAAATATTTCCCGTTGCGTCCACCGCAATGGCATTTGCCTCATCCGCGCTATTACCTCCCAGGTATGATGAATAGGTCAATCCCGGATCGATGACGAGTGCTTCAGCCGTATCGTAGGCAGCGACAACAAAACTAACCTGATGCCCCTGAAGGTGATATTCACTTTCGACCATTTTCTTTTCGCCATTAACCACCTGATAGGTCATCGGCGCGCTTTGCTTCATTTCCCCCGCGCTGGTTTCAACAATCAGGTTACCATCAACATCCAGACGCATAGAATGTAATCCGCTGTAGGACAATTTGATATCCGCCGGATCCGCACCCGGTGAAATGATAAAATCATATTCCAGATGCCGATCTTTATCATAGTACTCCAGATCTATCCCGGGGTAGATATTTTCATACTGGACCCTGGCAAAGTGGGGAATATCTCGCTGCCAGTTCGCCGGATTCTTGCCCTTGAAATAATTGCTGCGGCTTTTCAGTTTATCCAGGCCTTTGATAACCGGATTAGCACTGCTACCCGTGGTCTCCATCGCTATCACATCCCTCGTTCCCGATAATTCATAGACGGCACGATTATCAGTCAGAAACAATGTATAGGCTTTATCCCGAACCAGAAACCTGACTTCATCCAGTACCTGCCCCGCATTTTTCTCGAATCGTAATGAGGTTGACGGAACCGATAACGCTGCAGTCCTTGAGCCTCGCGACGAGGAATTATTATTATCTAAATCCGAACGTACTTGAGAAGGATTCTGCAGCTGAATTCCCCATACCGTCGATAAAACGACCAAAATAAAAACAGACAGGATTGAGAGAATATTTTGAGACGGTTTCATAACTTGTTACAAGTGAGCATCAATCTCTTTTAAGGCAGAATATCCGGTTAGCGGAAAAAACGGCCGGGCACCATGAAAAAAACGCTAACATTTTACCCTATTTCATCCGATATGTCCTTGAATATCAGAATTTTTATTTGTCAGATTGTTTTACAACTTTCGTTATTTTTGGCACAGTAAGCGCATTACGCCTATGACAAAATTCCATTTAAATCAACTTAGATCATTAACGCTCTTCATTGGCCTGGCCTCTATTCTATCCGCACAAGCCAATGAAGCCGTTGTCATTAACAGCTTTTCTACCAAATATACATTTGTTGTTGATAACATGGACCTGGGATTCGTCACTCGCACCATGCGTTACAACTCTGATGGCAGCTACCGGTTTGAGTCCTTTTCCGAGGCAACCGGCATACTGTCCTTTTTTGTCAGCGACAAGATTCTGGAAAAAAGTATCGGCAAACATATCAAGGACTCCTTGCGACCTGATACATATGTCTATCAACGCAGCGAAGGGAAAAAGGACCGCCATGTCAAGTTGAGTTTCGACTGGGACAAAAACAGGGTAACCAACAAGATAAACGGGGATCTGTGGAACATGACCGTACCCACTGGCGCACTCGACAAGCTCATTTACCAGTACGTTATGATGCTTGATTTACAAAAAGGGCAAACAACACTGGAATACAAGATTGCCGACGGCGGCAGACTTAAAGACTATCAGTTTGATCTTGTCGGAAAAGAAACCATTGATACACCGCTTGGCAGTTTTAAAACCGTTAAGTATAAACGCGTCAACGATAAACGCGGCACGGTGATATGGTTTGCCGAACGATTAAATTACCTACCGGTGCGTATTGAGCAGCAGGACAACGGTAACGACCTGAAAATGGTCGTAACCAGGGTTAAGGGACTAAAGGCGGATGCAAGGAAAAAGATACAAGATTAATGGTTGTGCTTTCCAGGCTAAACCAGTCACCTATCGGGAAAAACACAACGTATCGCCATCGAATACTAGAACAACAACCTCAGGCCTTCGGCAGCGTAACACCTGTCTGTCCCTGATATTTTCCATCTCGATCCTTGTATGAGGTCTCACAAACCTCATCAGATTCAAAAAACAATACCTGGGCAACACCCTCATTTGCATAAACCTTGGCGGGTAGTGGCGTTGTATTGGAAAACTCCAGGGTCACATAGCCTTCCCATTCAGGTTCGAAAGGGGTTACATTCACGATTATACCGCAATTGTGGACAAACACACCGGCATCTAGTGCAAAATTTCCGGCTTCAGGTACAGTCAAACAATAAACATCATGGTCACCTGCTAATTCGCGAACACCAGCAACTTTATGGTTCCTTACCGAATTTCCTTTAAAAGAATGAATTACATCAGGGAAACGACGGAACACTGACCGATCACACCCAAGCAGTCTTGCAGCACCACGAATCGAACCCGTCTGATCAAGCGCTTCACGCACAACATTGGCTGTAATTCCTGGGCGAAGTCTAATTTGTCGTGCGATTTCAGCCTGACGATTACGTCTTGATCCATCATCGCTAGCCCATGCATCTTTCATTAATTGAGACTGACGTTTGCGTTCAGATGGATCAGAATAACGTCTCTGCATTGCCAGACGGTGAGCGTTACGAGTTTCATCAGATGGATTTCTTCGGTTTTCTAGGACAATATTGCGCTTTTCTTGATAACGCTCATCATGCCAAAAATTAAGTGCTCTTTTTCGCTGCTCCTGAGAATATTGCTTCGCCCAATCAGGATCTTCAGCTAAACGTGCTAAGGCGTCTCGAATTGAAATACTATGCTCAGCAGGATCAAAGTCGCCACCATATGATAATTTATTATGGTGACGAATATGCTCTCCAGCCTCCATACGGATAATATTCCATGGCCTGTTATTAATCCTGTCATGATCTATATGGTGCCTATGGGTACCTGGCTTATCCAGATATACTCCATGCCGCAAATTCCATTCATCAGCTAATCTATGCGTTGGGTACAAGTGACCATTTAATGGTTGGTAAACCATTTCATATCCTCGGCAGGTCTGCTTATATAATGGCATAAGCGAGCTCTCAGGACGCAAAAAACGAGCTTCAAGCATGCGGCCATCACGCATCATGAATTGATGATCAGGCGTACAGTGTATAATTTGACCTGAATCCAAAGTGATCTCTAACAGACTATCTCTTCCGATATACCTAGGAGCATCAAGATGAGTCACCATCAATTGGCCATATTGTCCAATGCTATAACCCCAAAACTGTTCACCTGTATCCGCACGCTTAGCCATTTCTTCCAAAGTCGGGGAGCTTCCATCGACTAGTGCGACGCGCGTATCACCGCGGAAACATCTCGCATAGGTTGATTTTCCGAGGCAGATCGTCAACACATTACGAGGTATACGAAAATATTCAACCGTTCGCGCCAATGCAAACGAGTTGGGCGGAATAATACAAACATCTGATTTGATATCAACGAAACTGTTTTCATCAAAACACTTGGGGTCCACTATCGCTGAATTGATATTGGTAAATATCTTGAAGTCATCGGCACAACGAATATCATATCCATAGCTTGATGTGCCATAAGATACAATACGACCGTCACCGTTATCCCGAACCTGACCCGCTTCGAACGGTTCAATCATGCCATGTTCCTGCGCCATTCGGCGAATCCATTTATCCGATTTAATTGACATACTGGTCCCTGATCATTTATGTATTTTGAATAACAATATTGGGAAACTTCGCGCTATAGTCTTTGGCCTGTACTGCCAAACGCGCAGATACCTGTCTGGCGATTTCCCGATAGATGTTTGCAATATGGCCTTCCGGCTCGGTGACAACGCTGGGCTTGCCACCATCAGCATCCTCACGGATACGAATGTCGAGTGGCAGTGATCCCAACAGATCGACACCATACTGCTCAGACATCTGTCGCCCCCCGCCCTCGCCGAAAATATGCTCCTCATGCCCGCATCGGCTACAAACATGCGTGCTCATATTCTCAATTACACCCAGTACTGGTACCTCTACCTTTTCAAACATCTTTAACGCCTTGCGCGCATCGAGCAACGCAATATCCTGCGGCGTAGTCACGATGACAGCACCACTGACGGGTATTTTCTGTGCCAGCGTTAATTGGGTATCACCCGTACCGGGTGGCAGATCAATAACCAGATAGTCCAGGTCTTTCCAGTTTGTATCATTTAGCAGCTGTTCCAGCGCAGTCGTCACCATCGGTCCACGCCAGATCATCGGGGTTTCTTCATCAATCAGATATCCGATCGACATCGACTGCAACCCATAATTAGTAACAGGTTCCATCGATTTGCCATCGATAGTCTCGGGTTTTTGATCCATACCCAACATGCGCGGTTGACTGGGTCCATATATGTCTGCGTCAAGAATGCCAGTCTTGGCACCCTCTGCAGCCAGGGCTAAAGCAAGATTTATCGCCGTCGTGGATTTCCCGACCCCGCCTTTACCCGAGGCAACAGCAATGATGTTCTTGATATCAGGCATCGGCTTAATGCCTTTTTGTACCGCGTGCGCGACAATATTGGTTGTAACCTTAACGTCAACATCATGAACGCCATCAATAGCTGATAAACGACGGCAGATCTCTTCCGAGAGCTTAGGGATATAACCGGCGGCCGGAAATCCCAACTGCACAACGACGTTAACCCTGCCGTCATCACCACTTAATTCCTTGATAACGCCCGCAGTTATCAAATCACTGCCCATATACGGGTCTTTATATTCTTTTAACGCAACCTCAAGTTGCAAATCTGAATTGGCCACATATTCACCTAAATATTTTGTCTTGGTACCGAATACCCAAACCAGGCTGGGCAAAAGCGGCATTCTACACCAAATTCCCGCCAACATAACAGGCCAACCTGGCAATGGACTATTTATATACAACCCCTAATTGCATTATAATGGAGCGTTTAACATTAGAATTAACAAGGAATTAGACGTCTCGGTGAAAAACACGCAGCAAAATGGGAAACGGCAGATACTTGTCACCAGCGCATTACCGTATGCCAATGGATCGATTCACCTTGGCCATCTGGTGGAATATATACAAAGTGACATCTGGGTACGTTTTCAGAAAATGCTTGGCAACACCTGTTTCCATGTTTGCGCCGATGACACACATGGCACCCCAATTATGCTTCGTGCAGAACAGGAAGGCATTACACCAGAACAACTGATTGAAAAATCACACGCGGAACATTTAAAGGATTTTACAGACTTTCATATTGAATTTGACAACTACTATTCGACAAACTCTGAAGAGAACAAGAAGCTATCACAGGGTATTTATAACAGGCTTAATGATGCCGGGCTGATTGAAACGCGCACTATCGAGCAATTCTATGATCCTGATAGATCCATGTTTCTCCCTGATCGCTTCATCAAGGGTCAGTGCCCAAAATGCAAAGCCGAGGATCAATATGGAGATGGATGCGAGGTCTGTGGTACGACGTATTCCCCAACAGATCTGTTAAATCCGGTATCAACCGTATCGGGAGCGACACCGGTTACGAAGGAATCCGATCACTATTTTTTCAAGCTTGGGCAATGTGAATCCTTTCTGAGAGGGTGGCTCGAAGGCGGTAACGGTGAATCACCCTTGCAAGCCGAAGCAGCCAATAAACTTTCCGAATGGTTTGAAGCGGGATTGAAAGACTGGGATATCTCTCGAGATGCGCCCTATTTTGGATTTGAAATACCCGATGCGCCTGGAAAATACCTGTATGTCTGGCTGGATGCACCCATCGGCTACATGGCGAGCTTCAGGAATCTCTGCGACAAGCAAGGACTGGACTTTGATGCCTTCTGGAGCCCGGATAGCGAAAATGAACTTTACCATTTCATTGGCAAGGATATTCTTTATTTCCACGCCTTGTTCTGGCCAGCCACACTTCATTTTGCCGATTATCGAACACCAGACAAAATATTTGTTCACGGGTTCCTGACCATCAACGGTCAAAAGATGTCCAAATCACGGGGCACCTTCATTACAGCCAGAAGCTATCTCAATCATCTGGATGCAGAATACCTTCGCTATTACTTTGCCGCCAAACTAACGGACCGGCTAGAAGATATAGACCTGAATCTCGACGACTATGTCGCTCGGGTAAACAGCAATGTCGTTGGAAAATATATCAATATAGCAAGTCGTACCTCGGGTTTTCTCAAAAAGTTTTTTGATGGCAAACTTTGTGACCATCTTGATAGCGAACACCTTGACCTTGTCAAACGGGTTCAAGGCCATAACAGCAATCTTGCGGAACTTTATGAACAAAGAAAATTCAGCGAGACGATTCGAGAGATTATGAATCTGGCAGATATGGCCAATGAATATATTAACCATCACAAACCCTGGGAAATTGCCAAACAAGCGGATGGAAAGGCGACCCTCCATCAGGTTTGCACAACCTGCATCAATATTTTCCGATTATTAACGCTTTATTTAAAACCGGTACTCCCGGTATTGGCAAACAAGGTTGAAAAGTTTTTAAACATTTCCCCGTTAGAGTGGCAAGACTCAAAGTCCTTGTTATTGGGACATGCCATTAATCCCTATAAACATCTTGCTCAACGAATTGATGAAAAACAGATCGAAACCATGTTAAGCGAAAATCAAACCCCAATTGAAACCAATCCTGCTCCCAATTCACCTGCTCGCCACGGAGAAGCGCAACAGCAAAGCATTGATCCTATAGCGGAGACAATTCTGTTTGATGATTTCGCAAAGATCGATTTACGGGTCGCCAGAATTGAGAATGCTGAATTTGTGGAAGGCGCAGACAAACTACTCAGACTTACGCTGGATATAGGCGATGGTACACGTAATGTGTTTGCGGGGATCAAGTCCAGGTATTCACCCGACGAACTGCAGGGCAAATTAACGGTGATGGTCGCCAATCTTGCGCCGCGCAAAATGCGCTTTGGCATCTCGGAAGGCATGGTTCTCGCGGCCGGACCGGGAGGCAAGGACCTTTGGATTCTGCATCCGGACGAAGGCGCAAAACCCGGCATGCGGATTAAATAAGGACGATTCTGTACTGTAAATGATCTACGTTAAGCATTACACAAGCTGTAGACATTATAGTGATTGCTCGACTGATTCAACGCCATTTTAATTATGAAAGAATATATACTTATCCTTGTCAGTACCGTATTGGTCAATAACCTTGTTCTGACCAAATTCCTCGGTCTGTGTCCGTTTATGGGCGTTTCAAAAAAGCTTGAAACGGCTACCGGCATGGCGCTGGCAACAACGTTTGTGTTGACACTGTCCTCGATTTCCAGCTACCTGGCAAACACCTACCTGTTGGCACCATTGGGACTGGAATACTTAAGAACCATCACCTTTATCCTGGTAATCGCGGTTGTTGTGCAGTTCACCGAAATGGTTGTACACAAGACCAGTCCTTTGCTTTACCAGGTCCTGGGCATATTTTTACCATTGATTACCACCAATTGTGCCGTTTTAGGTGTCGCGTTACTTAACGTACAGCAAGAGCATGGGTTTCTTCATTCCGCATTTTATGGCTTTGGAGCCTCGATTGGCTTTTCGTTAGTGCTGATTTTATTCGCGGCCATGCGGGAACGCATCACCGTCGCCGACGTACCTGTTGCGTTCCGGGGACCCGCCATTGCATTAGTCACCGCGGGTTTAATGTCACTGGCATTTATGGGATTCTCCGGTCTGGTCAGGGGATAACCTTAGATGATCACAGCTATTATCGCATTGACAGCGCTCGCCCTTGTTTTCGGCCTGATTCTGGGATTTTCGGCCATACGATTCAAGGTTGAAGGCGATCCTTTGGTCGAGAAAATTGATTCGGTATTACCTCAAACTCAATGCGGCCAATGTGGCTACCCCGGCTGCCGTCCTTACGCAACCGCCATTGCCAATGATGAAGCAGACATTAACCAGTGCCCCCCGGGTGGAGAGGTAACGATCCATGCGTTAGCCGATTTGCTGGACCGCGATCCCAAGCCCCTCAATCCTGAAAACGGCGAGATCAAACCCAAAATGGTCGCTATCATTGATGAACCGGTCTGCATTGGCTGCACACTATGCATCCAGGCCTGCCCGGTTGATGCCATTCTTGGTGCAGCCAAACAAATGCACACCGTTATTGAAAAGGAGTGCACCGGTTGCGAATTGTGTGTCGCACCATGCCCGGTAGACTGCATCGAAATGATCCCGATTAAAACCGACATTCTGACCTGGAAATGGCCGTATCCCGATCAACAAAAAGAGGTACGGGCATGAGTCTCGCGCAGTCCAAATCAGGGAAAAGGCGTCTTTGGTCATTCAATGGCGGAATACACCCGGTGCAAAACAAGGAGTTTTCGAATCAGACTCCATGCATGCCTGCGTCATTACCAACAGTACTTAAGTTGCCATTACACCAGCATATCGGTGCACCTGCGATATCAATAGTGAACATTGGCGACGATGTTTTAAAGGGACAAATGATTGCGAAGGCCAAGGGCTATGTCAGTGCGCCGGTTCACGCCCCCACGTCGGGCAAGGTTATCGACATTGGAAATTACCCAATCCCTCATCCTTCCGGACTCGATGCCCCCTGTATCGTGATTAAACCCGATGGCAAGGACAAATGGGGAAACAGGCCCAGCGTTGATCATTACGAAGATATTGATCCGAGTTCATTGCGCAACATCATTCGTGACGCAGGCATTGTCGGCCTGGGCGGGGCCGGTTTCCCCTCGTTTATCAAACTTAATCCTGGCCCGGGGAAGGTAGTCGACACACTAATTCTAAATGGCGTCGAATGCGAACCCTATATAACCTGTGATGATCGCCTCATGCAGGAAAGAGCAGACGAAATCATCGGTGGCGCAAAAATTATTCAGCATGCTATTAAGGCCAGGCAATGTGTCATCGCAATTGAGGATAACAAACCACAGGCCTTTAAAACAATGTGCATGACCGCTGAAGACGAGGCTGGCATTGATGTCGTACAAGTACCTACCTGCTATCCTCAAGGTAGTGAAAAACAACTGATACAGGTGATCACTGGCAAAGAGGTACCTCGAAATGGACTGGCTATCCATGTTGGCGTTGTATGCCAGAATGTTGGCACCGCAGCCGCTGTCTATCGTGCCATTGAGCACGGAGAACCCCTCATCTCCAGATTCGTCACCATTACCGGCAGTGGTGTTAAACGGCCCGGAAATATGGAAGTACTCATTGGAACACCCATCAACGAACTCATTAACCAGTGCAATGGTGACATTTCGTCAATTACACGCCTCGTAATGGGTGGCCCCATGATGGGATTCGCACTCAAAAACATCGATATACCTGTTATAAAAACGACCAACTGCATTCTTGCAGCGACAAAGGACGACCTGCCCCCGTATCAGCCCGAAATGCCTTGCATACGCTGCGGATCCTGTACTGAGGTTTGTCCGGTTAGCCTGTTACCTCAGCAATTGTACTGGTATGCAAAAAACAGGGAGCTGGACAAGGCACAGGACCATCACCTGTTCGACTGCATTGAATGCGGATGCTGTTCCTTCGTTTGCCCTAGCCACATTCCACTAGTACAGTATTATCGATACGCCAAGGGTGAAATCTGGATCCAGGAACGTGAAAAGGAAAAGTCCGATATCGCAAGACTACGTCACGATTTCAGACAACAAAGAATCGAGCGCGAAAAATCTGAACGAGATGCCAAACGAAAAATGAAAAAGGCTGCGGTCAGTAAAAATAGTCCTGACAATTCCAATAAAGCGGAAATTCAGGCTGCCCTGGACAGAACAAAGGAAAAAAAACAGGCCCTGCAAAACACAGATAATGAAAGTTCTGAACAAACATAGACCGAATTATAGATGACATTTTTCACGCCAAGCTCGCCACATATCCAGCGACCCGAATCTGTGACAACGGTAATGTTGAGGGTCATCTATGCGTTGACTCCCGGTATTGCCGCCTATGTATGGTATTTCGGCTGGGGCATTGTGATAAACATTTTGCTTGCCTGCATCGTTGCATTAATTTGTGAATCTAGCGTTTTAACTTTAAGACGCAAACCGGTTTTGCCATTTCTGACCGATGGAAGCGCGATTGTTACCGCAATGTTATTAGCCCTGGCACTACCGCCGCTCTCGCCCTGGTGGCTGGTCACAATTGGCGTTGCATTCGCAATCATCATCGCAAAACATCTCTATGGTGGACTGGGTTATAATCCATTTAATCCCGCAATGATCGGTTATGTAGTCTTACTTGTATCATTTCCACTGGAAATGACCAACTGGATCGCACCGCAAATTCATCATGAATTTGACCTGGGGTTTCTCGATTCTGTTATTTTCGTGCTCACCAACCAGTTACCCGCTAACATCAGCTTTGACGCGCTTAGTGAGGCAACTCCTCTTGATGCACTAAAAACAAATATTGGCCTGGGTAATACCGTTGAGGAAATTCGGGCGCAGTTAGGTATGAGCGCAGAGATCAGCGAGTTACTGAGCATCACTCCTATTTTTGGAAAAATCGGTGGCATTGGGTGGGAATGGGTTAGTGGTGGCTTTCTGCTGGGTGGCTTGTGGCTTTTGTACAAAAGGGTCATTCAGTGGCAAATACCGATTTCAATGCTTGGTGCGCTCAGCCTGATTTCGCTGATATTTTTCATAATAAACCCTGATCAATACGCTTCACCCATTTTTCATCTTTTTAGTGGGGCGGCGATACTTGGCGCTTTTTTTATCGCAACCGACCCGGTTACTGCAGCGACTTCACCACCGGCAAGGATTATTTATGGGGCCGGTATTGGTGTACTGACCTACGTTATCAGGACATGGGGCGGTTATCCTGATGGTATTGCATTTGCCGTATTGCTTATGAACATGACTTCTCCAACGCTCGATTATTATTTCAGGCCGAGAGTTTTTGGCCATGACCGTAGAGAGGAATAGTATGTTTCGCCACATGTTAATGACTGGCATACTGCTGGGTATTTTTGCGATAGTCGGCACCGGTATTGTGGCACTGACATTCGATAATACCAAAGAGAGAATCGCGAAAAACGAGCATGAGGCCTTGCTGAAAAGCCTGCAGGAACTTGTACCGCAACAACTTTATAATAACGACATTACCAGGGATAAAATATCGGTTTCAGCCAAAGAATTATTGGGAACCGATAAACCGGTAACCATCTATCGGGCGCGGCTCAACCGCATACCTGTCGCTGCGATCATCTCCCCTGTTGCACCCGATGGGTATAACGGCCCGATGAAATTACTTGTAGCCATTCAATATGATGGTAATCTGATGGGAGTACGGGTTGTGTCACACAGGGAAACCCCTGGCCTGGGCGACAAGGTCGATTACGAACGCTCAAACTGGGTTGACGGATTTAAGGGCTATTCCATTAAAAAAACCGCAAACCTGGGATGGAATGTAAAAAAAGATGGCGGCATCTTTGACCAGTTTACCGGTGCGACAATCACCCCACGGGCAGTCGTCAAGGCAGTATATAATAGCCTGAAATTTTATCACTTGAATAGAAATCGAATTTTTAACACACGAGCAAGTATTAATGACTAGTCAAAACTTCAGACGAATAACTCAGGACGGGCTTTGGAGTAACAACCCCGCGCTAGTGCAAATACTGGGGTTATGTCCATTACTTGCCGTCACCAATTCAGTGGTTAACGGCTTGGGTTTAGGGCTGGCAACCATGTTAACGCTGATTCTATCAAACGTTATCGTATCAATGATACGGCATTCCGTTCGACCAGAAATCCGCATCCCGGTATTTGTTCTGGTTATCGCTTCAATTGTGACGGCTATTGAGTTGGCTATAAATGCCTATTTTCACGAGTTATATAAAATCCTCGGAATCTTCATTCCATTGATTGTAACCAACTGTTCCATCATCGCACGCGCTGAAGCATTTGCCTCCAAAAATCCTGTACTCCCGTCGTTTGTAGACGGATTCATGATGGGATTGGGATTCTTGCTGGTTCTGGTTGTACTCGGTTCTATTCGTGAAGTACTCGGGCAAGGTACACTCTTCTCCCAGGCGCACTTGATGTTTGGCGCCTCTGCTGACTGGTTAACCATTACCGTTATCAGTGACTACAAGGGGTTTCTGTTAGCGATTCTTCCACCGGGTGCCTTTATCGGATTAGGTTTCATCATCGCTGGCAAGAATATTATTGATAACAGAAAACAAAAAAAAGTAATGGTATCCAGTTCTGCGCTGGCACATGTCGAAACACCCGACTAGCCCGAATATTTCACCAAGGATCCCGGATGATGCCTAACGCCAGACAATTTAGACGCCGCTTTGGAACAAAATCCATAGATAATTCTATCGGTTGCGTGACAAATTGGTATGGAACCAATTTGAACATCATGGATGCAGCAGTTAGCGTAAAGTCTGGAACATTGACCGAGGGCCGGGATAGGCATCATCTCCGGGTACCATTTGTACTGTTGGGTCAATACGTTTTTTCTCAAATGAGTCATCAACTTATCTTATCATTTCGCCGCCTTGGTGAAATATTCGGGCTAGACCTGTGATGATTTATGCAGTTCAGTATTGTACTCCGGAATGAATAATCAAAAACGACAGAAAATTTTCCAGCGATTAAAAGAAGAAAATCCGCACCCGACTACCGAACTCCTATACAAATCACCATTTGAATTATTGATTGCCGTCATTCTTTCTGCACAAGCGACTGACAAAAGCGTTAACAAGGCTACAACAGTTCTATATAAAGTTGCTAACACACCCGAGAAAATATCCAGGCTGGGAATAACCGGTTTAAAAAAATATATCAAAACGATCGGTCTTTATAACAGCAAGGCGAGGAATATCATCAAAACCTGTCATATAATACAGGAGAAACACCAGGGTCAGGTACCTGTAAGCCGGGAAGCACTCGAGTCTTTACCCGGGGTTGGCCGAAAGACCGCGAATGTCATACTTAATACGGCGTTTGGTCAACCGACCATCGCGGTTGACACACATATTTTCAGGGTTTCAAATCGAACAGGTCTCGCACCCGGCAAAACAGTGCTCGAGGTAGAAAAAAAATTGATTCGATTTGTGCCAAATGAATACAAACAGGACGCGCATCATTGGCTCATCCTGCACGGTCGCTATACCTGTATCGCAAAAAAACCCAGGTGTGCCGCTTGCGTCATTGAGGATTTATGTGAATTCAAAAAGAAAACTGTGGATTAAGTATGCTCTTTTACCATGACAGACAAAAGATTCGCCAGTTTTATTTCGATAGCTGGTCCAAATATCAAAACAACCAACCGCTCGAACCGGTCGAAATGATGATAGCTGAGGTGATCAAGCAGCACCCTGAATACCATATATTACTGGATAGCGAGGTTGAAAATCAGGATCAAGACTACTTTCCCGAGGCGGGCGAAAGCAATCCGTTTCTTCACATGGGCATGCATATTGCCATTATGGAGCAGCTTTCAACCCAGAGACCCAAGGAAATTGTTGAAATTCATCAATCACTTAGTAAAAGTCTGGGTGACTGTCATCAGGCTGAACATCAGATCATGGAATGCCTTGCAGAGATGCTTTGGCAAAGCCAGAGACAGGGAGAAGCCCCCGATGAAAAAACTTACATTGAAAATTTAACTCAACTGGTAAAAAGGCGGAAAACACCATAGAATACAACGATTGCCAGGGAAATTAAAAATAAACTCATAAATATCAATATCATGGGTTAGCAATAGCAAACAGCAGCAGTGCTTTAAAAAAATAATAATGCGATAAAAGTTTTTGAACCCCCGAGTCTTTATGATTTAAGAAATGATTTACGAAATAGTGAAAAATCGAGTTTTTTGGCTGGCAATCGTTGCTGTTTTTTTATCCCCATCAGCATTTTCTGCCGGGACGGCCTGGAAACCGGTCAATCCACTGCCGGTCGGGGCTCATTTGAACGATATTGCCCAAAACTCCAGCCTGCTCGTTACCGTCGGAGACCAGGGGAATATATTAATCAGCAATGACGGATTTAACTGGTCCAAACAGAACACAAGAACCAACCATCATCTGAATGGGATAGCCTGGACAGGTAATCAATTTGTCAGCGTTGGTGAATTCGGGGATATTTTAACAAGTGCTAATGGCACAACCTGGGTCAAACAAAGCGTAAATTCCAGTCTTCATTTATATGATGTAGCGGCCAACAACAATATTATTGTCGTCGTCGGGGCAACCGGCTCAATATTTACAAGTGGTGATGGTGTGAGCTGGACCAGCCAGACTTCGGGTACAGTCAACTCATTATTCGGTATTACCTGGACCGGATCTATGTTTTTTGCCGTCGGCAAATCCGGAACGATATTATCAAGCAGTGATGGATTGACATGGACTGCTCAATCATCAGGATCCGTTAGCTGGCTTAGATCGATTACCAGAATACAAACCAACAATATTGATAGCCTTTTTGCGGTTGGAGACAGCGCAACAGTATTATCCAGCAATGATGGTGTCACCTGGGTTCCAGTTGATATGTCGACGGTCACGACAATGTCATTACGCGATATTGAGACTGATGGAACGGTAATCGTGGCGAGTGGCGTTGCTGGCACGATAGTCACAAGCTCAAATGACGGACAATTATGGCAATTGCAAAGCTCGGGAACCTCTAAGGCCGTTAATGCATTATTACGGACATCCACTCGGTTTGTCGCCACCGGAGAATCTGGAGAGGTTTTGACCAGTCCGGACGCGCTAACATGGCGCTCACAAAAATCCGAATTCGAAACCAATTTCCTGGAAATTATCAGTACCGGCACGCAAAGTGGTATCGAGTACATTGCGGCTGGTTCCTCAGGCGCCATTTTTACCAGCACCGATGCATCCAGTTGGCAATCAACGACCAACACCAGCAATCAACTTCGTGCTGTCGTCTGGAATGGCACAATCTATCTGGCGATCGGCACAAATGGAACACTGGTTAGCAGCAGCGATGCAGCATCCTGGGCTCCGCTAACTACCAATATCGCGGACTCCTTAACAGATATTGTCTGGGATGGTGCACAGTTTGTCATGCTCGGACAATCTGCAAGCAACACTAGCAATATTCACCGAAGCACAGATGGCATTAACTGGACCACAACGCCCATTCCATCGGTTACGCTAAACGATTTATTATGGGCCGATAACCAGTTCATCGGTGTAGGCAATGGCGGCGCAATCCTGACGAGTAATGACGCAATCCACTGGATGACGCAAAACTCCGGAACTACTAACAACTTGAACAGCGTAGCGTGGAATGGATCATCAGTTCCCAGTAAGCAACTCATAGCAATTGGAGAACTCGGGACGATTCTGCTCAGTACTGATGGTATTACGTGGACAGAGTCACTACTCAACCCGGTGGTAAAAGATATCATCTGGAACCCCAAGGATACCATTGATATTGAAGTTGAAGATGAAAAGTTTTTTACTGTCGGACCCAATGGTCTGATCGTCAGCAGCGATGACGGTCAGACCTGGTTTGTACAAATTTCCGGAACCACTCAAACCG
Source organism: Gammaproteobacteria bacterium (assembly GCA_046754065.1). Classification (GTDB taxonomy): domain Bacteria; phylum Pseudomonadota; class Gammaproteobacteria; order SZUA-140; family SZUA-140; genus JBHHVB01. The sequence goes on from JBHHVB010000007.1 coordinate 22,239, forward strand.
TGGAAAGTATTACCTGGGATGGTGACCAGCTGGTTGCAGTTGGAAAAAGTGGAATAATTCTAAGTAGTCAGGACGGAATTAGCTGGAATACCCAGGCTTCAGGAACCAGCTCAAATCTGGTGGATATTGTCTGGAATGGGAGCCTTTTCGTCGCATCCGGAAAGAATGGCACAATACTGACCAGCCCCGATGCCATCACCTGGACGCAAAGAACCTCGGGAACATCAAATCAGATAGCTGACACGATCTGGGACAACGTCGCTGGCCAGTTTGTGTCAGTTGGTTCTGCCGGTACCATCCTGACCAGCCCGGATGCGATTACATGGACGCCCAGGAATTCTGGACTTCCCGGTGGAACTACCATTTACCTCGATACAATTACCTCGAGCGGTACAATATATGTTTTGGGCGGAACCCTGGGCACGATTCTAACCAGCCCCGATGGCGTTACCTGGACATCACGAACATCCAATGTGACAGGTCAAATCCTCCGCATTATCTGGAACAGTGATCTTGGCCTTTTCGTTGGCGTTACATCATTAGGCAATGTTATTACTAGCCCCGATGGTATTACCTGGATAGTAAGCGCGTCCCCGGTGAATGATACTATCTATGACCTTGCGTGGAATGGACAAAAGCATGTGGGCGTCGGCATAAAGATTCCGGTCATTACCAGTAGCGATGCTGTTAGCTGGACCTCTGCACCTGATAAATTGGTAAATAATCTAACCAGCATCGTCTGGAACAATGATTTAAACCAGTATGCTGCTGTGGGTGCGCTCGGGACAGTCACAACCAGCCCGGATGGAATTGTCTGGACCAAATCATCCACATTTACATCGCAAAACCTGAATCACATCATTTGGGATAACGTTTCGCAATACCTGGTAACATCAGCGAGCGGTTCTGTTTTGACCAGCGCGGACGGGACCAACTGGACACTCAGGCCAACGGGTAAGAATGTTAATCTTAATGAAGTTATCTGGAATAACACCCAGTCACTGTATGTAACCGTGGGATCAAACGGCGCTATTCTTTCAAGCCCCGACGGCATTAACTGGACTACCCGTTCATTGAATTCCAGTAGCGAACTTCGCACGCTACTCTATACAGGTACCAGTTTTGCGGCGGCAGGCGAAGGCGGCGCGTTTCTTACCAGTATTGATGGTCAAACATGGATTCAACAAAATACAGGCGTGAGTTTTCGCATTAACGCCATTGCGAGAAACAATTCGCAATACGTCGCAGTTGGTCAAAAACCGGGAATCGATCCGGCGACTAACCAGACTATTCAAACAGGAGCGGCTTTGACAAGCCCGGATGGTATCACCTGGACCGAGCAAAATCCAAATACATTGAATCAGCTACTAGACATCCTGTGGGATGGCTCTAAATTTATAGCAGTGGGTACGGTTGGTGAAATCATCACCAGTGCAGACGGTATCAGCTGGAGCAAACAGTCTTCGAATACAACCCGTTCACTGCGATCAATTACGACCTCAGGGGCACAGATCGTCGCTGTTGGCCAAAACACAACAATTCTGACAAGCACAGATGGCGTAGGTTGGGAGACTTCGACCTTTGGATTGGCAAAGGCATTGGAAAGCGTTCTATGGAATGGCTCAAGTTTTATTGCCGTGGGCGAAGGCGGTACTATATTGACCAGCATTGATGGCAAAAACTGGACCGCTCAGTCTTCAGGTACTGATCATTGGTTGTACGATGTCACCTGGGATAATAATAGCAAGCGGTATTTAATTGTCGGTGGTGGCAATGTAATTCTTAGCAGCTCAGGCAATGAACCTAACCTTTTAATTGAAAGTGGCGTTAATGCAAGTTCTTTTCTTGTCGACGACAGTATTAGCTATGCCATAACCGTCCGGAACAAGGGACAAATACCAGCCACAGGCATCAGCGTCTCAGACTCATTACCTGCCAAGCTTAGTTATATATCGGCTACCTCCAGCGACCCCCAGGTCTCCTGTAATCAAAGCAGCGCTTTATTGACGTGTAATATTGGAACCTTGGCCGCTAACCAAAGTGTCGTAGTCACGGTGAACGTCACCCCAACGGCTTCAGGAACAATCGATAACACCTTCCAGGTTGCAGCCAGTGAGGAGGAGCTCGATTTAACCGACAATATATCAACAAGCAGCATTGTCGTTAGCGCAAAACCACTGGCAGGCGGTAACGATACCGGCTCTTCCGGTAGTGGCATCGGCGGCCTTGATTACTCTACAATGCTTCTGTTGTTTCTGGGTAGCGTACTCGTCACCCAGCGCAGAACTAAAACGAAGAAAGCCAGGTAATTTTTTCAAATTAAATTTATTCGGGCCATTCAAGATGGTAGGTGAAAGGCTGGACATACGATTTATCGTTACAAGCCAGCGTTAACTCGATAACCCAGTCTCCTCCCATTGAGAACTCCGCGCTTTGCGCTTTAAAACGCCAGTCTCCCTCAGCAGTCATCTCGACAAATGTCTTGTCAAGTGACATCTCCATTCCAGGCATAAATTGCCTGAACCTGGCTTTGCAATCATCCGACGGTTGATTCTTATCAGACTTGAGCTTTACGCGAATGTCCGCATGACTTCCCACCTGCAAGGGCGCGGGGGTCGTCTGAAGCAGAATGATCAAGCCATCCACTTCTTTACGTTGTGCACCTTGCCAATCCGAACAGGCGTTGACTAGCAACACAAATGGTATAGCTATCAAATATCTTTTTTTCATCAATCCAATTCCGATTCAGCTTTAGCATTCTACCTTGTATATTGATAACGATAACCTTTCTCAATTTACGCTATCATGCATCCGTTCCAACCTTTGAAAAAGGCAGTCACAAAATAATCTTGCCACGAATCATGGTATGCGAAATACACAAAGAACACGACTAATTAATTCATCAATTCCGGTTTGGAAATTTTAAATCCTTGCGCATAGTCTACACCTAATGCTTGTAGTCTGGTATAGATAGCATTATTTTCCACGAATTCAGCAATCGTCTTGATACCCATGACATGACCAATATGATTGATAGACTCAACCATCGCGCTATCTATCGGGCTTTCGGCAATCCCCCTGACAAATGAACCGTCAATTTTTAGATAATCAACCGGCATATTTTTCAGGTACGCAAAGGACGACAAACCACTTCCAAAATCATCCAGCGCAAACAAGCAACCCATCTCCTTAAATTTCGCAATAAATTTAATTGCGCTACTCATATTTGCGATAGCAGCCGTTTCGGTGATCTCAAAACAAACATGCTGCGGTAATACGGCATTTGATTGAAATTCTTTTTCAACATAGGATATCAATTTTTCATCGCCAAGCGATGCGCCTGAAAGATTAATTGCAGCGATCATATTTTCTTTTTTCCATCCGTCGTATTCTGAAAACACACGCTTTATGACCCATCGGTCAATTAGTGGCATCAAATCGTATCTCTCTGCTGCTGGAATAAACGCCATCGGATAAATATAATCACCATTGTAATCGTGCATCCGTATCAGCATCTCATGATATATTTTTTCCTGATTTTCTCTTCCCGGTTTAATTCCTCCCTGATTTTCCGTGCGAAGTGGCAGCACTGATTGATGAAATACACAAAACCGATCATCGTTTAGCGCCCTCTTTATCCTGGATACCCATTGCATTTCACCCTGACGACGCCTTAAATTGACATCATCTTCTTTATAAACATAAACCCGGTTGCGGCCCTTGTCTTTAGCTACATAGCACGCGGCATCGGCAGCACTCAACAAACCGGTCAAGCCCTCGCTTGCCTGATGTATTTCAACCAGGCCAATGCTCGCGCCAATCTCAAATGTCTTGTCCTGCCAGACAAACCTGAATTTCTTCACGGTCTGACATAATTTGGTTCCAATCGATAATGCCTGGTCAATTGAACACTCACCCAGCAAGACACCAAATTCATCCCCACCTAATCGTGCTAACGTATCCCGTTCTCTTATCTGAGCCTGTATTAGCATGGAAAGTTGCCTTAACAACTCATCGCCCGCGACATGACCACAGGTATCGTTGACAATTTTGAATTGATCCAGATCAATGTAACAGAGCGCATGCTCATGCCCATCTTTTTTAGCATTCAGAATCATTAATTCGAGTATGCGCTCAAACTCATGACGATTAATCAGCCCGGTTAATGCGTCATGTGTTGCCTGGTAGGAAAGTTTATGAGTCAGACCACGAATCTTAGTCACATCATGGAAAATCAGAACCGCCCCCATAACCTGATTGCTACGACCACGAATTGGCGCAGAGGTTGACTCAACAGCATACTCCTGACCACTCTGTCGGTTAATAATCAGGCCAACGGGATAAGTAATGATACGACCATTTATCAGACTTGGGGCCACAATATCTTTAATCGGTTCCCTGGTTTCCTCGTTGACAACATTGAATACGTCTATGAGCAGTTCACTTTCAGCTTCATCACATCCCCAACCCAAAATCTGTTCAGCAATCGGGTTCAAATACTCAACCCTGCCTGCAGAATCTGTCGTAATCACCCCATCCCCAATCGATTTCAGCGTGACCTGTGCACGCTCTTTCTCAGCAAAAAGTGCCTCTTCTACGAGTTTTCTCCGGGTAATATCGGTCCTGATTCCAACATACTGGTAGGGTTTATTTAACTCATCCGTAAATGGAACGATCGTCGACTCAACCCAGAACGTACTACCATCCTTGCGACGATTCTTGATTTCGCCGTTCCACACGTGTCCTCTACTAATTGTTTTCCACATCTCAGAGAAATAGGAGCGCGGATGATAATGCGAATTTAACAGTCTATGATTACTCCCAATTAACTCTTCGCGTGAATATTGACTTGTCTCACACATTTTCTCGTTTGCATACGTAATATTCCCGTTTACATCTGAAATAGTGACTATCGAGTGTTGATCCATCGCAAATTTCTGGTAGTTGAGATCATCGACCGTTTTTTGAAGCAGCTTTTCGCTGTGCATAAGCTTAAGCATGATGTAAGCAATATAGATGATCAGTAGAATCGCAACAACATACAATCCCAACCGGTATGCGTTAGCCAGTCGAGATCGGACCTCGTATGACCGACCATAGGCCTCGCCTAGACTATTTACGTGTAATGGAATCGGCAATAGCGAAAGTTCAGTAATCAACTGGTCTACAACGGGTTTCTGGGAAACCACCGTATTGGCATGTTTTATCAGATGTTCTATATCTTGACGTACAAGCTCCGGATACAGATCAAGATCCGCAACCAGTTCACTGATATGCGATTGCACATGAATCTTAAAATTGTCATCCCCGGTAATATTATAACTTAATGTATCACTCAAAAAGTCTGACAAGTTGGTAATTCTCGCCGTTTCAAATTGCACCAGTGATAAATGAGTAACGATATCATCGGCAAGCACTGGCAGATAGTGAAGCGAATTTCTCAGAATTGCGTTTCTGGATTTATAGTCTTCAAGCAGGCCTTTCTTTCGGACGATCAATACATCCAGCTGTTCAATTTCCCTATCAACATCACTTAAACCATTTTTGTAAATTGCAAATTGGCTTTCCTTGAATAGCCCCTGCCTTTCTATTAAAGATTTTATGCCGCTGACAAGGGTATCGTAATGCAGCAATAATTCATTTCGTGATTTTAGAAGGTCCTGGTTTAACGTAGCATCCGCCTGCTTGATAAGATGGACATTGTTTAAAACCTGATTATGTCTGACAAAATTCACAGATCTGGATTTAATAAATAGTCCCGTAAGAACAAGGATGACCAGGATACCGATGGTTAGCTGCCCTGTTCGTTTTTTTATCATAGTCGTTCGCCGTTGTATTCACCCGTAAGGGTGTGCAAGAATTTTGCGATTAAATCAACATCGCCAACAGATATTTTTCTTCCCAATTGGTAGGAGGCCATCACCATGATGGCTTGTTCAATCGTTTCTGCAAACCCATTATGGAAATAAGGCGCCGTCAGCGTTACGTTTCTCAAACTAGGCACCCTGAATCTGTAACGGTCTTCCTCTCTACCGGTCACATTGAACCGGCCATAATTTACAGTAGATAAATCCTCTCTATCAAAGTAATAGTCCTGCATCACACCAAGCACCTGATAAAGGTTGCCTCCAACATTTGCTCCTTGATGGCAGGATACGCATCCATATACCTTGAATAACTGGTATCCCCTTTTCTCGTCCTTACTTAACGCATCATTGTCACCATTCAGGTATTGATCGAATCTGGAATTGGGCGTAATTAATGACCGTTCAAATTCCATTATGACTGCTATAACATTCTCCCTGGTTACACCGTCCTTAAATATCATCCGAAACTGACGCAATAAATCACTATCACCATTTATAACCTCGATAATGTGAGCCCAGGATGAATCCAGTTCGGTTGGAGAGATTAGTGACTCGGCAATTTGTTGTTCGACTGTGTCAGCTCGACCATCCCAGTAATAACTTGCATTCAACGCGCTATTAAATACGGTTGGGGTATTAATCTCCCCCAGATTGCCATGGTCTCCTACCGGCACCAATTCCCTGATTGCTCCCCCGGTTTCAAGTTGATGGCATGTTTCGCAAGAGGACTCCCCATCAGTGGATAATCGTGCATCGCCAAAAAGTCTTTTTCCGAGCGCTACTTGCTCAACCTTTAGCGAAGATGGATATTCTATGGGCAATATGGGTTCGGGAGACGACGAAGGTCGATCCGCGATTCGAGATTTATGCAATGAGATGGGTGGCGATTCTTCATCGTCGTTCAGCACTAGCATTGCAGCAGCAACCAACACAACAACCATTATCAGTATTGAAAAATGGATATTTTGCTTCATGTTCTATCCCAATGATATACCTGCAGACGCGACAAGCACATCACTGGTTCAGGATGTCCCCACATAACATACACCGAACTAACACATGGGATATCAGTATATTATAATGATTAAAGAGAAAGATACTGCAGAAAGCAAGGTTTTGCTTAAGGGAACATTAAGGCATGCCTGGAATACCGGTTTACTCTGATTCTGGAATCCCGAAGGATCCAGTTTAATTAATTGGGCGGCTTAGGGGTTAATGTTGCCCTTACTCTTTCTAGCTGCTATACGCATGCGTAACGCGTTAAGCTTGATAAAACCAGCGGCATCTTGCTGATCATAAGCCCCTTTGTCTTCTTCAAAAGTAGCCACATCTTCATCAAACAAACTGTTTTCAGACTTTCTGCCAACCACAGTGACATTACCCTTGTACAGTTTTATTCGAACAATGCCGTTTACAGTTCGTTGAGAGGCATCAATCATTTCCTGTAACATTTTACGCTCAGGACTCCACCAGTATCCATTATAAACAAGACTTGCATAGCGGGGCATGAGTTCATCCTTGAGGTGCGTGACTTCCCGGTCCAGCGTAAGTGATTCCATGGCTCGATGAGCCCTTAGCATGACAGTACCACCAGGTGTTTCATAGCAACCTCGTGATTTCATACCTACGTAACGATTTTCAACGATATCCTGTCGACCAATACCGTTATCACCAGCAAGTTTATTCAAGCGCTCAAGCACAGTAGCAGGACTCATCGTTTCACCGTTTATTGCGATGATATCACCTTGTTGATAGGTTAATTCTATATAGGTTTCTTTATCCGGCGCATCTTCTGGCGACACAGACCATCGCCACATATCACTTTCTGGTTCAGCCCAGGGATCTTCGAGAATATCTCCTTCATACGAGATATGGAGCAGGTTTGCATCCATGGAATAAGGAGACTTACCCCCTCTTTTCAACTCTACAGGTATATCGTGCTGTTCTGCATAGGTCATCAGTTTTTCGCGGGAGTTCAGGTCCCATTCACGCCATGGAGCAATCACATGAATATCGGGATTAAGTGCGTAAGCACCTAACTCAAATCGAACCTGATCATTTCCCTTTCCAGTAGCACCATGTGAAATCGCATCGGCGTCAGTTTCTGATGCAATCTCAATCAGACGTTTTGCAATCAATGGGCGCGCTATCGAGGTCCCCAGCAGATACTCGCCTTCATAAATCGTATTTGCACGAAACATTGGGTATACGTAATCCCGGACAAATTCCTCTCTAAGGTCTTCAATAAATATTTCCTTTACACCCAATGCCTCGGCCTTTGCCCGGGCTGGCTCTACTTCTTCACCTTGTCCAATATCGGCCGTAAATGTGACCACATCACAATGATAGGTATCCTGTAGCCAGCGAAGAATCACCGAGGTATCCAGGCCACCAGAATAAGCGAGAACAACTTTCTTAATTTCAGACATATCAGAATCCAGACCTCAATCAGGCAAACAATTTTTCACACCGGCGTAGTGTACCACTATTTTTGTGGGGTTTTCTTTGCTGATCTTCGTAATCTGGATTGTAGACGACGAGCCATTTCACCAAACATCTCAGTCTGCGTGGGGTGCGGATGAATCGCACCGGCCACTTGCTCCAGCGTCATTTGGCCGGCCACCATCATCACCGCTTCGCCGATTAACGTATCGGCGTGATCAGCAAGAAAGTGTACCCCCATGATGCGTCGGGATTTCTTATCGACAACCATCTTGATTAATCCTGAGGTTTCATTGGTAATCATTGCCTTTGCATCGATACTCATCGGCATTTTAACCTCAACGGCGTCGATACCACTGGATTTAGCCTGCGCAATCGATAAACCAACAAATGCCGCCTGAGGTCGGGTAAATATCACGCCGCAGTCTTTGTCCTGATCATATTTTGCTATCTCCCCCAGAATAGTGGACGCTGCAACCCGACCTTGTTGTCCAGCTGTGTGCGCCAACATCAAGCCACCATTGACATCTCCAACGGCGAATATATGCGGGACGTTAGTACGGCAACTTGGATCGACCGGTATTATGCGGCCATCTGAACGAACTCCTGCCGGCTCAAGCTTAAGTGCTTCAAGGACCGGGCGTTTACCGGTTGCGACAATGACATATTCACATTCACAAGCGTGGTTTTGATCTTCGCTATCTTGATAATTCACAACCATTTTGCCGGGCTTACCGTGAATACCATCAATTTTCGCGTTCGTCAGGACTTTAAGCCTTGGTTCGTTGTTAAGAATAGTCGTTAACTGCCCGGCAATCTCTGATTCTACCTCTGCCAGAATTCGCTCCTGCACTTCCAGCAATACTACATCAGCGCCAAAATCATGAAAAATCTGCGCCATTTCAACGCCGATTGCACCACCTCCAATCACTACGAGCTTTTTAGGTGCTGATGGCAAGCTCCATACCGTATCAGAGGTCAGCACACCGCCACTCTCCAGTCCGTCATAAGCACCCTCTATTGGAGGCACAAATGGTGGAGCGCCGGTTGCAATAACTGCACAGCCAAAACTGATGCTATCTCCGGCCAAACCATCACCAGTTGTTGAACGGCGATGGGGATCATCCTGATTACCACTTGTATCGACGAGTAATTGATGATCATTCTGAAATGATGCGTACCCCTGAATAACCTTGATTTTAACGCCTTTGTCGGTCTTTAACGCCATCTCTCCACGCGTTTCCAGTACTGATCGGCGAGTCCGTTCAAGTGACTTCCAGTCTAATTTTACCTTTGTTGTGCCCTCAACGCCCAGGTGTTGATCATGCGCCCTGTCTCGTATCCGATCAGCTGCTGCACGCCATGCCTTTGAGGGTATACATCCGCGCCACAGGCACTCCCCCCCCGGGAACGGCGCATCGTTCACCATCGCAACGTTAACTCCGTGTTCAGCCAGCTCTCGGGCGCAATCCTCTCCTCCCGGACCACCACCAATCACAACAACATCATAATCCCAGTTGCCTTCCGGAATGACTGAAACACCACCAATCCAGGTCTCTGGTTGCTCAATAAACCGCTTTAACGAATTGAGATACATCGCAACATGCGCCCCGTTGACAACCCGATGGTCAGCGGTAACAGTTAAGGGCATACCATTCGTCCCGGCTGATGAAATCGCAAGAATCGCAGCGATACCGGGGGTCGGAATGGCATCAAAGCCACTAACCCCCATCATCCCCATATTTGAAACCATAAATGTCGGATTGGCGTATTCATCGGGAGATAATCGTCTGGTTCGGGCACGGGATACCAAATCCTGCCAATCACGACCCAGCTCATCCAGTTGCCTTGACTCGCAGTTTCTTAAAACCGGTACAACCAGGCTGCCATCGTCAGCCGCGACTGCCATACCAATATCAACATTGTCTCTTTCAATCAGTTTGTCTACAGGTTGATATGCCCAGTTGATCTGGGGGTGTTCCTGAATTGCCAGCGCGCAAGCCTTTGCAATCGCAATGGTCACTGAAACACCGTGTTTCTTCGCTGTAGCAATCAACCTGTCAGGCATAGCATTGACGGTTACATGGAAGGTGGGCATGGTTAGCGAGCCTGACATGTTCTTACTAATAGCACGCTCCATCGCTGTCATCTTTCTCCCGGCACCCGGCACCTCTGCCTCGATAAACGGCGTAGTTGCGGTCGTTGATTGCGGCTGCGTCCTGAGAACATCGGCTGCAACAATTTCACCTGAGGGGCCTGAACCATTCACGGCATTCAGATTAACACCCTGCTCACCAGCTAATTTTCTTGAATAAGGTGTAGCCTGCTTACCTGCTGGGCGCGGAGCTGGACCAGCGTCGGTTGAGTTCGCTGTTATTCCGGATGACTCCTGGCTAATAGATGTCGCAGACCCGGATAATGATTGTCCGGCCTGTGCAGACACCACGGACGATACAGTATCTGTTTTCACCTGATCCTGATCTTCAACCAGGTACGCCATCGCACCACCCACAGGAATGACACAATCCACCTCGGCTAAAGGACCCGACAGGTAACCTTCACGAAATACTTCAACATCCATGATTGCCTTGTCAGTTTCTACCTGGGCAACAATATCACCCCTGGAAATTTTCTCTCCTGGCTGCCTCGTCCATTCCACAACCAGACCTTCTGTCATCGTGTCAGACAGTTGCGGCATTTTTATCGTATGAACAACGCCATCGGGTTCCTGACTATCCGGGGTTTCCGGGCCCCGGCCTTCTGTGATATTTTTGTCTTCTACTTCTGGAGCAGGACTGGATGTAGCTGGAGTTCCCGCATCAACAACTTCACCCTGATTGGCAACTATGAACGCGATCGCCTCGCCTACCGGAATAGTGCTATCGACCTCAACCAGAGGTCCGGATAAAAATCCGTCTCGAAAAACCTCGACATCCATGATCGCTTTATCGGTTTCGACGGTTGCGACAATTTCTCCACGGTTTACCTTGTCGCCGATATTCTTTTCCCAGCTGATCAATACGCCCTCAGTCATCGTGTCAGACAGTTGCGGCATTTTGATCGTGTATTTATCAGACATAGAACACCTTAATATAATTTTGATTTTTCAAATTCGCTGAACGCGCATGACAAACCGCTTGCGCAGCGCGCTAATGATTCCCCACTCATGCTTACTGATACGAATGTATCATTATCGTGCCAGTTGCTATTTTATCTGGATTTACCAAACAATCCCAAAACGGCGTCAACTACTTCATTCGCATTGGGTATCGCAGCCTTTTCCAGCTTATGATTAAATGGAATAGGTACGTTTCGTGCGGACACGCGTCGTGGCGGTGCATCCAGTTCAAAGAAGCAACCTTCGTTTATGATTGCCATCACCTCCGAACCAACACCAACCGGTGCCTCAGCTTCTTCAGTGATGACTGCCTTATGTGTTTTTGTAACCGATGCAACAATGCCTTCGCGGTCCAACGGATTTAACGCATACAGGTCGACAATTTCCGCCTCTATACCATACTGTCTGGAAAGCATTTCTGCCGCCTGCAAACACCAATGAACTGAAATATTATAACCAAACAGCGTAACATCGTTACCCCTGCGAACAATCTCGGACCCCTCCAGCGGGTGAAAAAACTCCTCATCGGGCACTTCGCCTTTCAGGTTATACATCAGTTCGTGTTCATTAATAAAAACGGGATCATCGCATCGCACTGCCGACTTCAACAGTCCGTATGCCTGACGAGGTGTAGAGGGTGTTACAACGCGTAAACCCGCTATACCCATAAATACTTTTTCCATTCTCGCGGAATGTTGTGCCCCTAACTGATGAGCGGTACCACCTGGTGAACGAATTACAATAGGCGCAGTCAACTGACCGCCCGACATATATCGCACCTTGGCAGCGGTATTAATGATTTGATCTGTTGCCAACCACACAAAATTGACCGACATAATTTCAATGATTGGCCTGACACCCACATATGAAGCGCCAATGCCCAGTCCAGTAAAGCCATTTTCTGATATAGGTGTATCAATAATCCGTTCGGAACCATATTTTTCATACAGTCCTTGCGTAGCCTTATAGGTACCGCCAGCGATCCCAATATCTTCACCCATCGCAATGACAAGCGGGTCATTTTCCATTTCCTCATCATGGGCTCGACGAATCGCTTCCCAATACATTAAATCAGCCATTAGTTAATCGCCCCCGTAACAAAGGGATCGTTTTCTGCGAGAACATATTTTTCCAGCTCATCGACAGACGGCTCTGGAGATTCATCTGCATATTTAATTATCTCTTCTTCAATTTGTTTCAGTATACTCTTATCCATCAGCTGATATTCTTCTGTAGTTAAATCTCCACTTTCAATCAAGCGATCCCTGAGAATATTGAGTGGATCACGATCTGACCATTCCTTCTCCTCATCTTTGGAGCGATAAGCGTTTGAATCAGACATCGAGTGCCCGCGATATCGATACGTCATGAGCTCCAGGAAATAAGGACCCTTGCCCGACCGAACATGATCAACTGCAATCTTTGCCGCGTCGTAAACAATTTCCACATCCTGTCCGTCAACCTGCGCTGACGGAATATCATATCCACTGACACGTTTGTACTGGTCAAGCACCGCGGTCGAACGTTCAATGCGGGTTCCAATACCATACAAATTGTTTTCGCAAACAAACATCACAGGTAGCTCCCATACCTTTGCCATATTCAGGGTTTCATGAAATGTGCCCTGATTGTTCGCAGCATCCCCGAGAAAGCAGATCGAGATATCATCTCCCCCTTTCATCTTGATGCCTTTGGCAATGCCAGCCGCTAATGGAAAAGGACCACCAACCAGCGAATACCCTCCCATGAATCGATGCTCAACGTCGAAAATATGCATGGATCCTCCACGTCCCTTGCTGGAGCCTGTTTCTTTTGCATAGAGCTCTGCCATGACCACTTTAGGATCTGAACCACATTTGATGGCATGTACATGGTCTCTATAACCGGTAATGACATAATCACGCCCAGGTCTTGCGGCCTCAAGTACGCCATGCGCACATGCCTCCTGCCCTGAGTACAAATGTAAAAAGCCACCGATTTTTCTTTCCACATACGCTTCATAACACCGCTCTTCAAATCGCCTGGCGAACAACATTTCATTCAGGAGACGTTTTCTGTCTGAAGTATTCATTTAGATCTCACTTGGTTTATATCACTAAATTGATTGTCATTAACTCAAATTCATTTCCATTGACTGATCTTTTGTAAACCTGACCTGGTTCGCTAAAAAGATTTTGCTCTCATCCATACATATTCATTTAGATCTTATGCGTCTATAATGATTCCAGATTAATTGGAAACCCGATATGATCGGGTTTTTTTAACATAAAATCAAGAATATCACTTATATATCACGCGGTTATTGACATATGAACATCCACATAAGCCAGCCAAAAGACAGGGTTACCAAGCGGTTTCTGGACAGTTTTGAAAATCTGATATTGATACTTCCAGCGCCACAACCCAAAAAATGGTCCGTATTCCCGTATTGTGAGTTACTTAAACGTCGTTTGCATAAAAGTGGAACTACAAAACTTTCTTCGTCACCACTGGTAACTGATCTACCCAATATAAATGACACTCATGTCACGTTGTGTCACATCAATGCAGATAGCAATAGCTTTGAATTATTGACAGTCGCCCGGAAACTGGCGTCGATCCATGATAGGCGTCAGGCCAAAAATGTCGCCGTCTATTTACCGGGGTTTACTGGTGAAAAGGCAGAAACACTCGCCCACGCGATTTGCGCAGCCGTACTCGCGACGAACTGTGAACTACCTGTCTACAAAAGCGGATCAAAAAATCGTAAAAAAATACGGAAGCTTTCTATCCTCGGCCTGAGTCAACCTATCGATTTTCAGCGCGTTCGTGCCGAAGCGGAAGGCAATAATCTTGCCAGACAGCTGACAGCTTTACCACCCAACGAGTTAACCCCTGCCAGTTACAATAAAAAGGTCAAAAAGCTCGCCTCCGAGATGGGATGGCGGTACGAGTTTCTGGGCCAGGCGAGGTTAAAGAAGGAAGGCGCTGGCGCATTTCTGGCCGTTGCACAGGGTAGTGAAAATAATGATGCAGGTATTATCCATCTGACCTACACACCCCCATCAGGGCAATTAAATAAAAAACTTTCGCTCGTAGGCAAGGGGGTCTGCTTTGATACAGGTGGCGTTAATCTTAAACCGGCCAAACATATGCACGGTATGCACGAGGATATGCAAGGCAGTGCAGTTGCGTTGGGCTCACTACTGGCCTTATCAACATTAAAGGCTCCGTTCCGGATAGACTGCTGGTTAGCATTGGCAGAAAATCATATTGGTCCCAGGGCGTACAAACAGAATGAAATTGTAACGGCAAGTAACGGGACTACCATTGAGGTCATGCACACCGACGCTGAAGGTCGCATGATGCTGTCTGATACCCTGGCGATTGCCAGCAAGCACAAACCGGATTTGATTATCGATTATGCCACATTAACCGGAACCTGCGTCTATGCGCTTAGCTCCCGCTATAGCGGTGCATTTACCAACCAGGAAAACTTTCATACTGATTTGATTGAGGCTGGCAAACTCAGTGGCGAACGTGTATGGCCCTTTCCCATGGATGAAGATTTTGACAAGGCGCTGGACAGTGACTTGGCCGATATCAAGCAATGTACGCTGAGTGGAGATGCCGATCATATTCTGGCTGCACGATTCCTTGGCAAATTTGCCGGCAAACAACCATGGGTCCATATTGATCTTTCTGCGGGCAATCACAAGGGAGGATTGGCTCAAATACCGACTGATATCACCGGATTTGGTGTACGTCTAACAACCAGCTTATTACTTGACCGCCGGGTGCTCGACGGGAACGAAAAATGAACCAGCGAGATAAATTGATTGACCTTGAAACCAGAATTACGTATCAGGAAGACACGCTACATACGTTAAATGCTATAGTTTCCGATCAACAGCAAATCATTGATAAACTGGAACAGGATATTACATTTCTCAAACAACGCATTGCTACACTAACCGAATCTGATATTCTGCATGAATCAGTAGAAACAAAACCACCTCATTATTAAAGTAATCAAGGAAATACCTATGAGTGAAACATCCCCCCTGGTCGAAGCACAAGAGCAATTTATTGCAGCCGTTCCATTTCGAAGCACAGGCTCAGAAATCGTCAGCCTGGCGGATGCCTGTGGCCGCACCTTATACCGCGATATTAAATCACCCACCGCATTGCCCCCGTATAATCGGGCAATTGTCGAGGGTTTTCTGGTGCGAACCGAGGATACGGCTGATGCGAGTGAAGAATCAAAAACAGGTTTTACCATTATCGGCAAGGTCAACCCGGGAGATGCTGAATGTGGAAACCCTGAGCCTGGCCAGGCAATCCAGGTAGTAACAGGCAGTCTTGTCCCTGATGGCCCGTATTCGATCGTAAGAATGTGGGAAGCCGATATTGATAACGATCATTTTTCAATCTCGCGTCCATTTCCACCGCGTTTTTTCATTGAAGACAAAGGATGCGATCTGGAACTTGACGCCACTGCCATTACTGCAGGCGCTATCATCACCCCTCAATCGATTGGGACCATCGCGTCAATGGGTTTAAATGAAGTTGAATTATCAAAAAAACCAGTCGTTACTGTCTTCGCCTCGGGGGATGAACTGGTCCCTTACACCGATCCGGTAACACCCGGCACGATGAGAGATAGTAATTCGATCATGCTGGCTTCAGCAATTAATGCGAACGGTGCAACAGCAAAGATAGCCGGCATTATGAGTGATGACTTTGAGCAATTTTCATCTGAATTGGGTGAGTCCCTGTCCCGATCGGACATGGTAGTCATCTCGGGAGGGACTGCCGTTGGCGGGCGTGATTTTATATCTGATCTGGTTAAGGGAGCTGGCCAAGTCATTGTAGACGGTGTCCCGATGCGTTCAGGTCGCCCGTTGATTATGGGTGTTAGTGACAACAAACCCATTGTATGTGTCGCTGGTCACCCGCCAGAAGCACTCCGAGGATTCAATTTATTTGGTGTCGCTGCGATCAACAAACTACTGGGAAACCACAAACCACTACCTGCTGACGATTGATACGCTGGTGCAATCTATAACGCTCACACGACCGGATGACTGGCACGTACATTTACGTGATGGCCCACTGCTTGGCTTGACGGTTAAACACTGCGCCCAGCGATTCGCTCGCGCCATTGTCATGCCGAACCTGGCAGACCCGGTAACGGCGACCATCAAGGCGCTTCAATACAGAGAACGTATCATTGCTTCGATACCTGAAGGTCTATCGTTTACTCCATTAATGACACTTTATCTAACGGACAATACAACGGCAAAAGAAATTAAAACTGCCAGGGATAGTGGCTATATTAAGGCCGTGAAATTATATCCCTCTGGTGCCACAACCAATTCAAACTCAGGTGTAACCAGCATCGACAAGGTACTTAAAGCCATTGCAGCTATTGAAGAAAACAACCTGTTACTGCTTATACATGGTGAGGTAACCGATGATAAAACCGATGTCTTCGACCGGGAAAAGGTATTTATTGATAAAATCCTGGCTCCGCTGATTGATAGATTCCCGGGGCTGCGCATCGTACTGGAACATATTACGACAAAAGACGCCGTTGAGTTTGTCTCGTCAGCGCCGTCAACCGTTGCCGGAACCATTACCCCTCATCATCTTTTGCTAAACCGGAATGCTATTCTTGTTGGTGGTATACACCCTCACTATTATTGCTTGCCTGTTCTCAAGCGTGAGTCCCATCGCGAAGCGTTAATTTCTGCTGCCACCAGCGGTAATCCCAAATTTTTTCTGGGCACTGATAGCGCCCCACATGATGTAAGCAGAAAAGAATCGGCTTGCGGCTGCGCGGGTATTTATTCTTCTCATGCAGCATTAGAACTCTATGCAGAGGTATTTGACCAGGTTGGAAAACTCGACAAACTGGAGGCTTTTGCCAGCCACTTTGGCGCTGATTTTTATGGCTTACCCAGAAACACCGATGAAATCACTCTAACCAGAAAAGACTGGTCTGTTTCTGAAGAACTTTCGTTTGAAACGGGTAAAATAGTCCCATTTCGCAGCAATGAACTGATTCATTGGCAACTCGACCTATCAGATTAGACGTTAACCATGACCCAAATACCAGACCAGTTAATGCCACAAGCAACAAACGAATGAATGGAAACAGTTTATTTGCTTCACGTTTTCGGGGTTATCTGCCCGTAGTTATCGATGTAGAAACTGCAGGTTTTAATCCTCAAACCGACGCGTTACTGGAAATGGCAGTGGTAACGATCGACATGAGCGACGAAGGGTATCTAACACCCGCAGAGACCCATGCACACCATATTATTCCTTTTGAAGGCGCAAATCTTGAGCCTAAAGCCCTGGCCTTTAACGGGATAGACCCCTATCACCCGTTAAGAAATGCGATCGACGAAAAAACAGCGCTCAATTCTCTGTTTCGAGTGATTCGCAATAAAGTAAGACATTTTGAATGCAATCGGGCAATTCTGGTGGGGCATAACGCCTCATTTGACCTGAGTTTTGTTAATGCTGCGGCCAATCGTGCCGATATAAAACGAAACCCCCTACATCCATTCAGTAGTTTTGATACTGCAACACTGGGGGGAGTGGCATTTGGCCAGACAGTGCTCGCGAAAGCGCTGGCTGTTGCTGGCATCGACTGGAATAATGAACTGGCTCATTCCGCAATTTATGATGCCGAGAGAACAGCAGAATTATTCTGTCAAATTGTCAATCAGTGGGATAGCTATAGAAAGATGACTGATTGACTTGCAATACAACGGGTCTACATATTGTCATGACAGCAAAACCTGATTTATCCATCATCGTGGCAGACGATGTTGAACTAACGCGTGCAATCATCAAGTCTGCGCTCACCAAGGCTGGGTACCAGGATGTTCGGCTAGCTGAAGATGCTGACCAGGTTCTGGTACAAATCAATGAGCGTCGGGCAGATATTATTCTCGCTGACTGGGTGATGCCGGAAATGGATGGCCTTGAACTCACAAACTGTGTCAGGCAACATGATGAAGATGCCAATCATTACACATCCATCATCCTCATAACGTCAAAGGATGGTATGGACCACCTGGTTGAGGCATTCGACCACGGCGTTGACGATTACCTCCAAAAACCGATTAACGAAAGAGAACTTGCTGCCAGGGTCTACGCAGCAGGTCGATCAGCCACGCTACAAAACACGCTACTGGAAACAACCCAGGCCCTGGAATACAGCAATCGGCAGTTACAGGAACTTGCGACCACAGACCCGTTAACGGGCCTGGGCAATAGACGTCATATTGTGCAGAATTTAACCGCTGTATTACACGACACCGAAGCGCGTGGCGGGATGGTTGCTTGCCTTAGCCTGGATCTCGATAATTTCAAGGACATTAACGATAACTTCGGCCACCAGGTCGGGGATGAGGTGCTCGTCGGTTTGGCCAGACGCCTGCGCAGGGCGATAAGACCAACAGACACCATTGGTCGCATGGGCGGAGAAGAATTTTGTATCGTGATGTACTTCATGGATCCGGCACACTGTAAACCAGGCATCTTCGACAGAATTCTTACCTCAATCAGTAAACGCCCCTTCCAGACATCTGCTGGAGAAATGGCGATTACCGCCTCAATTGGTGTAAGCTATTTCGATAGTAAAGAACATAACGATCCGCTGGAAGGTGTACTAAAAAAAGCGGATGACAAACTTTATCAGGCAAAGGCGTCGGGACGTAATATTGTCATTTCCTAACCGATTGTTCAGGGCTACAATCAAAGGACTTCCTGCTGCATTGCACTCTTCACCATTTGCTGCAGTTCACCTTGCTGGTATAACTCCATGACAATATCGCAACCACCAATAAGATCGCCATTAATGTACAATTGCGGAAATGTGGGCCAATTCGCATATCGAGGAAGATTTTCACGTAATTCGGGATCTGCCAATACATTAAAATGCGCAAATTCAGCGCCGCACGCCTGAAGCGCCTGGGCCGTGTGACTGGAAAAACCACACTGTGGAAACTGAGGGGTGCCTTTCATATATAATACGATTGGCGCACTTTCTATTTGCTGCTTAATTTTTTCCATCACATCCATCAACTCTACCTCAACATATTAATCAGTGTATAAATATTCCATTATACACCTAATTCCTGACTAAATGAATAGGGAATTATTGGTGCAGATGTTCATCGACCTGGATTACTCCATTTTCCCTGGTTTTATATTCGCGCTACCCCACCCACCACCACCGGGTGTATAAATCGCCAAACGTTCGCCTTTCTTGACACTGAAACTAACCTTCGGTGGCACAATTTCTCCGGAATACACATTTTTGCCCGGTAATCCGGGTTTCCCTCCGTTGAGACCCCAGGGTGCATGCAGGCGTCTTTCCGTCAGCAACGTAACTGAACTGTCCGCTAAAAATTCAAACTCTCTTTTCAATCCTTTGCCGCCGCAATGAATACCCGTACCCGCAGAATTCTGCCGAATGGAATACTCGGTGACTCTTAATGGGTAGACCATTTCAACGGTTTCTACCGGTGTATTCCGTGTATTGGTCATATGGGTTTGTACCGCGTCAAGTCCATCTGATAATGGACCACCGCCCATTCCACCACCCAGTGTTTCGTAATAATCCCAATTTTCACCCTGGCTGGTTCCCCCCATTGCAATATTATTCATGCTGCCCTGACTCGCTGCAGGAACCAGAGTGGGAATGGCCTGCGCCAGTGCGCCCATGACTACATCGACAATGCGTGTGCTTGTCTCCACATTTCCCGCTGCGACCGCCGCCGGGTACCTTGCATTTAATAAAGAACCCTCCGGAGCAGAAATCTCTATTGACCGAAAACTCCCCGCACACGCTGGCGTCTCAGCGGGCATCAGGCATCGAAAAACGTAGAAAACAGCTGCCGCTGCGACTGACAGAGGGCAATTAATATTACCGGTAACCTGTAACGAAGTGCCTTCAAAATTGACATCAATACTACCTTGTATAACCTTCAAGTTAGCCTTTATGACGATATCAACCGATCCGACCCCATCATCGTCCATAACATCTGAAAATTGATATTCTCCATCCGGAAGAATCGCCAAACCAGATAGCGCCATTCGTTCAGCATAATGATCCAATTCGATGAGCCCCAGCCTGTATTGATTGATGCTCATACTGCTTACCAGATCCTTTAAACGAGCCTCACCGCAGCGATTTGCGCTCATTTGGGCAGCATAGTCTCCATAACACTGGAATTTATTTCTTGTCGCACCGGTAATGGACGCAAGCAAATCTTCGTCCAACACACCCTGTTTAACAATCAATGTCGGGGATATGATGATCCCTTCTTCTTGCAGTGTTTGGGATATCGGCATAGAGCCAGGGGAAATCGCGCCTATATCCGCGTGGTGCGCACGATTCGCAACAAAACCGCTTAATTCATCATCAACAAAAACTGGCGATATCAGCGTTACGTCAGGAAGATGTGTTCCGCCGAGATAGGGATTGTTCACTATCAACATATCACCATCGTGCCAGGACACTTTTTCCACAATATCCCGCATGGCAAATGCCATGCTGCCAAGATGGACTGGAATGTGAGCTGCCTGGGCACAAAGTGATCCATCAACGTCAAAGACGGCACAGGAGTAATCCAGTCGATCTTTGATATTTGGCGATAAGGCTGCACGCTTTAATGTGGCACCCATTTCATCGCATACAGCCGTCAATCGACTGGAAAAAACACCTAATTCTATAGCATCCATATTAACCATTATATTTTCGGGGAAAAATGAAAAAACCCGTAAACTGCTCGTCCCACCGCTTTTCCCTTGCATCTTGCATCCTAATTGCTGACAATTATCGGCTACAATTAACGAATAGCAAAATTTAGCCATGATATCGAACAAACAGGAGATACAAGATGGAACATAAGTTACCCGAATTACCATACGCAAAAGATGCACTTGAACCCCACATCTCTGCCGAGACACTTGAATTCCATCATGGTAAACATCATCAAACTTATGTGACCAACCTGAATAACCTCATTCCTGGTACCGAGTTTGAGAATATGTCATTGGAAGAAATTGTCAAAAACGCGTCCGGCGGTATCTTCAATAATGCTGCACAAATCTGGAATCATACTTTTTACTGGAATTGTCTGAGCCCTAATGGCGGTGGCAACCCCGAAGGCGCACTTGCGGATGCCATTAACAAGGCCTTTGGTTCTTTTGAAGATTTTAAAAAACAGTTCTCGCAAACGGCGATTACGACTTTCGGCTCCGGATGGGGGTGGCTGGTAAAAAATGCAGATGGATCTGTTGAACTAATGAGCACCAGCAACGCGGGAACACCCATGACCGAAGGGAAAACAGCATTACTGACCTGTGATGTCTGGGAACACGCTTATTATGTCGACTATCGAAATGCGAGACCACAATACGTCGAGAATTTCTGGAACATCGTAAACTGGGATTTTGTTAGTCAGAATTACGCATAATTCAGGTACCCACGAGGAAGACAGCTTGTTTTCCTCGTGGGCCAAAAACGCATCAGACTTTCAGGCTAGTCCCCATGGATCCAGGCTGGATAATTCAAAGAATTGAATCGTATCGGCCTTATGACTCAACCGAGCATGGCTTTCATCAACAAATTTTAAAATTCATCTCGGACGAACCAGACTTTTGCGCTCGCAGCACGAAAACTGGACATATCACGGGCTCAGCCTGGGTGACAAACGTCAACTACACGCATGCGTTATTGATTCATCATAAAAAGCTTGATCGATGGCTGCAACCCGGTGGACATGTTGAAAATGATACCAATATTCTGGAAACCGCGCTCCGGGAGGCCAAAGAGGAAACAGGTATCAACGATTTCCAGATTCCCCTGGAGAATATTTTCGACATTGATATACACACGATTCCGGCCATTAAAAAAGAGCGGGAACACTATCACTACGATGTCAGATTTCTTCTGGTTGCAGATGAATATTCTCCAATAACAATCAGTCATGAATCCAATGATTTGAAATGGTTTTCATTAGCAGAAATATCTGCAATGAATGAGGGCCCATCAATTCAACGAATGGTTGATAAAACGTTAGCTAAATATGCGGGAATAAAATAATCTGGTACCTCACAACCCATGGTTAATGGAAAACAACGTGTCGAACCATCTCTTATATTTTGCCTATGGCTCCAATATGCATCCCCGACGGATGAAAAAACGTGCGCCACATAGCCAATTTGTTTGTACCGCTACACTCCACAGATACAAGTTATATTTCCATAAAAAAGGTAAAGATGAATCGGGAAAATGTAACGCTTACTTTACAGACAACCCGTTCCATCGGGTATTCGGGGTCGTTTATAGAATCAGCGCTAGCGATAAATTAGCGCTTGATAAGGTAGAGGGACTGGGGAGCGGCTATGATGCGGCCAAAATAGACGTTTTTGCCAACAATCACTATTCGCACGTTTTCGCCTATCTTGCCAATCCCGACTATATTGATGACCAGCTAATCCCCTTTTCATGGTATAAGCAACTTGTGATCCAGGGTGCTGGCATTCACGGATTCCCGGCAAGCTATGTCAAACGCATTCAAAATATAACTGCGATTGCCGATACCGATGCTATCCGGGCAAGAAACCATCTGAATCACCTGTAATTCAGGGTTAATGCGTAAATTCCCCAATCCGGAGTTTGACTGTGGTTTTTTTCCGTTATAATTGATCGTTTCACAAAAATTGAGTGCTAACCAGGAAAAGCGATGCAGGAACATTTAATGACAACCTATGCCAGATTACCCGTTGAATTTGTTCGCGGTGAAGGTTGTTGGTTATGGGATAGCAACAATAACAAATACCTCGATGCCTTGAGCGGAATCGGGGTTTGTGGTTTGGGGCACGCACATCCATCGGTATCAGATGCAGTCTGCAAACAAGCCAAAACGCTCGTCCATACTTCGAATCTGTACCAAATTCCTCTCCAGCGCCAATTGGCCTCCGAGCTTTCTCGCATCACCGATATGGAGAATGCGTTTATTTGCAATTCCGGAGCGGAAGCCGTTGAGGCCGCAATAAAGCTGGCAAGATTACATGGACATAATAAGGGTATTCACGAACCCGTTATCATCGTCGCGGACAACAGTTTTCATGGCAGAACAATGGCAACATTATCTGCGAGTGGCAATCGCAAGGTTCAGGCCGGGTTTGAGCCGCTGGTTACCGGCTTTATCAGGGTTGCCTATAACGACGTCAAGGCATTGGAGAATATTGTCAGCAATACCTCCAGTGTCGCGGCAATATTGATAGAACCAATTCAGGGTGAGGGTGGTATCAATGTTCCATCTCCGGCATACCTTAATGCTGTAAGAGATATTTGTGATGATAATGATTGGCTAATGATGCTTGATGAAATTCAAACCGGCATGTGTCGTACTGGCAAGTGGCTTGCCTACCAACACAATGGAATTACACCCGATGTCATCACGCTTGCCAAGGGGCTGGCTAATGGTCTGCCCATTGGCGCGTGCATGGCCAATGGTCCCGCGGCCTCGCTGTTTAATCCAGGCAATCACGGCTCCACATTTGGAGGAAATCCCCTAGTTTGCAGCGCAGCATTAGCAACTATTGAATCGCTTGAAAACGAATCTCTTGCTGAAAATGCTGCCGCTCAGGGACAGTACCTTCTCAAAGGCATCAGCGAGGCCACGAAAAACATCCCCATTGTCAAGGAAGTTCGCGGTAGTGGGTTGATGATAGGTATCGAGCTCAACTCCCGTAGCACTGACCTGATTCAGATGGCACTGGCACAAAGGTTGCTCATTAGCATTCAGGCAGAGAAGGTGATTCGCCTGTTACCACCTCTCATTCTTAACCGGGAGGAAGCGGATCTGATCATTGAAAAAATCACCGTACTTCTTACCAACTAACAGGATTTTCAGCGATACTGAATAGTCCGGAACAATAAAGTTTAGCCAGACCTATGAAAAAAGCGCGTCATTTCCTAACCCTGCTGGACCTCACTGCCGGAGAACTCGATCGACTGATTGTCAGGGGATGCGAACTAAAGAAACTTCACGCTGAAAATGAGATCTACGAACCATTAAAGAACAAAGTACTAGGCATGGTCTTTGAAAAGTCCTCGACTCGCACTCGCGTATCTTTCGAGACCGGCATGATACAGTTTGGCGGAGACGCAATTTTTTTATCGCCACGCGACACCCAGTTAGGCCGCGGTGAACCCATTGAGGATTCCGCGAAGGTTCTGTCTCGTATGGTTGATATCATCATGATCCGTACTTATGCTCATCAGTCTCTGGTAACCTTTTCCGATAACGCCAATGTACCGGTTATCAATGGCCTGTCGGATATGTATCACCCGTGTCAATTGCTTGCTGATATGCAAACTTATTACGAACACAGGGGTGATATCAGGGCAAAAACCGTCACATGGATCGGTGATGGTAATAATATGTGTCACTCGTACGTCAATGCAGCCCGCCAGTATGGATTTCATTTAAATATCGCTTCTCCCGCTGGTTTCGAACCCGACGACGCTGTAATCAACAACAATTCAGATATTGTCTCATTAAGCCGGAATCCGCTAGAGGCTGCCGACGGCGCCGATTTGATTGTCACTGATGTCTGGGCAAGCATGGGACAGGAAGATGAATCTACAGAACGGGCCAGAGCCTTTCAGGCATTTCAGGTCGATAAAAAGGTTATGGCAGCAGCAGATAAAAATGCACTTTTTATGCACTGTTTGCCCGCTCATCGTGGCGAGGAAGTCAGCGCCGATGTAATAGACGGCCCACAAAGCGTCGTCTGGGATGAGGCCGAAAACAGGCTTCACGCGCAGAAGGCACTTTTGGAACATCTCTTGAAGCCGAATCAAACCGTTTAGATACCCATGACGAGCACAATTCTTGAATTAAAAGAGCTTGGGTGCGAATACGAAAAACTGGTAGTCGTCAATAACTTATCGTTACATGTCAGAAAAGGCATGTTCGTCTGTTTATTGGGCCCTAGCGGCTGCGGCAAAACGACGGTACTTCGGGCTATCGCGGGTTTCGAACCGATTACCCACGGCGAAATCAAGCTTCAGGATCAGATCATTTCCAAACCCGGTTATACGTTACCTCCAGAAAAACGTCATCTTGGTATGGTCTTCCAGGACTACGCACTGTTCCCGCATATGACTGTCGCGGACAATATAGGCTTCGGCTTACGTGGAATGCAGCGAAAAGAAAAAAATACCGTCTGCGAAGATTTACTGCAAACTGTTGGCCTTGAAGGATTTGAGAAGCGCTTTCCGCATGAGCTCTCTGGTGGTCAGCAACAACGCGTAGCGTTGGCACGCTCACTCGCTGCCAAACCCCGGCTGGTATTGCTCGATGAGCCCTTCTCGAACCTTGATATCGAACTGCGCGAACGACTGGGGCAGGATGTACGCGATATCCTCAAGTCACAGGGAATTACGGCTGTGCTGGTTACACACGATCAACAGGAGGCGTTTGCACTGGGAGACATGGTTGGCATTATGCACCAGGGGAAAATTGTCCAATGGGACACACCGTTTAATCTTTACCATGAACCCGCTGAGCGATTTGTCGCCGACTTCATCGGCCAAGGCATATTTCTAAACGGCAGGATGCTTTCACCAGAATCCGTTGAAACCGAACTGGGAATAATCCAGGGAGACAGAGCCTACCCCTTACAACAGGGAGATAAAGTCGATGTTCTTATCCGACCGGATGACATCGTGCCGGATATGCGCAGTCTTTTGCGTGGCGAGATCATTCAAAAGGCATTCAAGGGCGCGGAAATTATGTACACACTAAGACTCCCCACGGGAAGCAAATTATTATCACTTTTTCCAAGTCATTATGACCACAAAATCGGGGAACAGGTAGGGATAAGGGTAGCGGCAGACCATCTGGTGATATTCCCCAACCGATAATCAATCTCGGGCCGAAACAAGCTTCACATTTGTACCAAAACAAAAGAGCAAGCCAAACGGAATCTGGCTTGCTCTTTTCAAAATAATTAATCTTATAATTGTGCTGACAGGTATTCGGCTACTGCCTTAATCTCCGCATCAGTCAGTTTTTTCGCAATGTCGGCCATCATACCGCCAGGATCATTCGAGCGAGTACCTGCTCTTAAATCGGTCAGATTCTTGATAATGTAATCTCGATGCTGGCCACCAATAACTGGAAACTGAGATATCGATGCAGATTTGCCTTTACCTCGTTCGCCATGGCAGTTGATACATCCATAGACGCCGCTTTTAGGATTACCGTTTTTAAAGAGCTTTTCACCCTGGGAAGCGAGCTTCTTGTTTACCTTCGTCAGTGGTTTTTTGGCCATTTTTTGTTTGGAAAAATAAGCGCCAATATCCTTGGCATCCTGCACACTTGCGACCGTAGCGGCCATGCCAGCCATCGTATCATTGTTGGCCCTTGCGCCGGTCTGGAATTCTCTAATCTGTTTTACAATATAGGCTTCATATTGTCCAGCCAGGCGAGGAAAGGTGGCATCTTGACTATTACCATCCACTCCATGGCAACCACCGCACAAAGCAGACTTGGCTTCTCCGGCTGCAGGATCACCAGCTGTTGCTGCAAGCGCGCCCCCCGCGAACACGATAGAAATCAAGAACCCAATGATAGTAAAACTGTATGAATTTCTGGTCATAAGCAGGATCCTTTTGTTTTTATAATAGCCCATCTGATGTTGTAATTTATTTTTTTGGGCCCACATGGTTTAAACAGCATAACCCTATCAATCTCTTAGCAATTCGTCAATCATGCGCTTGAATATTTCGGCACATTCTGACTCGTTAGCCATGCTGTAGATTCGCCTCCCAACGCCATAAATACCCATACTACCATTAATCCCGCGATAACCCTATCTATTTGACTCGTCGCGGGTTATTTGATCACCTGAATATTCTATCGGGGTATACAGTCCTTCGTATTCAGCCCCTACTGGCTTTGGGCCAATTTTAACAGTTTGAAATATAGTATACGCCTAACATGGACTAAATAAGGGCAATCCGGGCATGGGTCGAGGCAAGCCCGTCATTTTGATATGGTTTCTGGACAACGACCGGAGACGATCTGGCTGGATACAGTCTAATTAATCAAGGGCTAGTAGGCATTCTTACCCACAAATCCTTTTATCAGTGTCATCAATATAATCTTGAAATCTAGCCACAATGACCAGTTACGAATATAGGCCAAATCATATTCCACCCGTTTTTGCATTTTGTCGAGCGTGTCCGTTTCACCACGCCAACCACTAATCTGAGCCAGCCCGGTTATTCCTGGTTTGACTTTATGTCTAAGCATATAACCACTTATGAGTTTACGGTATTGTTCATTATGCACAATCGCATGCGGCCTGGGTCCAACAATGGACATACTACCCTGTAACACATTAATAAACTGAGGCAATTCATCCAGTGATGTCTTTCTTAAAAATGCGCCTATCGGGGTCACTCTGGGGTCAGATTTCGTCGCCTGCGCCACATCGATATCATTTTCACAAACCTTCATGGTCCTGAATTTCCATACTTCAATCTTGTTTCCACGCAAACCATACCGGTGTTGTTTAAACAATGCAGGTCCTGGTGAGGTCACTTTCACTGCAATCGCAATTAACATCATCGGGATAAATGTTACCAGTAAAATGATACATGCCATCACAAAGTCCTCGACCCGCTTGACCCAACCATCAACACCATAAAATGGCGTCTCAAAGATGTCGACTGTCGGAATATCTCCAACGCTTCCCCAGCTTGCATTCATCAGGTCAGATAAAAAGAAATCGGGGACCAGACAGACCGACACCGTTGTATCAGACAGTTCTGAGATAATACGCTGTATACGCTTCTCTGCACGCATAGGAAGTGTGATATAGACCAGATCCAGCCTCCCCTCGCGGGCATCCCTAATCAGGGTTTCCAGATTCCCAATCACCTGAACCGGCTCATTTACCAAAGGACGAGTCCCGGTCACCTTACGATCATCATAAAACCCAATTGGGCGTAACCCCATCCAGGGGGCCTCGAGTACTGTGCGCGCCAATTGGGCACCCAGATCTCTTGCACCGACAATCGCAACATGACGCATATTTGCACCATGTTCGCGGAGAGAACCCAAAATCATTTGCAGACTTGCTCGCCATACAATGACAGAGAAAGGCGCTACCAGAAACCAGCTTAAAACGAGGCGTCTTGAAAAATAGGCTGAGGTCTTCGTTGCATACGCCAAAAATAACAGGCCGAGGATCACCGCCATCCAGGCCAGCCAAATACGCACAACCTCCTGGCGAATAGTGCCACCTCGCCAGGAACGATATAAATCCCGGGACTGACCGAAGAAAAAGAATAATCCAATCGACCAGGCAACTGCGAGGTTGTAATTGTTATCCCATTGAATGCCAAATAATAATGCCAGGAGCCATAAGGATCCGCCGACCACTATCGCGTCGACAATGCGAATGATCGGAGCAAGTTTAGAATGTTGCGGTTGCATAACCCCCCTCAGATTTTGCGAACCCTGTTTTCTCTTGTTTGTCGTAGGTAACCCTGTACTATACAGCATTTTTTATAAATATTTATTTGGATTTTCTATGCCTTATAAATAGAGTCAACACAACTCTTCCCGAACCACTCTAAATCATGTCTCTATCCGTCCAGAGCTCTGGATAGACTCGTCAGCCATTCGGCTTAAGATGACTTTCATCCTACCAATAGCAGTATCCATGCCACCCGAAAGTTACTGGCAAATATCGAAGCGCTAGTTGTTGTATATAATACAAAAAAAATCAACTTTCGCTTACCAGGACAGTTCATTAAGTAATAAAGGCAGCTCATGAAGTGTTAAAAGTATCGACACTTGCTGTTTGCAATCCAGGCTGTAAAAAATTACAGAGTTGTCGTATCACGTTAACAATCCCGTCATGTTCACAGGTCTAACGAGTGAACCCGGTTTAATCTACCAGTCGATATGCAGCTCGTTGTAGCCGCACCAATCAGATATTCTATTGACGACAGTTTATTGCCAAAGAAAGACTAGCCTGCGGACGAGGCACTGCCAATACGATGATGAATCATTGCGATACCAATTGAGACGATAAGGCTTAGAATGAAGACCAGTGAAATGAGATGGTGTGAAGGTGAAATCTGCTTTTCCGGAACGACTGCAGGATCAATGACCTTAAATGAAAATTCACCCCTGGATTTTGCCAGCATAATGGTTTTTTGTTGCGCCTCAATTAATCGGTAAATTGCTTGCTGTATTTCCACGGAGCTGGTATTTTCCAACTGATCAGTTAGATATTTTATGCCTGTCTCCGATTCAAGTATTGTTTCCTCACGACGCTTTTCATTGACGCGTTCAACCAGTTTATTAGCCCATTCGGCCGCAATTTGGGGATCAGTCCAATCGATTGACAGGGTCACCAAACCAGTATTTCTATCCACATTGACTTTACGGATACGACTCGAGAACAAGTCATATGCCTCTCGTTCGGTTGGAACCTCTGACAGATTTTTCCATCGCTTGTTATTCTCATCCCAGGCCTCTGAAAACAGTATTGGCATCAGATTTTCGTCTTTAATGAATTGATCCGAGAGTTTTCTCGATTTCAATGCCGCAACCGCCTCTGCAGATGAATTATTCTTGAACATCGTATTGATACTGGCCAGGTCCTCAAGTCCGGAATACTGGGTAAAAAAAGAACCAAAGCCGGTACTCCTATTAGACTCAGTTGGCGCCAATAAAGTTTCAGCCCGATAAACCGGTTCCATCGTAACAAAAACGATTGCTGCAACCAGTGAAGCAAGCAAAGAAAATATAAATATAAACGTTTTATATTTTTTAAGTACTTGCCAAATATCCAGCAAGTTTACTTCATCGCTGTCAGGGATGTTATTATCAGGGATATTCCGAGGTACACGAAAGGGTACTTCTTCCCGCAATCGTGAGACCGGGCTTTCCTCTTTATCTTTATCGACAACCTTATACTCGGGAATCATAGGAGATACATATCACAGCTCTGCAGGAATGTATACCCACAAGCGAAACATTAACCTGTAACATACATTTGACACGCAAAGTTTATATAACAACCTCACAAGGACGAAGCTAAAAAACGTTGATCGCTTTCAAACTCGCAACCGTGATTGCCAACTGATAAATAACCTGTGAAATATCAGTATATAGCTTGAGCTGACTAACCCGATCCACCTTGGGGGGAACCACGATGATATCCCCTGGCCCAATGTCAATCCTTCCACCAAACCAGTTTTGAGTGACGCTCACTGCACCATTGGCATGTACTACGTAAATTGCACTTTTATTACCGTTTTCATTCACCCCACCACTCAGGCGAAGATAATCTTTCTTTTTATATTTAGCCTTATAAAGATGAGAGGTTGGATAATACACCTCCCCCAAAACCGTGACCTCTTCATATTTCTGGGGAATATACAATCGATCACCGGGTTGAACCGTTACATCCAAATCATCATTTCCGTCTAATATGGCCTTTAGCTCGATGACCATCCTCCCGGTTGCTTTCGCTTTACTAATCTCCTCCAGTAACGTCTCTCCTTCTATCAGGGCCTTAGGATCACTCATTTCCTCTGCTTCAGCGATTTTAATATCTCGCTGCAATTGTTTGGTCAGTTTTTTCAACTGTTCCTGTTCACGAAGCCTGATCGATTCCCTGACAAATATGGCACCATCAACAAATGCGCTTTTAGTGATACCACCAGCCCTTTTCAAAACGGAGGATAATTTTTCGCTTTTTGAAACCGGATATTTACCCGGAAAAACGATTTCACCTTCAATCTGAACAACGCCAATCTCATTCCAGTTCGGGAGGCGTTTTATCACGACCTGATCATATGGCGACAGTTGAATATTGGACGCATCGTCTTTCATTACTGCTGCGAGTTCTATATCCAAACGATTGTGCTCACGATACTCATTATCAACGTTTACAAACCTCGTCAATTCTGCATTAAGCAGATATGCGCTGTCTAACAAACCACCGGCAGCAAATATCAAATCTCTTATGGTCATTCCTGATGTCAGTGGAAAATCTCCCGAATGGTGCACCATGCCCTCGATAGATACGACGTGAAGCGGTTTCTCCGGCGTAGCTATCGCACTCGCATTTTCAATCAGTGGTTTTAAATAAGCTCCTCTATCCCCAAGAATATCAAACACATGAATTTCATCTCCCGATTCCAGTCTTGTATTGTATTCACCCTCTGGGTTTGACCATGCCAACGAAAGATTTGTGCTTACTAACTCATAGGCATTGTTCAGCGGGTTTATCCGTCTTATAAGCACATAACGACTGTCCGCATCAATCGCAAGGTCTTGCACCGACTTAATGACGTCCGTCAAACGCATATCCTGATGCCATTGAACATTGCCCGGTCTAACCACATAGCCACTAACCTTTACAGTCGCCGCAAAATTATCCAGCACAGAAAACACACGGATACTATCACCAGCTTTTAACTCAAATTTGCCAGCATCTTTTGTGGAAAGATCCACGTCCAAAACGACTCTTTCCCTATTATTTTCTATTCTCTTTAGCTGCACTCGCCCGATAAATGCATCAGGCATCAAACCACCCGACAGGTTGAAGACCTCACTCAAGGTCTTTTCATTTTTAAGCTCGTATATTGCAGGACGCCGGACTTTCCCAGAAATTGAAACCTTATTTTTGGCCGGAGGAACGAAAATGACATCCCCGGGTTGAAGCCTTGCGTCCCCACTGGTGTCCCCATCGAGCAAAAGATCGTACAAATCCAGTTCAGAGACCAGTGATCCATTTCTCTTAAGCTGTATCTGGCGCAGGCTTCCGATGGTTTTAACACCACCGCTGCTTAACAGCGCATTGGTCAACGTAGACAAACTACTAACCGTATAGGAACCAGGGTGATTTACCTCGCCCAAAACAAAAACCCGAATGGATCTCAGTTTACCCAGTGTCACCGACGCCTTCACGCCGATCAGCTGGCGACTTACTCGTGATTCAATTTCACTTTGTAGCTGTTTAAACTCAAGCCCGGAAACGGATATCGGACCAATACTGGGAAATAACAGTTGCCCATCGCGGTTGATTGGCAATTCATACTGAGCATTTTCCTTGCCAAATAGCTGGACAACAACCGTATCACCTGGACCTACGACATAATCAGTCGGAACCGGAATATTGGTGACAGGCGTAAATGTATCTGGCACTGCCAGAAACAGTTCATAACCGAACTCTTTCAGTTCCTGGTCAATCATCAATAACTTCACCTTCACATCCAGACCGGAAAAAACAGGCTCAGCCATTAGTCGTGCGGCAGCTTCTTTTTCACTGAGTCCCGACAAGTGAAAACGGCCAAAATTTGGTATGTAGATTGTTCCTGACTTATCAAGAACAAATAATTTTTTTTCAGGAAGACGACGCAGGATTTCTTTTAAGTAATCGTCGTCTGTCTCATCGCTGAATTGTAAAATAAGGGTATCACCCACATGCATACGCGGGATTCCCGTGTAGTCATCCGCATCCAGCCTGGAGGGGACGATTGATCTTTCTTCTGTATTTTCAACTTGTGATTTTTGGTCGCTGATCTGGTGTTGATTAACCAGCATATGATTTTCTGGAGAGTTCGCATATTTTTTTAGCGCTGCAATGTCTTCCTGGGAAATGGTCGGCACTTCTGCTAGCCCGATCGGGGCATAACAAATGAAGCCGATAACAGCGAATATATATAATTGCAGGAGTTTAATCATATGAATTTATAAGGTAATTCCATTTAATGAATAAGCTTTCATATTGCCACAATATTGGTAACGGTATAGCCTACCTCTTTTCGAAAGCGCTAACAAATCATCAATGATTGAAATCTGTTAAAAAGCCCTGGTCACGGCTACCAAGCCCCATCGGCCTTTCTATCAGTTGGTACAGGTCTCCAGGTGAAACAACCATTTGACCCACATCACGCGTCCATGGCGATAGGGACAGAAAAGCGCTTTCATGCGTATCCCTGGTTAGCATCGAACTCAAAGGAACATACATCAATACACCGTGATCCTGGTAAGGGTCTCCAGGCCTACCTGGCGACGTATTATCGTTTCCGTTAGTATGGGTATACCATGCTCCGACTTCGACACCCGAACGAAAACGCCGCTTCATCTCAATTCGCATCCCTTCATCTTTGGCCAAAAAACGTCCGACTTTTGCTGAGAGGGTTATATCATAACGAGAAAACCGGTGATGCAATCCCGCAAATCCAGATATAACTGAATAGTCCATCAGGCTAAAGGTATCCCCCGGCCTTCTTTGTTTTAATTGATCCAGAGTTAGATCAAAAGCCCAGCTTCCACCATCTTTTATATATAGTAGCTGCCCCCCGTAGCCAGCGAACATCGACTCATAATAGCCTGCCGAGGCTCTTGCAAATAACCGCCTATCAATATTCAGGTACTTATTAAGAATCAACCTATCCAACCTTAACCTGTTGTTTTCACTATTGTACCTGGCAATATCCGTTCTTACGTGGGGCAATAAACTATTTGATTCCTGAGTTACATCGCTCACGTCTTCAATCAACGTTAATCGTAATGACGAATCTATAAACAATGAATTACCAATATTTTTGTGAACATCGAGTAGAGAGAAGGTATCATAATGAAATACTCCACTCGGATCGTTAAAGAAAAACTGCATATTAAATGGTTTAAAGCGGAAGGGGCTATATGCCTGAACATCTCCCGACAAATCCGGTTGATCTGCATCCATTAGAGTGCGGGACTTCCCCGGATCATCAAAATACAAACCTTCGTCACTATTCTCGACCTTGTTAGTCGAAGACTGAGGATCATAATGATCAAAAGCAACAAGATCGATAAGCTCACTGGCATCAACGCCCCGAGCAACCTCTTGGGCAAATCTGGAAGGATCCGTGATTCTATATGTTGCAACTGAAATATCGTTCAGCGTATAGGTAATCACAATCTCCTCGATTTCCTTCGGAACCAGGTTAACCACCACCTTGGCCGCCCGTCCGACTGCTCTGCTCATCAAGCTTATTCTGTTGTGCGATAAAGATACGCTAACTTTATGATTAGAGACATTCACAATCACTCGACCAAACCCCCGGCGAACTAGCTCCAAATATAATTTATCCGTTAGATTTACCAATGATCTGGAAGTTTTACCTACGGTACCTGGCTCTGACAAACTGGTAAATGATTCAGGTTCATCAATTTTTGGTACAAATTCCTTTTTCATCAGGGGCGCCCCCACATAGATATTAAACCCCACTGTATGCGAATTCATTGAAAGCTGCGCACCGTACCAATCGCCAGTATACTCAACGCCGTACCCGAGTTTACGCCTATGATTTCCTACCTCCGATAACTCTGAATGTGGATCCGTTCTATAGTCATTGGCATCGTACTCCAGAAGGAACGCAAATCGCCTGTTTTTGAACGGCCTGTAACGAGCCCCACCAAAAAGGCCTTTTATTCGTTCCTTCCCGTATCCGATTGATACATCAAGGGCATTTAACTTTTTGTTCGCAACCACGTACGTGGTTGAAAAAAGCTGTGTTCCGGTAAAGTCCTGAATACCCACCGCTAACTGAGGCCAATATTTTTTTTCTCCGAATAAAAGTAACTTGGCATCAAATGCCTTGTCCTTTAAGTCTCCGAATGCGGTATTGGGCCCAAGACCAGGAACATTATCAATCTCGGTATATCGAGCTGATAGTTCCAGATAAGGTAAAACAGTTACGCTGCTCCACAGCGCTCGATAGGGTTCAGCCATACTGACTCCTAGCATGAACTGACCATCGCTGCTTAGACGACCATCAGGCATATTGATCAAGCCTGACTGACCAATTAGCGACGGACCGGCAAAAGCTGAACTTGCATATAAGAAAATGGATACATGAAGTGAACGAAAGAAGCGAAAGCAGGCACTGACCATCAATAGAATCGCTTATTCATTAGACCGGATAGCGATGCGAAAACAGATCCAATTAAACATTAACCACTTTCAAAGAACCGGCCTGGTTAGAAGCTCCCGGGCTCTAATGCTGGGTTGTTGAACTGCCTCCGCCACCAGCGATAGCACCCAACGTTACAGCTATACCTGCACCAATTGCGATGGCCATTTTAGAAACGCCTGACCCGCTAATTTCTGGTAGCTTTGTCGCCGGAGGAATCGGCAATTCATCTGACAGTATAGTCGGTTCAGGTTGTATCTCCTCGACGACCGGTTCCCGTTGCGGTTTGACCGTAGGCTCATCCATCCCAATGGCCGCTGCCATTTGTATTTCTGTTTCGACAGAAGACGGGCGATCCCCGTCAACAAATTGCAGCAGTTCATCAAGAATACCCTCCGAGTCTGAATAAGCCGGTGCTGTAACAAAAAGGATAGTAATAAGAACTATTCGTTGAATCGCCACTGGATTGCCTTCCTTATGCGTCAATTAATGCGGACAATTTATTCCACTATTACAATCAAATTCGGGATGTCCTAGACTAAAGTTTTAATGATATGTATGCACTACTTTGGTTATCAAGTTGGCATTATCACGTTTTTCTACATTAAATTCCACCTGGCCATAATACGACTTCAACTCGTCACTATTAACCCTTTGTACCCTGACGTGAAAATCTGCACTACCGCTAGCGAAACCACCCTGTATTTGCCAAACTATTTTACCTAGAAAAAATTCTCTTTTTTCTGTCGCAGCGAATAACGCACGATAATCTTTCATAACACCGACAAGACTATCATGATCATCCGTCACAACATCGTGTGAAAACAACGAGATAAACCGCGCCAAATTGCCTTCCTCGTAAAAGGTAACGAAGTTATCAATCGTCACTTCTAACTCATCCCGTGTGAGTGCTGTTTGCACTTCAACGGTTTCAGAATTGCCTGAAGGCTCTACCGGGCTATCGCTGCTTCCCGGCACCAAAAAATCATCAACAGTAGAATTGTCAGGAATTTCGGCAAACTCTCTATTTGAAGCGAACTCATTAATACTGTTTTCAATCTCAGCGTCTACAAACGCATTCTGAACATCAGGCATAATAGTCGAAGTATCTTGAGATTGCTCAGGTTGATTGGGCTGATCGAGTAGCGGCCCGGATACCATACTCATCTCGGCATCCTGTTGAGCCGTCAGATGATTGACAGGCTGATCCGCCCCAGGAGTAAAACGTTCAGCATTCAGGTTGGCTGTACTGATGGG
Organism: Gammaproteobacteria bacterium; assembly: GCA_046754065.1. Taxonomy (GTDB): domain Bacteria; phylum Pseudomonadota; class Gammaproteobacteria; order SZUA-140; family SZUA-140; genus JBHHVB01. The sequence continues at coordinate 58,942 of JBHHVB010000007.1, forward strand.
CTGCAGGACTGAGTCATCGCTTACCGAAGCAGGATTCTTGCCCGACTGGATATCCCCATTATTATCAATATTTTTTGCAAATTCATTATCTTCAAGCACATTTGGGATATCCGCGGCTGGCAGTTTTTCAACGTCAGCGGTGCTGGAAGCAGGACTAACTGAGATAGGTCCCGAATCTATCGGTGCCTCCGGCTCCACCAAATCATTATTGACCGTTTGGGATTCTTGTTCTGCCATACCCACAGAAAGCGATGCATTAACCTCTGTTTCAACAACAGGTTCTTCTGTATCAACAGGCGGCAGATTTGCTAACTGGTCGCGGTCGATACGGTCAGATTGTACTATATCCGTCGGCGGGATTTGTTCATCATCACTGGATGAAAGCATCGTAAAACCAACATACAAAAGAATGATAGCTAATGCCGTAATCCCTCCCACCATTACTGGTTTACTATTAGAGGGTTGTGAATATCTGTCACGTGCAGTGGCAGCCCGCGTCTTTTTTTGGCCACTGCCTTGATAATCCAGACTTTCCTTTTTCAATACAATCGTAACATCCGATTGCATATTACTTTGTTTTGGAGAGTCTTCTGAATAATTGCTTTTTTGTTCGCCGATATTATCCAATTTTGGCGGGACGACATCATTAACGTCATTTACCGCGTCATATGCGCGGTCAATATTCCTCGCAACATATGATTTACCTATTGGCTTGATTTTTGGTTGGGAGCCGTAGTCTTGCTCCAGTTCATCGGAACTGTCTTTATGCGGATGATTCACTTGATCAACGAGACTTCCCCCCGGCGAGGATAATACTGACGCTGAAAAAGACACAACGGGTTTTTCGTTAATCTGCTCACTAGAAGACGCACCAAACCCGGTTGCTAGATTTGAAGCGGTTGATGGCCTACTAAAATCGATGCCCTGAGCACGTAATTTATTGTCATATAATCGCTTCTTTTCCGGATCTCGCAAAATACTGTAAGCGCGGTTAAGACGCATAGCATATTCAGCATTCCATTCATCGGCCTTATCGGATTTATCCAGGTGAAATAAATGCAGCAAAAGTTTGTAGTTTCGACTTACTTCCTGGAGGGACGCTCCAGGGAATAAGCCTAGCATTCGATACCAGTTACCCCGGCTTGATAACAGCACACGTTCTGCAAAAAAGGTGACGGCAGCCAGCAGTTCTGTAGGCGGAACATTCTTGAATTCTGGAGAAAGTAAAACAGAGGGTTTCTGCGAATTACCTGCTGCCAATTCGAGCAATAGATCCACATCTTGCGGCAAATCAACAGAAGAATCTGTTAAATAGTCGTATTGCGAAGGAGCGCGGAAGAAATCCAGCGCCAGCTGTAAAATATTCTGTATCATTATTACCAAACATCCACGATGTAGCTTTCCAATATATTGTTTATCGGTAGTCTATCAAGAAATTTGAATAGAGAGGCACTATATTTAGGGTACTATTACCCGGATTTCAAAAATTCCAGGGGAAGCTAGCTAAATCCAGGCTATTGACGAAGTTATTCAGTCTTTTTGTTCACTTTCCGATCAGTCCAACACAAAGCTATTTCTTTTTCAAATAGTTCATTCTGAGCAATTATACTATAATTTTCATAAAGATACGAAAAACCAGGAAAAGTAGCCAAAATACGGCAAAAGTCAGAATGATGCGTGGACAACCCATGGGTGCTGGCAAAACCGTCTGATGCGGTTTTTGAATTAATACAGGAACGTCGATATAACCGGGCTAGTTCATCCGCACGGCATTCCCAAACAGCGAGCATACTGAATTTAGAAAATCTTCCAAAGCATATCAATAAACAGTTCCTTTTGCCGATAGTTTTACCTAATCAGGGAGATAAATTTGAAATAATGGCTTGAGTCCAGCTCACACAAAGAGTCCAAAACAAGTTTTTAGTCTCCCCCCGTTTTTAATATAGAATGCCAAACTGTGAAATAATTTCATATGCCACATTGATAAAAACGAAACTCTAAACCAGGTTAAGATGTTGAGTCTTTTCCGACAAAGTGAAGTCAGTATCTTTTTAGACTGCACAACAATTCGCACTGCCTAACTTTTAAAAAAGGAAAATCCTTGTCAATTTTCTCAATCAAACACCCATTAATTATCAAAACAATTTCGTTAATATTTGCGGTTGTTCTTCTGGCAATAATGTTGCTACAGTTTAGCAGCAATGAATCCGTAGGCCGCCTCGCCAAGTTTCCCAAACAACCTTTCTCACTTGCTGAGTTTGGTCTTTTCGATATGGGGATAGCTGACATCAATGATGATTTATACCTGGATATCTATACAGTTAACCATTCGGGAACACAGAGCCTTCTTGTTAATCAAAGCGGCAAAGGATTCGTTGAATCTTTCAACTCAATGGATTTAGATCAGGATCCTTCGTTTCCCGGTCTGGTCGTCAGCCCGGATAAACCTGAATTTGATAAACCTGGGCTTTATATATACTGGCATGGACCCAAACTGGTTGTAGAGGCATATAGCCTGGTTAGATCTGAACCGGTAAAAGGTAGCATAGAATTGTTATCTCCAACTGAAGATCATGCTGACCCGGTCGTAAAATTCTCAAAGCGAGAAACTGCACTGGATCATGGTATCAATAAAACAAGTATCTCCTTCACCTTTGAAAAAGATGGCGTTTTCGCCATCAAACCCCTTTTACATGCACTGCCTATCCAGTTTGATATTGATAAAAAAGTTGAACCCGAATCAATTTTTATCGGGCATAAACACATAGCACCTGATTTCAATTTTTTCTCCATAAACATGCGTGATCGCCATGGCATGTCCTGGGCAGATCTAACCAATGACGGAAACACCGATTTATTAATTACACGAGGCGGACAGAGAGGGTGGATGGTACGCATGGATGAGAATTACTGGGATGAACTGTTTATCAGCGATGGTAATAAATTTCATGAAACTGGCAAATCCGCTTCGCTACTGAAGGATGGATGTTCAGGCAGAAAAATAGCGTTAGTTGACTATAACAACGATAACAATCTCGAGTTTTATATCGTGTGCGGCAAGGGTCGCTCCTACCAACCTAACAAACTGTTTGCTCAGCAAGCAGATGGTACCTATTTTGATATTGCCAGCCAGGTCGGGTTAGATATAGGCCAGGATGGTAATTTTATCTGGACAGATGCCGATGCAGATGGGGATCTGGATATGTTTTGGGTTGATCACCAGTCATTTTATATCTATCAAAATCAATCTGGACATTTTGAAAAATTTCATCTTGGAACCAACCCAGCCCAACGAGTAAGCGAAAAACTCACAATCGCCGATTTTGATAACGATGGTGATTTTGATATTTTTTCAGCATCGCCCGGCGGAAATGTATTATGCATTAACACCGGGAGCACCTATGCGATCACGAATCCCGTGCAGTGGGGGTTGCCTGCCAAAAGTGCCGTCGCAAACTGGGTAGACTATGACAACGATGGATTAAAAGACATACACTTTATTCCGAACGGAATATACCGCAATCTTGGAAACGGGAGATTCAAACGAACATCTATATTATCGTTACAAGAAAACAAATACTCTTCCCGGCGCCTATATAAATCGAGGGTTTCGTGGTTTGATATCGACAACGATGGTACGCGCGATGCAGTCATTGCCATGGAATTCGGTTTAAACCAAGGATTCCCGGCTTCAATTCTGGCCAGACTTAATGGTGACAGCAATCGCCTGGGAGGATTAAGGTCATTCTGGGAAGCCGGTCTGTATAGGAATGATCATACCGTTAATAACTGGCTTCAAATAGACGTGACCGGACCTCCAGGAAACAAACCTGGCATAGGCGCTAAAGTGACTGTTGAAACCAGCAACTTCATCCAGGTTCAGCAAGTCGGGGAAAATGAGGGAGCACGATACTCCCAAGGTCACTACCGATTATATTTTGGTCTCGGGAAGATGCATGAAATAAAATCCATTACCGTCGACTGGCCTGATGGGCGAGCACAATCCATACAATCGCAACAGCCAAACCAGTTAATCACAATTGACTGGGTTAACGCCGATAGTGCAGTATAGAAACATAAACTTATTCAGCAAATCCTGGAATAAAAATTGCTCCAATCAAATCAAAAAAACGACTTAGCCGCCGACCAAAAGCCTATTTTGGTGACTGGTTCACCTCGCTCGGGCACAACCTGGGTGGGGCAGATGTTGGCAAAAGATCATCGCCTATATTACGTTCACGAACCGTTTAATCCGGCAAGCAAGTATGTAAAAAAACATTATAATCTCAGGCTCAATCAACATTTCATACACATTTGTGATGAAAACAGCCAACAATATTACTCAGCGATCACAGATTTAATAAACGGCAAATATAACTTGCTAAATGCACTTACCTACGCGCGTTCTCTTCAGGATCTTAGATCCACCTTCAGGGAATGGCGGCAGACCACCGTCCAAAAGAACAAGGGCATATTACCTCTAATCAAGGATCCGATTGCCCTGATGTCTGCGGAGTGGCTGTACAACAACTTTGATATTCGCTGCGTGGTATTGATCAGACATCCAGCTGCGTTTGTTTCAAGCATGAAACGATTAAACTGGGTATCACACCCTGAAAACTGGGCACTGTCTCAACCCCTGCTTATCCGGGATTTTCTTAAGCCACTGGAATCAGAGATCAATGCACTTCGGACTGGTGAGCATGACATTATTGAACGGGCAGCATTAGCGTGGAAAATCCACCATTTAGTGATTTCGAAATACTATGCCAAGCACGAAGACTGGATATTTCTGCGTCACGAAGATATATCGAAAACCCCAATGGATTCCTTTGAGAAACTATATCACAGCCTGGGATTGACATTTAATAATGAGATTCGACAAATCATAAACGAGCATAGCAGCGAAACAAACCCTGACAGCTCGACTGGAAAAGACAAACCCATCAGACTCAACAGCCAGCAAAATATTTCAAGCTGGAAAAAACGTTTGGCATCGGACGAAGTAGCCCGAATACGAGACAGCGTTGAAGATATTTCAACTCAGTTCTATTCGGATGACGACTGGCTTACCTAGTCTATTTCTACCAGCCCACCACTTTCCGTTATTTTGACAATCTGGTCTGCACTGATATCTGTAAACTCTTGTTCCATTCCGCTCGGCCACCTGAGTTTTAATCTATCGATCTTTTCGTTAGAACCTAAACCAAAATGAAGCCGTTGAAAATTTTGTGCAATTCGATGATACCCACCACGTTGTTCTCTGACCTGCTTATGACCTCCGGCGTCAATCCAAACCGTTGCGCCTATACCGTCCCGATTAGATTCCTGCCCCTCAAGGTCTATTTCCAGCCAATGATTATTATTTCCCTTATTACGGTATAACTGATGCGGGCCGGCTGCTACAAAAGGCGAAGCGGGGTCCAGGCCATTGGTGATAAAGAGATCCAGGAACCCGTCATGATCATAATCGGCTAACGCAACCACATCACCGCGCCCCAGATGACTACCTTCAGCCCCACCTGCATATTTTACCTCTTTAAAATTACCCGACCCGTCATTCTCTAATAACCGGTTAGGTATATTCTGTACTGGGCCGGAACAGACCAGGTACAGATCAATATCCTGATCATTGTCAAAGTCGCCTTCAGCGACCGAATGACAGGATGTATCGTTAGCCAACTCGTCTTTCATAGCTCGCCTTGCAAATTTACCACCTTCCCTGATCAACAGGACATCGGCACCTGTTTCTGCAAAAGGTCGAAATCCCTGCATCTGAATATTCTTTACAGGCTTCTCTGACTTGACGATAAAATCGACAAATGCACTCCTTGATGTATTTCTTATTGTCCAGCTTTTTTTCTCTGTATCATAAAAGATCGCGACCCCCTTGTGCTTGACTGTTTCCGGAAATTCTGGACCATGGATGCTAACATCATCATCAGATAGCCTGAATAACCTTTTTACCGGGTTACGCCCCTGATGGCCAAGAAATATGTTCGACAGTTTCAGGAAAGTAGGATGTATCTCTACGCTAATACTTCCGTCCGTTTGAAAGTCCACAGATTTGATTTGCCCGCCCCGGCGCCCCATCAATGATCCCCGAATCTCCTTATCTCCCAGCTGAACAACATCCGACACCAGGAATGGCCCTTTCGTTAAATACATATCAGATTGCCCATCACCGTTATAATCTGCAATCGCCACATCACTAACCGTATCAACAGAAGGAAAACCGGCAGCGGCAGTTTCTTCATTTAATTCATTTTCAACAAGAGAGAACAGCCTGGTCGGTGATGAAAAGAAGACGAGATCCAGCCGCTTGTCATCCAAAAGCCTGGTTAACTGCGCATGTTCCTGGTTTAAATCCATATGAAGCAGGCCCACATCTTCAAAATTCAGATCTAATGCGTTGTATAACATTGCCAAATAGTGGTCCGTAGTCGACCATTCTTCGTCTACGAATCCGATCTCATCATTCGCCGCGACAAACCTGGCCGCCTGTTGAATAAAAAGTGTTGACGAAGGCATACCCCGACTTCGGTTCCGGGTATTGATTGCCAAAAGATCAAGCCGACCGTCATTGTTGGCATCAAGCCACAGCGGAGAACGGCCCAGACCTTTGACAGCCACACCCAGCGTCCTTGCACTTTCAATCAGCTTCCCCTGATCATTAACAAACAGGTGATTTCGCCCGCAACCAAAACACAAGGTTCCATCGTTATTGACCGTAGCGCCAACAATCTCTACAAGGTCCTGGTCCCCATCATTATCAAAATCTGCCCATGCAGCGCCATGAGTATCAGCTTCAGGATTCTCATTCCATATATTGTCAATAATGTTATCAAAAGTGCCATCTTGCTTATTCAGGTATAAACTCGGTTTGCTGTTATGATTCCCTACCCATAAATCTGGCCAGCGATCACCGTTAAAATCTCCCCACGCGGCACCATAACTCTGCCCGGCATGACCCATATTGACTTTTTCGGTGACCTCCTCAAACTGAATATCAGCGACAACCACTTCAGAAACCAGCAGCATAGCAATAATCGCTGACAACCATTTCGTTGACATTAATTTCATTACCTTTGTTTTGTACTTTCTGTTCATCGCCATACCCTGTAACTCAGCACCAACATTAACGGCAAACCACAAAACGTGGTTAGCCTTCCAATTCAGGATTCTTCATTAACAGTAAGAATCTGATTCGCGCTTATATTTCGCAATTCCTGCACTACACCGCTTGGCCAGAAAATAGTTAACTTCTTTGCATTGACGTAATTTCCCAGCCCAAAATGCACGCGCATCGCGTCCTGGGAAAAACTGTGCATACCACCATTGTTAACCCTGACCTGTCTGACTCCACCCGTTTCGAGTATTAACCTTGCCCCAATTCCATCTCGATTGGACTGTTTACCTACCAGGTCTATTTCAAGCCAGTGATTGGAATTACCCGCATTTCTGAATAATTGATGTGATCCTTCATTCGCAAAAGGAGGAGGACCGAAACCGTTGGTTACAAACAAATCCAGAAACCCGTCCTGATCAAAATCTGCCACCGAGACCTGATTTCCCCTACCAGACATACTTCCGGAGGCACCACCGGCTCGTGCTACCTTTACAAACCTACCCTGTCCATCGTTTTCATATAACAGGTTTGGGTAATTTGATGTTGGTCCCGAGCAAACCAGATACAGATCGATATCCATATCATTGTCAAAATCCCCTGATGCGGCGGATGCACACGCAGTAAAGTGGTCAACCAACCCCATTTGCCGCTGCTTGTAATCTCCATTTTCATTTAGCAGTAACACATCACTCAATGCACCATCAGATGGTTTAAAGCCTTTTGTCTCCACATAATCAATAAAATCAGTTGAAGAAACCCTGAAATTGATCATGCGCAGGGAACTGCCAAAACTCCACTCTCTTGATTTGGCGTCAAAACGAATCCAAGTTGCTAAATCTTTACGATTTTTAGAGGGTACTGGCCCAATCACAGCGGGATCACTGGGCGAGACCGTCACTGTTGAACTTGTCAATTCAACTTTTTTTGATCCAACAAACAGAATAGTTTTCTCATTCCGTCTTGGGTCGGATGGGTCCATCCAGGGAAGGTGTACGTCAAGGGTAATCTCTCCCTCACTTCGAAATAACACTGTTTTTGTCTGATTTTTCCTGTTTGCCAACTTTCCCTGTATATGCTGCCTATCTGTTTGCAGCACCGTCATCGCAGACTGCCTAGAACGAACCAGAAACCAGTCGAACACACCATCACCGTTAAAATCATTGATCGCTATATCCCTGATGGCGCGAATTTTGGGAAGTTTTATCTGACCCGTGATTTCCTCGTAATCATCCAACCCAATATTTATAATCCTCTCTGGATTGGTATAGGTTATTAACTCTATCCCTTCATGTTTGGATATGTCCGCGAGTTGAGCAAATTCATCCGCAACTTTTAGCCCAGGTGATTTTGCGGTACTTTTTTTTGTATTTTTGAAAATATCTACCATTTTACCCGAGGAGAATTTTCCATCAATTGCCTGCAGGAATACATCCGTCGGTGCCTCTGCTCTATAGCGATTCATGAGCAAGGCATCAAGCAATCCATCAGCGTTATAATCCAGCCACAATGGTGTTCTACCTCTACCAAGAGGATAACTTAGTCCCACTTCCTCCGCCTTCTCAACCAGATTGCCCGATTCATTGACAAAATAATGATTGGGACTAACACCATGCCCGGCCCCTCCACCCGTGACAACGAGCAAGTCCTGATCGCCATCATTATCAACGTCGGCCCATGACGCACCGTGGTAATCCAGCACAGGAGTTCCGTCCAGCAGCTCGCTGGCAATATCCCTAAAACGACCGTCACGTTGATTCAAGTAGAGGCTAGGTGCTATCCCATGGTGATTTGATACCCACAGGTCCGGCCAGCCATCGTTATTGAGATCACCCCAGGCAGAGGCTGCCGTGGGTAAACCGGATTTCATACCAGCCTTATTTGAAACATCCACGAATTGAATTTCGCAAAAAGACGTAAGGGGAATGACGAATAATAATAGTGCACCCGAAATTCGGGATAAAACGCTGCTATCAGTCATTAGTTATTTAAGATCCTGTTAATTTGGAATAAGAGAAACAAGCACCGCATACCGAGTTTTTCCTTACAGATTGCTGATTGAAGATACTGCTAACGATTCATCACATCAACTAAAGTTAACGGCCAAAATACGCGTTGCTTGATCACGCAAATCCTGTAACGGAATCATTAAAATAGGTTTTACAACCTAATCCGGGAAATTGATCATTTCTTATGGCCAGGAGCGCACGAACTCAGTGAGTTGACTAACATAGTAGATTTTCACTATGGAAACCAGGCCACGCGTTTGAAACACCATTTAAACCGACATTTACATAGACCTCTTTAAAGTACAAACATAAACCATTGAGTGACAAGTTCATTTTATCAGGCGGTATTTTTTAACCTATGTTATTGAAATAATTTTAGAATTTCCGCCTTGACAAGCCAACAACGCCCCCTATAATAGCCGCTTTTTGGCTTGCAGGACGTTGTAGAGCTGGAAATTCAAGGGATAAGCTGTTAGTTTTCTTGTTTTTTAATTAGAAACACCATATAGTACACAGGTTTTGTTAAAAGACACTATATATAGTTTCCTCCTTGCAGTGGCAATACTTGATAGGCCAGTAAGGTGACTCGAATTGGTAGCCTGAGGGAACCGTCGATTAATTCCGACGGAGGGCAAAGGTCAAATACTAGTTCGAAAATAAATTCCTAATAATAATAATTGTTTGACCGATACAGTATCTTTAATGAGGTGCATGGCCAGGCGAAATCGTCGGCCAGACAAGTTGGTATGAACAATAGTTTTTGCTGGTTGTGAAAAGCTTATTTTAGGAAATTTATGAAATCGTCACCAAAATTTAGTTTGTTGTTGCGAATCTGCTTAACGGTTTTTATATCGTTATGCTTTGCTGCGTGTAATAACCTAAACGATTTACACGGTAATAATTCTAGCGGAACTGATTTTTCCATTGGTGTCTCAGCCAATTCGGTCGTTGGTACCCAGACCGTTACCGAATCAAAAATTGAGATCAACGGCCAGACAAACAGTGAAGCCATAGAAGCCCTAAATATTTCCGGGGCTGACTTTACGCTTGATATTTCTGCGAGTGCGACCTACCCCGTGATCATAAGTACCGTGGATGGAACTAATGTTGTTACCGGATTATCTGAAGAACTCACTTTGCATTCAGTAATAATGTCAGAAAATCAAAAAACGGCGAACCTCAATTCACTTTCCACAATCATCGCCAAAACCGCGCAAGCCATGCCAGGCGGATTGACAGATGATAATTTTGCGCTTGCAAATCAATACGTCCAGCAAAGCCTGAATTTTGGTCTGGACACGCAGCTGATCGAGAATGCTGTGACATCAACTGTCAATGAAAATAATGTAGCGGCCTTGGTCAAAGCCAGCGAATCTTTTTCAGAGTCGCTTCGTAGAACAATATCTGCACTACAAATAATCGGGTTGACGGTGACGCTTGATGATCTTGTTGAGGCCTTGGCTGCTGACCTGATCGATGGGTACCTGGATGGATCCGGAGGCGAAAAAGCAAAAGCACTCTATACGGCAACGACCCTCATCGTAGCCGGACAGGTCATCATTGAAGCACTTAGCAATAATCTGGCTCTAAACCAAATTCAGGATAATGGCCAATTGGATAATGCGGTGAAAATTATGGTCCCTGCTACCGAGACCACTATTGAAGATGTATCAATTACTCCAGAATTATTGATTCAACTTCGTCACGCACTAAACGTAGCAAAACTGGTGACTCCTGGAGAAAATATATCCACACTGATGCTTGCATTAAACACACTTGATGCAGGCCAAAGCGCAGCAGAAATGGGTTCATTATTGCCACCATCAAGAGGCGCTGAACTTAACGATGCCATTACACTTGCATCATTAACTATAAACATTGAGCTTAGCAAAGTTTACGCGATGGAAAACATCGCCGCACCATCAGATTCGAATCTAACACTTGCATGGAATTCACCAGATCAGAACATCATAGGTTATATCGTCTATTACGGTGATTCTCCCCTTACTGCGTCATCCATCGTCTCAGAAACTAATCAATCGGCGATCACATTTGATGTCGACAAGGACCTGGGTCTGAAACCTGGAGACAACCTGTGCCTGAGATTAAAAGCCTATAATCAGTTTGGCCTGTCAGATTTCTCAGGCGCTGCCTGTATGGTATTATAACGCGAGAATAATTAACGCAATCTCGTTAGTAGTACAAAATTCCCAATCTATATCGGCAATTTCTGATACTGGAAATCCGGTACCGGCGATTCATGGTCTACAGTCATTCGCATGAAAAATTAAGTTTTCGTTAAGAATATCTTATTAAGATGACATTCAACTTCTGCAATATATAGTGCTTCACATTTTTTATCGAAACGGAACTTTTCAATAAATCGCATCATGCAGCCAACCAGACAAAGATCATCGCAAACGGGTAAAGCCGGTACTACTGTTGCAGTCCTCACAGCAGGTTTGATACTGGGCATATCTACCGCAGCAACTGCTGCGGTTGGCACTCCCACTGTCACCTATAACCTGTTCTCCAGCGATAGTTCAATCCGACTCAATAGCCAACTATTATCTAGCGATGCCATAACACACAATGAGAACAGGTACATATACGTTTATCCAACAGATAACATAGCCAAAGTCGAATATTACCTTGATGGAATTGCGTACCAGACAGAATATTATCGGCCATATGATTTCTCCGGTACTGTTAAGGGAGTTGCGTCTCCGTTCTTTACCGGCGACCTGTCACCCGGTACTCACAACATCACGGCAGAGTTATTCCTTAAAAACGGAACCGTTATTACGCTGCAAGAAGAAATTCTCGAAACACAAATCCGATTGAGCTACGACACATCACGATCAATGGATATGAATTTACTGGATAAAAAATTTACGCAAAATGAACAAATTTATCTATTCGCCGAACCAGCTACCAATATCAAGCGCGTCAGTTTTTTTATGGATTCCAGTTTTGTAAAAACTGAATATATAATTCCCTTCGATTTTTCAGGAACACGGGCAAACGGAGGTGCAAAACCACTGCATACAAACCTGTTACGAGTTGGGCCGCACTCGGTCACCGCTGCTGTAGAATTTAATGATGGCTTAATCAGTGTGATAACGGACGACATCGAAATTGTAAGCACAACGAATTTAAATTCCTCGTCGCCATCCGGCTCATCCAGCACAAGCGGATCAGGCGCAACTCTGCCAACTCTGCCTGGCTTATCCACTAACCCTGTGGCTCTTGTAGCCAACCCAGACAATATCAGTACCCGGGAAAACACCCCCTTTCTTGTTAATGTTACAGCCAATGATGCAGGAGTGGGTGACACGCCGATTACATTGTCCATTGCATCGCAACCGACAAACGGCGTAGCAGTGGTTGCCGATGGAAGTCAATTTGTCTATTTCAGGCCCGACTTCGGTTACTCTGGCCCGGATAGTTTTGTCTATAAAATACAGGATATTAACAATACCAGCAGGAGCATGGCGACGGTATCGGCGAAGGTTATCTGTAAAACCAATTGCACACCCGATACGCTAATTACGCTTAGCTGGCTACCAAACGCAGAGAACGTGCTCGGTTACGAAATTTATTTTGGACCCGATGCAGTGACAACTCCTGACATAGCATCCGTTGTAACAATGAACACTGCAGGATTTAATCCGCTTTCGCCAACCGCCAAATTCACATCGTCTGGGTTGGGTCTGACAAATGGAAATCAATTTTGCTTTCGACTTAAGGCCTATAATAGTTTCGGCTCATCGGATTTTTCCGGGGCTGTTTGTTCATCCCTATCTCTGTAGGTAATCCCCGTTTATCCCCTGTTTAACCCGAATTTTTCGGGTTTTTGGCTGTTCTGTGACCCGGTTCACAGGCCACAGGTGATGTCTAACACGGTAAAAATATCGATTTTTAGAGACCATAACCGTAACGAAAATTCTCCTGGATTTGAGGTTACAGCGTTATGCAAGTCAACGTCATTAAAATCACAAAACTGTTATTTTTATACCTGTGCATGACCCGGGCATTAACCGGATGTGTGGAAATGACGGACCCTCAGACAAATCTAACCGTAAACACAAATGCCCAAATCCAAAGCCAGGGAATAATGATTCAAGGTAGCGTTGGAGATGGCCCAATCATAAATGCAGAAATTAACATATTTGACGCAAACAACAACCTGGTCGCTAAAACAACCAGCGACAGCGAAGCAAAATATTCTGTCGTCATTCCTGATAATGCAAACTTTCCGCTTGTCATCACTGCAGATAACGGTACAGATCTGGTTGGGTATGTACCGCAGTCATTTACCATGAAGTCAGTCATCATGGATGGTTCTAATATCGTTTCAAATATCAATCCTTTTTCAACGATTATTGTTGATACAATGAGCAAAATGCCGGGTGGTCTAACCAGGTCAAATCTGGACGATGCCAATTTAAATATCCTGAAACAGCTCAATTTTGGGCTGGATACATCGCAAGTGCCCAATCCCATCACAACACCGATTACTGACGGAAATATCGCCACAATCGTGAAATCAAGCGAAGCATTGGCCGAAACCATCCGTCGCGTACAAACAGCGTTACTGGTCGTTGGCAATAACATCGATAATAACGGAGTTATAGATGCTATTGCTGCGGATTTTATCGACGGTTCACTAGACGGAACGGGGGGCATTGGAGCTAACCCCGTCGTATCAGCAGCGACCAAGATATCTTCCGGACAAGTGCTTATTGAGACATTGGGCAATAATCTGAAGGTTAACGGTGGCATGAGGGCAACCGAGCTAATGGATACTTCAATCAGAATTTCAATGCCAACGGCTACCGATAACACCGCTGATGTTTTATTAAACGCCGAGATTCTGGATCAAACCTTGCTTTCAATTAACCACGCTCAAATGATTTCACCAAGTGCCGAGTTGACTAACCTTGAAAACCTGGTCAATAACTTGACTCCCAACATGCTGGCCACGGATGTAACAAACACCGGCATCGCGGTGACCGATAGTGTTCACTTCGACTCAGCAATCAGTAATGTAGTTTTGGCCGATCAACGGCAGATTGAACACATCAATTCAACCGTATCTATCGCTACCGGAAACTCTAGCTCAACAAGTACAAGCCAAACCAATAACCAACTCCAGCCAATTATCTTAACCTGGCAGGCGAGTGCCGGGATTATTCAGGGGTATATTGTATATTTTGGCGAAACGGCCGATACAGCATCAGTTGAGGTATCGAATATTAGCGTTAACGAGCCAGGATTCAATGCACAAGCACCTGGTATCACCTACGACCCGATATTGGACCTCAATTTGGGCAGTGGTGATAGTGCATGTTTCAGGGTAATTGCATATAATGCAGACGGGTTATCAGATTTTTCACAGGCAATTTGCACAACGTTATAGTGGAACATTTGCAATTTAAGGCAGTCTTAATCAATTGAAAATATACTCGCAATACAAAGGTAAGTTAGCAATGGGTACATTCAGAGATATTATGAGCGATTTTACAGCACAGCCGGCAATTAGACAGGGTACTCAAAAACCTAAAGCCTGGATAATTCTGCTTTTCCTCTTACTGGCATATTATCCAGCAGCTACTTTTTCTGCAGTCCCGGCGCCACCTACAGGTCTGTGCCTGTCTCCAGGAGAAATATGTACCTCGACACTTTCATTTGGTAAGACCACTTCGCCGAGTATTGTTGCGCCACAAAAGGTGGATACCAATAATTTTCATCCTGGATTCTACATATCAGTTGGACAAACTTCAGCTCCAGCTGCCTCGGTCTTTAGTATTGCTGCGAATAAGCCGGCGATCATCGGTGCCAAGAGAATCTATACATGGAGGCACCTGGAACCGGTTGAAGGCAAATATAATTTCTCTCGCATTGAGGAAGATCTGGCCTATTTGCAATCTATCGGAAAAAGATTATGGATTCAGGTTCTCGCCAATCAGTTTAACGGAGCGCAGAATCCCAACACCCCGTCATATATGTGGCAAAACCCGGTTTATGGATGCAGTAGCGAATTTAGCGGCAACTATCAAAGAGGGGTTCAAGCAGGAGGATGGATCGCCTGTTACTGGAATGACAATTTAAGCAATAAATTAAGGGCACTGTTGACTGCGTTGGGTAACAGGTTTAACAGTGAACCCTATTTTGAAGGCATTTCTCTTAGTGAAACCGCGATCGATACAGCCTCTGCTAAACTTGATCCCACGTATAGCGCAACAAAGGTACAAACGGCCTTTCAAGGCAATGCGCTTGCGGCAAAAAAGGCATTTCCAAATAAAATCGTCATGCAAATGGTAAATTTTGCTCCGTATGACATTGGTAGTTTTGCAGCGTGGTTAGTCCGGAATGGCATTGGAATTGGCAGCCCAGATACACTGCTTTCCAATACCTATCTGAAGACCAATACCTATCCTCAATATCTCAAACATCATGACGTAGTCCCGACAGCGCCTGATGTGCAGTGGGGCAACTATACTAAAATCAACTCAGATTTAGGCAGGGCAAATACTGCAGAGGAATTGCTTACGGGTGTAATACAACTGACCAATCCCTGGTATATGTTTTGGCAAACAAGGGCCCCCTATTTTGTCAACGATGTTTTACCGTTAATTACCAATCAAGCAAAATCATTACCATCAGCTCTTGAATTCTATAATTCGAGCATCTGACGGTCTACAAAAAAGACATAACCCGTTTAATCAATTTTCACAGGATTATCGTATCCGGACTGCCCGATTCATTGAACGATGAATCAGGCAGTCACGCTATAATGGAGTCCGATGCTTATTGACACACAGCGTATTGATGCTTCCCTTCCAGCACTCGGATGTCACCGGACAAAATTGCCCTGTGAGAATGGCTACTCGAGATATCCATACTGCTTAAGTTTCTCATCCAGGCAGTTATTTAATTCTTCCAGCTGATAGGAAGTCAGATCGGCTTCGTAGGTATTCTTCAGCGCTTTTTTTAATTTTCTGCTTTTAACACTCTTCTCAAAATGGCTTGTCCAGTCAATCTCACTAAAGGCGAGCATGCGCTTCATGTTATCAATCGGATGGTCCAAAAAGTCCTCGTAGCGAACCTGTAAATACCGGCTTTCATCCAGTTGATTCGAGCTTGATTCAAAGGAATCCATCAATAGCTTCCAGCCAATCCCGGCGAGACATACAAACGAGCGGTTGTTTTCATACCATTCCCGTTCATAATTTTCCGGTAATTTCCCCCATAGCCAGTTTTCTGGCCCACCCCATCCTTCCCACCACGGCATGCGCAGATATGAACTGGATACAGCCCTGCCATCTCTTACTATATGGATGAATTTTGCGTCTGGAAATATTTTCGAAAAGAATCCAATTCGTGACCATCCGGTATATTTGTGTATAAAAACTTTATTTCCTTGTGACTGGTAACGCTGGAAAAAGAAATTTCTGAACCTGTTTTCCAACTGCACACTGACATCTTCAGCCAACAGGTCCCGGCAAGGTCTCACATAGACAGGGGACACTTGCCTTGAGATGAGCTGATAGGCTTCGGACGGAGCGAACCGTAATCTCCCTTTCTTAGTATATTTCCCGATTGGAGATCCGAAAATCCGGTTATTCCATCGCCCTTTTAGATCCAGAAAAGCAAGATTATCATCAATATTGGAGATAAACCCGACGTCTCTATGCTTCGCAATAATTTCATGCACGAGGCTTGATCCACAACGCCCTGTACCGATAATAAAAACAAGCTTCATGTTGTTCCTCATTACGTATCGTTTATATACATTTGCCAGTCAATCCTGCCCTCCATTTCAGCAGGGCAAAATTATTACACGTATCACCTATTAATAATTTTTTACCATTATCCTGATGACAGACAGCATCTTCCATTTAAATGGCTTATTTGTTAATCGACAGCTAATCCAGTTCCGTTATAAAGAGGACCCAGATTATCGTTTATCAAACTAACATTATCGAAAACAGCAACTATTTCGTAAGCGCAAAATAAACGACAGTATTGCTTACTCAATCCTGAGTTGATCTT
>JBHHVB010000008.1:0-74539 GCA_046754065.1 Gammaproteobacteria bacterium
GTATTCCTCAGCAGATCTGGTATGACAACATGAAAACCGTGGTGATTGAACGCCAAGCCTTCGGTTCAATCTGTGATGACTTTGCTCTCCAAAGTCGCGATTGATAAAAACGAATCAAGGTATCGTTATCCAATTCATAGACTCTCTTTGGATTCTATGTTTCAATGACTTCTCTCTCCCTTGACTCAACCAGACACACTTTTTGGGACACTGCCCCTCCTTCAGGCGTTCATCGCGGTAGCGGGCGATATCGACGCCACGAATACCGGCCACGATCCGTTGTGCCAGCGGGAGTTTCATGAAGGCGAGCACGCGGGTGGCCTCTGTCGCCGCGCCTTTCTTGGTGGGAGTGATCTCTCGCAGGTATCGTTCCAGCAATTCCTTGAGGGTGGTGGATTCGGTCTCGGCGCGGGAGATGAAGGTGCCCTGGTCCATTTCTACCTCGATGGCCCGGGCCCAGGTTTCCGCGGCCGCGCGGGTATCAAAGGTCTTGGTCTGAAGGGGATAGCCCTTTTTCCGGACCTGGGCCTGCCATTGGTAGGGACCGCGTTTTCTGAAGCTCGCCATTGTCACATTCCTTATCTGAAGGAATGAGTGTGACAACAGTGTGACAAATAATCATTTAGAAACCCGGTACGGCTCTGTCGTGGTTTGTAAGTGATTGATTTAATTGGTCGGGGTGACAGGATTTGAACCTACGACCCCTGCCTCCCGAAGACAGTGCTCTACCAGGCTGAGCTACACCCCGACATTAAACTGTTGAATCGATTATGACCGTGATTAAAGTTCACACGGGAAAGTATTCTAGTATGTTCGATTGACTGAAAATTCTGCAAGACTAATCAATGCCTCCTTGTAGCGTGAGGCGGGAATGTGTTGTATAGATTCCGCCGCTTTCTCAGCCTCCGTCTGCGCTGCCCTGGCCGTGTAAGCTAAAGCACCGGTGGATTCGATTGCATCCATTACATCAGCTATATTTTCCCGGCCATCGTTTTCGATGGCGCTGCGAACTACCTGTCGCTGGATCTCTGTACCGTTACGCATGACATAGATTAGTGGCAGCGTAGGTTTTCCCTCAGCCAGATCATCGCCGATATTCTTGCCGGTTTCTTTAGCTGAGGCGCTGTAATCCAGTACGTCATCAATAATTTGGAATGCAGTGCCGATATGAATGCCGTATCGGGACATAGCCTGTTCATCTTCCGGGCTGCAGTGGTTAATCACCGCGCCAAGCTGGCACGCGGCTTCAAACAGTTTGGCAGTTTTACAGTGAATGACGTCCAGATAGCGCTCTTCGGTGGTATCTGCGTCATGGCAGTTAAGTAACTGCATCACTTCCCCTTCTGCAATCGTATTGGTGGTATGAGACATGATGTCCATGACTCGCATATTGCCAACCTCAACCATCATCTCGAACGCCCTGGAATAGAGGAAATCACCCACCAGAACGCTGGCCTCATTCCCCCAGATAGCATTGGAGGTTTCTTGTCCCCGACGTAGCAAAGATGCGTCCACTACATCGTCATGAAGCAGCGTGGCTGTATGGATAAATTCAATAATTGCAGATAAATCAATATGATGCGCCCCATTGTGGTTGAATGCCTGGGCGCTGAGCAGTACCAGTAATGGCCGTAGACGTTTCCCACCGCTATTGATGATGTAATGCCCAATCTGGTCGATCAGTACGACATCCGATTTCAGTTTGGCCTGGATCAGGCGGTTTACCGCGGCCATGTCTTTTTGAACCAGTACCTGGATCGTTTCAAGACTCAGCGGTACTCCGATTTTTTCTTGTGGCAGGTTCAGCGTTCTAGTTCTATTTATTGTTTAAAGACCAGATTCTAAATTCGATAGCCCGGTACATGCAAGCGAAACATTGCCTGACCATTGACCTTGTTAGCGACAAAAGTTAAAATTGCCTGTTTTCGCGGATTGGTGTCGGTAAGTAGCTAATTTTTAGGTGATATATTATTCGATTATCCGGTCTGCAGTTTATCTCAGATTACTTTATGTGGAGTGAAATATGCACGCGGTATTTGAAACCGGTGGCAAACAATATCGAGCCACTACAGGGGATGTCCTCAAGATTGAAAAACTGGTGGCTGACGAAGGTGAAAACGTTGATTTCGACAAGGTGCTGCTTGTTTCCGATGGTGAAGAAATCAAGGTGGGTGCACCCTATGTATCTGGTGGCAAGGTGACCGCGACGATCAAGTCACATGGTCGAGGCAAAAAAATCAAGATTATCAAGTTCCGTCGTCGTAAGCATTCACGTACGCAGATGGGACATCGTCAATCCTATACTGAAGTTGAAATTACCGGTATAGAAGCAGACTAACCAGTTCAGAGCAGGTAGAGACAATGGCACATAAAAAAGCGGGTGGTAGTACTAGAAACGGTCGTGATTCAGAATCCAAACGATTGGGTGTGAAACGTTATGGTGGTGAAAACGTAACAGCGGGCAGCATTATTGTTAGACAGCGTGGTACGCGTTTTCATCCTGGTGTGAATGTTGGGTGTGGTACAGACCACACATTATTCGCAAAGGCAGATGGCAAGGTGGTTTTCGAGAAAAAAGGACCAAAGAAACGTAAATTCGTCAGTGTAGTCGCTAATTAAACGAATTGATCGTGGAGCCTTTAGGCTCAATGGAATAGAAGGCCCCGTCATCGTACGGGGCTTTTTTTATATTTATAAGCAGATCATGTGATGAAATTTGTAGACGAGGTAACAATCAGGGTGAAGGCGGGTGATGGAGGCAGCGGCTGTGTTGGGTTTCGTCGCGAGAAATATATTCCCTTTGGTGGACCTGATGGTGGCGATGGGGGTGATGGGGGTGATGTGTTTCTGGTCGGGGACAGTAACCTGAATACCCTGATTGATTTTCGTCATGCCAGACAATTCAATGCTGAGAATGGACAAAGGGGTAGCGGTGGGAACTGTACAGGCAAGAGTGGCAACGATCTGCTAATTAATGTGCCGGTGGGTACTATTGTCGGGGATGAGGATACGGACGAAACCATCGGAGATATCGTAGAGGAAGGACAGAGGTTACTGGTGGCCAAGGGTGGTTATCATGGTCTCGGTAATACTCGCTATAAAAGCAGCACCAACCGTGCGCCTCGTCAGTCGACTCCCGGAACTCCGGGAGAAATGCGGCATTTGCATCTGGAATTGAAGGTGCTGGCAGACGTTGGTTTATTGGGATTGCCCAATGCTGGTAAGTCAACACTGATCCGTACCATCTCCGCGGCAAAGCCCAAGGTTGCCGACTACCCGTTTACGACGCTGTATCCGAATCTCGGTGTTGTTAGCGTTGTACCGCATCGCAGTTTCGTCGTTGCCGATATACCAGGGTTGATTGAGGGTGCGGCAGAGGGCGCTGGTTTGGGCATTCAGTTTTTAAAACATCTATCCCGCACCAGTCTGTTATTACACCTTGTCGATGTTGCGCCAATGGATGGCTATGATGGTCCCGTAGAAAGCGTAAAAAAGATCGAGAACGAGCTGCGCAAGTTTAGTGATGAATTATTATCGAGGCCGCGCTGGCTTGTGCTCAATAAACTTGATCTATTATCTGACGAGGAAAGAGATCAACGCTGCAAAGAAATTATAGACGACCTGCAGTGGCAGGGTCCGGTTTTTCGTATATCAGCATTGAGCGGACGGGGCGCCGATGATCTCGTCTACAAGATAATGGATGCATTGGAGGAAGCGAAAGAAAATGTGGATGAACCTGGAGATGGAACTTTAAAATAGAGCTCATGGTTATATTAAGGTTTATATCGTTTATGTGCCATTTATGTCATCTGGATTTAAAGAATGAATAGACGTCAGCAGCTCGCAAATTCAAAACGATGGGTCATTAAGGTTGGCAGTTCCCTGTTGACCAATAATGGTATGGGGCTAGACGAATCATTGATCAGCCAATGGGTTGAGCAGATCGCGGGCATCCGCAGAGAAAATATTGAGGTGGTGCTTGTTTCATCGGGTGCCGTGTCAGAAGGTGTAAAACGACTGGGTTGGAAAAAGCGCCCTCATGCGTTACACGAACTGCAGGCTGCAGCAGCGATTGGCCAAATGGGTTTAATTCAGGCCTATGAATCGAGTTTTCAGGGTTTCGGGATGCACACCGCGCAGGTTTTATTGACTCACGATGATCTTGCCGACAGGCAGCGATATCTCAACGCACGTAGTACGCTGCGTACATTACTTGATCTGGGCATTGTGCCAGTCATTAATGAAAATGATACCGTCGCAGCGGAGGAGCTTCGATTTGGTGATAATGACACGCTGGCAGGTCTGGTTGCAAACCTGATCGAGGCAAACATACTAATATTATTGACCGATCAAAAAGGTATGTATGATCTGGATCCACGCAAACACAAGGATGCAACATTGATTCGTGAGGCCCATGCAGGTGATGAGCAGCTTGAACGTCTTGCGGCGGCTGGCGGTGTTGGGCAGTGGGGGCAAGGGGGTATGCTGACCAAGGTAAGGGCTGCCAGCTATGCAGCCAGATCCGGGACCTGTACGATCATCGCGTCTGGTAAAGAGAGTGATGTATTATCGACCATACTTGAAGGGCGGGATACCGGAACGCTTATCCTGCCGCAACAGGAAGCGCTTGCTGCGCGCAAGCAGTGGTTAGCAGGGCAGTTACAGGTTAAGGGCAGGCTCGTCATTGATGCCGGTGCGGTGAGGGTTCTAAGGGAATCCGGTAGAAGTTTATTACCCGTCGGTGTGTCGTCAGTGAGCGGCCAGTTTCATCGTGGAGATGTGGTTGTCTGTGTGGATGACGCAGGCAGGGAGATTGCGCGAGGATTGGTGAACTATTCGGCAGCTGAAACGCAAAAGCTCAAGGGGCAGGCCAGCGATATGGTGGAATCATTGCTAGGTTATGTAGATGAGCCGGAGTTGATCCATCGAGATAATCTTGTGCTGATATAAAAGGGATACGCTGCCCGGTATACGACAATTGAAAAAATCAGGGCAATAAAAAACCGGCTGTTCAGCCGGTTTTTTATTGATTCAGTATAACTTAATCAGGCGTTAATCTCGCGGATTTGTCTGTTCAGGCGACTTTTCTGGCGGGCTGCCTTATTCTTGTGAATAATACCCTTGCGAGCCATTGCGTCGAGTAGAGGTGCTGCGGACTTGAATGCATCCTGGGCCTTTTCCTGGTTTCCTTCAGAAATGGCGTAAACGACCTTTTTGGTCGCAGTGCGCATATTTGAACGTAGGGTTACGTTATGTTTACGATTCTTTTCTGCTTGTCTGGCCCTTTTTCTGGCCTGTGCTGAGTTTGCCAAGTTTAATGCTCCTGTGTTCGCGCTTAGTGTTCCAAAGGGCGCATACTATGCGGATTTTTCGCCTATTTGTCAATAATATCGCCGCTATTTTTGCGTTTGCCACGGATTATCAGGATCTTTTTGTGCGTTACGGTGTACACAGGTATTATGCTGATTTTATAGAAAAATTCTATATAGTAAGGCGGACTCGCAGGAACCCTATACAACTTACAAAGACGAGTTATGAGCAAGAAACTGGTGAAATCTACCGCCACAGTCGGTGGTATGACATTTGTCTCGCGAATTCTGGGCCTGGTGCGCGATGTCGTGTTTGCCCGGTTTATCGGGGCTGGCCTGGGGGCAGATGCCTTTTTTGTCGCGTTCAAGATTCCGAATTTCCTGAGGCGATTGTTTGCCGAGGGGGCTTTTTCCCAGGCATTTGTGCCGGTTTTGTCAGAATACCAGAGTCAGAAATCCCACGAAGAAGTCCAGATGCTGGTGAACAGTGTCTCCGGTGTGCTTGCGCGGACCCTGTTTTTCGTTACTTTAGCCGGCCTCCTTGCTGCACCAATTGTTGTGATGGTTACTGCGCCCGGATTTATTGAGCATGAGGAGAAATTTGAGCTGACGGCGCAAATGCTGCGGATCACATTTCCCTACCTGTTGTTTATTTCGTTAACCGCGCTGGCGGGTGGCATTCTGAATACCTATGGAAACTTTGCGGTCCCTGCTTTTACGCCGGTCTTTCTGAATATATGCCTGATTGTTGCCGCTGTTTTTGTTGCGCCTTACATCGATCAGCCCGTTTTGGCGCTGGCGTGGGGAGTTTTTATTGCCGGGATTGTCCAGCTTATTTTTCAGCTTCCGTATCTTGGCCGGATCGGGTTACTGCCGCGGCTCCGGTTTAATCGGGATCACGAGGGAGTCCAAAGAATCAGGAAACTGATGATGCCAGCGCTTTTCGGTACATCAGTCGTTCAGATTAACCTGTTGTTCGATACGCTGATCGCGTCCTTTCTGGTAACCGGTAGCGTGAGTTGGCTATATTTTTCAGATCGTCTGGTGGAATTTCCACTGGGTGTATTTGGCATTGCGCTGGCAACCGTGATTTTGCCCAGTCTGTCACGAAAACATGCGCAGTCTTCATCAGAGGAATTTTCCCGAACCCTGGACTGGGCGTTGCGCATGGTTGTGTTGATAGGTTTACCCGCATCCGTTGGCCTGTTTTTACTGGCCAGCCCGATGCTGACGACGCTGTTTCTCTACGGTGAATTTGGCATTCATGATATGCAGATGGCAACCTATAGCCTGTGTGCCTATTCCACAGGATTGTTGGGATTTATTCTTGTCAAGGTGCTGGCCCCGGGTTTTTATGCCCGCCAGGATACTCGCACACCGGTTCGGGTGGGCATCGTCGCAATGCTTGCCAATATGATACTGAATGTACTGTTTGTTGTGCCGATGGTGCTTGGGGATATCAAGGCACCTCATGCGGGACTGGCCCTGGCTACCGCCGTCTCATCATTTCTCAATGCGTTTCTCCTATTCCGGATTCTTAAACAACAGCGGATCTATCGAGCCTTGCCAGGCTGGGGTGTGTGGCTAACGAGAATACTTGCAGCGTGTACGATGATGGGGCTTGCGCTTCATTTTGGTGTGGAAGACATTGGTTCATGGCTGGGATGGAACTGGTTTGAACGCGTTTGGCATTTAGCGTTGTGGGTCATTATCGGTATTGTCGTCTATATTGTTGTGCTGCTATTACTAGGCTTGCGACCCAGGCACTGTCGCACCGTGCCCCTGGAGTAAGGGATGTGAGTAACATGGGGCGAGCATGCTATACTGTGGCCATTTTATTTAATGGTATTAAACGCGCATGGAATTAATTCGCGGATTACAAAATATCCGCCCCGAACATCATGGTTGTGTCGCCACTATCGGGAATTTTGACGGGGTGCATGTTGGGCACCAGGCGGTGCTGGGTCAGCTAGCGGAAGAAGCCTCATCGCTGGGTTTGCCTTCAGTAGTGATCACCTTCGAGCCTTACCCTCAAGAATTTTTCCTTAAGGAAAACCTGCCTTCTCGATTGACGCGTTTCAGGGAGAAAATGCAACTCTTGAGACGATACGCAGTGGATCGTGTATTGTGTTTGCGCTTTGATCGTTCATTCGCTTCCATGAAGGCAGAGAACTTTATTCAACAAGTTTTGGTATCCGGTCTCGGAATACGCTATCTGGTTGTTGGTGATGACTTCAGGTTCGGTTTCCGGCGCCAGGGTGATCTGTCGATGTTGAAGGCAGCTGGAAGAGAATTCAAGTTCAAAGTGGTTAACATGCATGCCTTTAATATAGAGGGGGCCCGGGTTAGCAGTACACGGGTTCGCGAGTCATTAATAGCGGGAGAGATCAGTACCGCTGAAAAATTGCTGGGTCATGCCTATCGAATGGCGGGCAAGGTCGCCTATGGTGATGGTCGCGGACGTACGATTGGTTTTCCGACCGCGAATATTGCGTTAAACCGTCGGGTTACGCCTTTGTCCGGTGTGTTTGCAGTTGAGGTGTTTGGTATCGAAAATGAGCCCTTGAAAGGCGTAGCCAATATCGGGGTTAGACCAACGGTTGATGGAAGCAAGTGCTTGCTAGAGGTGCATTTGTTCGAATTTGACGGGAATATTTACGGGAAGCATATCCAGATAGAATTCCTTAAAAAAATAAGGGATGAAAAACGCTTTGATTCCGTTGATGCGTTAATAAAACAGATCAATCTGGATGTGAAGCAGGCCAGGGCCTATTTTGGTTCACGCATGGATTGTGCGGATGCATTCCCTGTGTCAGGATATTGAAAGAAATTTAAATTAATGGAACCGGAGTGTTTTTAAAGTTTTATGACCGACTATAAAGAGACACTGAATTTGCCCAGGACAGCCTTTTCGATGAAGGCTAACCTCGCTAACCGTGAACCTGAATTTTTGAAAAAATGGCAGGAGATTGATGTTTACGGACAACTTAGGGAAAAGCGAAAAGGCAATGAGAAATTTGTACTGCATGATGGCCCGCCGTATGCGAATGGGGATATTCACATTGGGCACGCGGTTAATAAAGTGTTGAAGGATATCATTATCAAATCAAGATCGTTGGAGGGGTATGACGCACCCTATGTGCCGGGCTGGGATTGTCACGGTTTACCCATTGAATTAATGGTTGAAAAAAAGGTCGGCAAGGCTGGCCATAAGGTCGATGCGAAAACATTTCGCAAGGCATGTCGCGAATATGCGGCGAAACAGGTTAACAAGCAGAGAGAGGACTTTAAACGTCTAGGTATTCTGGGTAACTGGGATCATCCCTACCTGACGATGAATTATCAGTTTGAGGCCGATATTATTCGCGCACTGGGCAAGATCATCAATGCAGGTCATCTGCATCAGGGCTATAAACCGGTTCACTGGTGTAGCGCCTGCGGATCCGCACTGGCAGAGGCTGAGGTTGAGTACGAGGAGCGCACTTCACCTGCGATCGACGTGAAGTTCGGGGTGCTAGACGAAGAAGCGTTGATCGAGCGATGTCATCACGTGCCTGACCACGAAGGCAAGGGGTCAATCTCGGTAGTGATCTGGACGACAACGCCATGGACATTACCGGCTAACCAGGCGGTTGCACTCAACCCGGAGTTCGAATATGTAGTCGTGCAGTTTGAGGGTAAACATGGCCATGGTCGATTGCTGTTGGCAGACCAGCTAGTGAAAGATGCGATGGTTCGCTACGGAATTGAAGACTATCGGGTGATTGCCTATTGTTGTGGTAAGGATCTCGAGGGAATAAAACTTCAGCATCCTTTTTATGAACGGGAAGTGCCTGTGATTGTCGGTGAGCATGTGACTGCCGAGGCAGGAACCGGTGCCGTACACACGGCACCTGGCCATGGACAGGAAGACTATGTCGTTGGCTCTCGTTACAATCTGCCTGTTGATAATCCTGTCGACAACAGAGGACATTTTTTACCGGACACACCACTTTTTGCCGGTGAACATGTTTTTGAGGCGAATGATCATGTCATTGAGGTTTTGAAGGCACGTGGTGCGTTAATGCACGAGGTTGCGATCAAACATAGTTACCCGCATTGCTGGCGGCACAAGACACCAATTATATTTCGCGCAACGCCGCAGTGGTTTATCAGCATGTCCCAGAAAAACCTGCGCGATGATGCCATGCAGTGCATTAAAAACGTGACCTGGCTTCCTGACTGGGGACAGGCCCGCATCTCGGGTATGGTGGAAAATCGCCCTGACTGGTGTATCTCCAGGCAGCGTACCTGGGGTGTGCCCATAACCCTTTTAATCCATAAGGAGAGTGGGCAGCCCCATCCGCAAACAGTGGCATTGATCGAGAAGGTTGCTGATCTTGTGGCAGAGCAGGGTATTGATGCATGGTTTGACCTGGATGTTAGTGACTTGCTGGGTGATGATGCGAACCAGTATGAAAAGATCAGTGATACACTGGACGTTTGGTTTGATTCCGGCGTCACCCACTTTTGTGTCCTCGGAGACGAGAAGCAGTTACCGTTCCCCGCGGATTTGTATCTCGAAGGCTCCGATCAACATCGAGGCTGGTTTCAGTCCTCATTATTAACGTCAGTCGCGATGCACGGTCAGGCACCATACAGGGAAGTGCTTACCCATGGGTTTACCGTCGATGCAGACGGCAGAAAAATGTCAAAATCCCTGGGTAACGTTATCGCACCGCAAAAGGTTGTGAACTCGCTAGGGGCGGACATATTGCGATTATGGGTTGCATCAACTGATTACCGTGGTGAGATGAGCGTTTCTGACGAGATATTAAAACGTATGTCAGACGCCTATCGGCGCTTGCGCAATACGTCCAGATTTCTACTGGCTAATCTGAATGGATTTGACCCGGCATCAGATGTGGTTCCATTTGATGAAATGCTTGCTCTGGATCAATGGGCTGTATACAGGGCCGCATCTTTACAGGATGAAATACGGGCCGCATACAAAAGTTATGAATTTCACATCATCTACCAAAAGATACATAACTTTTGTGCGGTAGAGATGGGTGGATTCTATCTGGATATCATAAAGGACCGGCAATATACGACACAGACAGATAGTCTGGCCCGCCGATCAGCCCAGACAGCGATGTATCATATTATTGAGGCACTGGCTCGCTGGCTTGCCCCTATATTGAGTTTCACCGCTCAAGATATCTGGCAACATATGCCGGGCGAAAGGGATGCATCGGTGCTTCTGGCAGAATGGTATACCTTGCCATCATCCGATCAATCAGACGATCTGGATGCTTCGTTCTGGAAGCAGATCATAGCGGTGCGAGATGGCGTCAGTAAGGAACTGGAGCGGCTTAGGGCTGCGGGTAATATCGGTTCATCTCTCGATGCTGAAGTCGATTTATATTGTGACAATGAATTGGTTAACCATTTGTCCAGGCTTGAAGATGAATTGCGGTTTGTATTGATCACATCATACGCAAGAGTCCATAGCATTGAATCGAAGCCGGAAGGTGCGGTAGATGTACCCCTGGTAGTGGGTGGAAAGCTGGCGTTAAAGGTAGACTCATCCAGATGGGGCAAGTGTGTACGGTGCTGGCATCATCGTGAAGATGTGGGTAGCCATTCTGATCATCCGGAATTGTGCGGGCGGTGTGTTGACAATGTTGCAGGAGATGGAGAGTCAAGACGCCATGCATAAACCGGAATGAGAGCGTGTTAGGAAAATCTGCATGAAAAAATGGCTTGTGTTGTCGTTGGCAGTAATTGTGCTGGACCAGTCTACCAAACAGCTTGCCGAGAACTCTCTTCAGCTACACGAAACCGTTGGCGTATTGCCTTTCCTTAATATCACACTGGCCTATAATACCGGGGCGGCCTTTAGTTTTTTAAGTGATGCATCTGGTTGGCAACGGTGGTTTTTTACTGTGCTCGCATTATGCGTTAGTATTTTTCTGGTGGTGTGGATGCATCGGCTTGAATCGGGTCAACGGCATACAGCGATTGCGTTAGCGCTGATATTAGGTGGTGCGCTCGGAAATGTCTGGGACCGGATCATGCTGGGCTATGTTATTGACTTTATCGATGTCTTTTATTCGCAATGGCATTGGCCGGCTTTCAATGTGGCTGATTCGGCAATCACGATTGGTGCTGCGATATTGATCGTCGATGCGTTGACAGGTGGGCGCGGCAACATTTCAGATGAAACTTCAGGGAATTGAACCGGATTAATTGAACAGGGCGATCTATTTATGCAAATCAAGTTAGCCAACCCGCGCGGTTTTTGCGCCGGCGTTGAACGGGCCATAGAAATCGTGGAGCGAGTGCTGGAGGTGTTTGGCGCGCCCGTATACGTGCGTCACGAGGTCGTGCATAACAAGTTTGTGGTACAGGGCTTGCGTGACAAGGGCGCAGTATTTGTCGAAGAACTGGACGAAGTGCCCGATAACAAGATCGTTATTTTCAGTGCCCACGGTGTGTCCCAACAGGTTAGGGAAGAAGCAGATAAGCGAGGCCTGAGAGTGTTTGATGCAACCTGTCCACTGGTTACCAAGGTACATGTCGAGGTGGCCCAGCATGATAAGGATGGTAGAGAGTGCATTTTGATTGGTCATGCAGGACACCCTGAGGTTGAAGGGACGCTGGGTCAGTATCGCAGCGCGAATGCGGGTATGCATCTGGTCGAGACGCCAGAGGATGTGAATCAATTGTCGGTCAGGGATCCAGCGAACCTTGCATATGTGACCCAAACAACCTTGTCGATGGACGATACGGCAAAAGTGATCGACGCGTTGCAATCAAGGTTTCCCGAAATTGTTGGCCCGAAGAAGGATGACATCTGCTACGCAACGCAAAACCGTCAAGACGCTGTAAAGTCATTGGCAGAAACCTGTGACCTGATTTTTGTCGTCGGATCGGGTAATAGCTCAAACTCGAACCGATTGAGAGAGATCGCCGAAAAGCACGGTCGACAGGCTTATTTGATTGATAATGCTGAGGAAATAGATCAGGGCTGGCTCGCAGGTAAAGACTGTATTGGCGTAACCGCCGGTGCTTCTGTGCCCGAGGTGCTGGTTGCGGATGTTATCAGCCGATTACAGATGTTAGGTGCAGAATCTGTAGATGAGACAACAGGCTTATCAGAAAACGTGATCTTTTCCCTGCCAAAGAGTTTGCAAGGGTAGCAACCACCCGTTTACCAGCAGTTGGCTGGTCCTTTAACACCACGAGAGTCTAAAGTCAGTGGCGTACAGGATGAGTCGCTGGCCTGCGCACCCTGGGCAGCCGCCGACATGACAACACAGCTGTTGATGGTAGAACCGGCGCAGGCTGCAGAACTAACGCTATAGTAACCTTCGCCAGAAGTTGCAGTCATTGCCGCATTGTAGGTATTGTTTTCGGTGAAGTATCGTTCCTGGTTTACAGCAGTATTCAATAATACTGAATATCCATCTGCACGACGCGATTCCCTGACATTATTTTGATAAGAAGGGAATGCGATGGCAAGCAGGATGCCAATCACTGCAACCGCGACCATCAGTTCGATAAGTGTAAATCCTGAATTTTGTCTTTTCATGCTATGATCTCCAGTTTGCACGTAATACCAGTATCGGCGCATTTATTCCTCACGCCAGTATAATTTCTGCATCGAGTTATCAATTGGTATGTCAGTAAGACATTCCGGTCCTACACAGACTAGTGGTGGATTCCCTTTTGGAAAGAGAATCGTTACTTCGGGTGGAATACCACCGCGAACCAACGTCTTCTTTCTGTCGGATTTCGTCAAACTATTTACGTCCCCTACCAAATCCAGATTTTGGACTGGTGTTGCATCAAAGAGACTGATTGCATATAAAGTCGCAACGCCTCTGCTCGGGGAACAAGATGTCTGAGTTGATGCGACAGGGGTGAAAGTCGTAAACAGAATCATGTTGTTTATAGTTGTTGCGATACCTTGTACTTTTTCTCCCTCATAAATGCCCCCATTGTGCAGTTTAATATACCAGCCACTGCCGCTATTAAGGCTCGTCAATGCAGCAGACTTTTGGGATGCGCTGCCTTCGCCAATGATATTATCGGTAGCATCGTAGAGGTCTGACTCAGTGACGAATGTATAGGATGTCGGTGTCGTGAACACATCCGGATCGCGGAATGAGTAAAAGGTTTCCTGTATCGATTTATCGAGTGGATGTGCCCTGTAACCTGAGCCGATATTAATATAGAAGGTGTGAGCACCGTTGAATTTTGAATAGACCACATCGGGTGCATAGTAAAAGCGTCTGGCATCAGCAGCAGTCGCGCCACCAAATTTTGCGACGACACCACCAGTCGCCAGGTTTGAAACGCCCGTGTTACCCGCGTTATCAAAGTCGAAACGCCATATTTGACCTTTCATGTCGCCGACATACATAAGGTCTGTGTAACCGTCTGCATCGATATCAACGGGTTTGATGTCAGATGGAATACTGTTCGTCATGGCTGTCAACGGTAGATTAGATCCTGCAGGACCGGCCCACCAAAGGCGCTGTCCGGTCGTTGCGTCGACGATATAGATTGCTCGGCCTTGTGTATCGGCAGTGGATGGGCCAGATACGTCTTGATTAGTATCGTATCCACCACCGAAGATCAACACGTTCTTCTCAATACCATTAATTTTGATCTTTGAGTGTATGGGTGCTGACCATGTCTCGCCCAGCTCGGTAAAATCACCGGTACCACCGATGATGCGCCACTTGAGGACTGGTGCACTACGGTTGGTGACATCGAGCGCATAGTAATTTCGGCCACCTCTACGCATACCAATGTAAACATAAACATGTTCACCGCTTTCGATAATATTATTTTGATTTGCGTCATTCACCCATGCGGTTATCGGACCGTCCAGGCCGTAAGGGTGTGGTTCTGCGGATGAACCCAGATAGAATTTATCCAGGTTGGGTAATACTTCCTGAGGAATGAAAGAAAACAATTCCGCGCCCGTTGATGCATTAAAGGCATGCAGATAGCCTTCATTGGTTCCCACAAATAATGTGATGTCAGGACTGGTATCAGTACCGCCGTAGGTGACCAGTAATGGCTTGGAGTGAAGTGGATCTCCCATGCTTTGACGTGAATCATTGGTGTTTCCATCCTCATTTTCATCAAAAACGTCGATACCGCGTGACCATTGCAATAGACTCGTTCGGTAGGCATCTGTTTGCGTTGGGATTCCTAGCATCGACTTTGTGATAGCTGCATTGCTTTCATGAAATGCGTTAGTTGAAGAGGTTAACGATTCATTATTCGGTGCTGAAGTTCCTGTATAGGTATAAATATTGCGGGTAGTTCCTAATATGCTGGCTGCACCACCGAGGGCGACATTGTCACCATCGGGTGCGATGGCCGCTGGTGTCCAAAAGCTGGTCGAATTTTTATCGAAGAAGCCTGTGTTGGGGTCAACCGCCGGTTGTCCGCCTGCGTCAGTGATGATGACTGGTTGGCCGGCGAGTTTATAGTGCTTCAGGTTTCCTGCCCACTTGGGTGAACCGGATGGTCTAAATAGTGCAAAATACAGTTCGTCACGGTGTGTCAGGCGGTTGAATGCATTCACTGCCACTGCAGGCGCAACAAATGTATCGTTGGTTGCCAAAATATTGGTAATTATCGACGTGAATGCATCGGTAAGGCCAGATGTATCACTGGCTGTGTAGTATTGTCCGCCACCCTTGGTAGCAGTGTCTTGTAACAACTGCTGGTTGGTATGGAAACCAATGGTGTAAGTAATAATGTTTTGCGTATCATTCAGGTCGTTACGCTGGTCTTTGGTATATGTGTAGTGGGCCAGCTCATCGAGACAGTCATCAGAACTATATCCACAAGAGCCCGCTATACCGCTAAAACCAGGTAATGAATTGATCTGTGAGTCGGCATCACCATCATAGGTAGGCTGCCCATCGGTCAATAACACCGTAAAATTTTTCTGGCATTGAAAGTCGATTGGGCTAAGGTATTTTGATGAATTTCCAGAGACCAGTACCCCTGAATGATTAGTCCCTGGCGAGGTAGAGTTGCCAAAAAATACGTTACCGCCTCTGTAAAACTGAACTGACTCATAAAGCGTTTCTGCCAGAGGCGTATACCCGCCAGGTGAAAGCGCGCTAACGGCTGATTTGATACCGGCTCGGGTCGTATCGTTCAGTTCCTGCATTGGCAACAAGAAATAACCGCCTTTATTAGCTGACCGAGACTTATTATCGAAACGCATCACCGTGGTGTTAATACCCGATGTGCTGTCCATTAGTTTGTTAAACACATCTTGTACAATTTGTAGTCGGGTCATTTGGACGGAGCCACCACCGCCGCCCCCTCCACCACTGGCAGCTTTCCAGTTCAGGTAATTTGCGCTATAAAGCGTGTAGGCTTTGCCAGTTTTATTCCAGTTGATTGACTTGTTATTCGTGGAAATCCATGGGCCGCCGTTTTTCTCATCAGCGGGATAATAATTGCTGCTGACGCCATCGCCATGGCTGCCATAGTCGTTTTTGCATTCGACAAGATCGTCATGGTCCTTTTTGCTTAATGAGCTCCATCTTCTTTTGCCCTTTTTGAGTCTGTAACGGGCCAGTTTTCCGAGATAATAGCCACTGCCTGTTGTCAATGCAGCTGTCGAGTCACCACACATATTGGAACTTGCATGGAACCAGTCATCAGTAGAGCAAGAAGGCGCCTTGCCTTTGCTGTTCCAATAGACTTTTGAAGTATCACAACTGCCAGGGTAGGTTTGGGCTGGGTCATAGCTACCGGAGCCCCCAGTGACAACAACGGGGACGGTTACCTTGCTTCCCATACTGCCGGATGTATCAATGATAAATGTTACATTCGGTTTGACGCTGTTTAGGCCATTGGCTCCAACGTAGATTTCAGTGTCTTCTGCTAGAGTTACCCTAGAGGTAGCGAGGAGGAACAGAGGCAGCATCAGGAAAATGGTTTGTTTTTTCGTAAACATAATAAACCTCACTTGTCATGCATTTTAAGGCATGTGTGTTTTTTCCCCCGATGTATAAATGTAGTTTCCATGTTTATAAAATAATCTGTGTTACAGTTTTGTTTTTAACGTTGTAAATTATCGTGGCACCAACGTTATTCATGCGCTTGAGTACTTTTTTTATCTCAACGGTTTTTCCTTGTTTGGTTACTAGGGTGTTACGATCGACCTTAAGCGTGATTTTCGCACACGCGATACATTGCCTTGCAATCAATGTTCCTTCACTTTCTTTATCCATCGATAATGTAAATGTCTCCGTTTCTATGGCCTCTTCGATATTGATAAGCTCTGCGTGTATTGATGTTGACATAATCAAAGAGCCTATAACCAGAATAATCGATGATAGTGTTAACTTTTTCATATCAGTGTTCTCCAGTGATAAACCAACCTGTCATGTTTGTTAAATGCCACCAGGTCCAGTTACATCAACGCCTTGAATATTGGTTCTGGTTGCCTTGGCACCATTGATAAGTCCGTTGCCCGTTATTTCGAATTGATGGCTGACCAACTTGCCAATAGATGCGCCTTCTTTTATTGACGTTCCCTGATAGGCAATGCTCGAGGTGCTAATCGTGCTGGAACCAAAGCTGTATTGGGCTTGCGGGGGATTGATCGCAGTGTCTGCAATAAATCCAACATTGGCGGTGATGGCAGCATTGATAGCTGATTCCGCAGCCTGAAAAGCAACATGACTGTTCTGCGAATTTGCAGCCATATTTTCTTCCAGCGAGGTAGAGCTCATTGAGGTTACACCGAGTATGGTCATAACGACCAGAATAAGCAGGCTGATGACCAGTGCAGAACCATTTTGCCTTTTGATTGATGAGGGGTATGTGCTTTCCATCATATTTATCCATTAATGCCTTTTTACGATTTAACCCGCCTTGTTGCGTAGCGTTGCTGTGGTTGTAAACGTATGTCGGATTCGTTTGTCACCGTTGTTGACGGCTGACGCAACGTTGTCTTCGATCGTTCTGGCGACTAGCGTAACTCTAACGCTGGTGACATTATTCATATTTAGCATAGGTGGACCTGGGAAACTTGCGACGACGTAATGATTTGCATCGGCGTCATTATCCAGGTCCTCTCCATAGAGGATTTGCATGCCTTCTATACCCTCGACGAGTAATTGAGGTGTGACGCTCCCATTGCCGAGGCACATCAGGTTTGCGTTTTGAATATAATAGGTGTTCACAGCAGTTCCAGCAGGCGTTGCCTGCTCCAGACAATCGACTGCTGATTGATAGCTAACAGTGATCGTATCGCCGGCATTTCCATTGGCGCACGCCTCTGTTTCTCTATCACAACCCTGAATCGCATTACCCGCGAATGCGTTACCAGGAAAGCCGGCGATTCGAATATCTTTTTGTAGGTGTTCGATAGCAAAGCGACCGTTTTCTTGTAAACGTGACAGTGCTTCCTGAAGTCTATAGGTGGCCTGATTGCTGGAAAATATCTGAATTACGCCTGCTAATAGAATCAAGCTCACAACGAGCGCAACCATCAGTTCAACCAAGGTGATGCCTCGTTGGTGAGAAAAGGTATTCATTGAGTTATCTGAATAATTCATGGTTGCATCAACATTTGAAAACATTTCAGGTCGGCAGGGTTGTTGGCATCGCAGCCAGTGCCTGTGGCACCGCTACGGGTATCATCCCACATCACAGTAATAGTGAATGTTGATCCGGCACCAGCGCCTGATACAGTGCCTATGCCTGAGGGTAGAACACTGCCCAGGGATGTTAACCACTCAAATGCATCATATTGAGCCATTTGTGCGGACGTACACCCTGCAGCAGTTGAAATACATTGTGGATCAGCAGGTTTGATAGTAATACTGTCGTAATTACCAGCAGCGACACCCTGGAGATTTGCAGATAAACGTTCAGCCATATCGCTCGCCAGGAGTGAAACCTGGGTGCGTGAATAGGCGCTGTGATTTGCTCGTAAGCCAGTTAGTTGCAGTCCGGCAATTCCCAGTAGGCCAATCGATAGAATGACAATCGTCACCAGGATTTCAATAATGGTAAATCCCTGTTGTCTTGAGCAAAGCGAATTGTAAAAAAATCGACTCATGATCTAGTCCTGGTAATCATGTGCAGTTAAGGTCCTGTACAGAAGGATGCCCGGTTAGACTTACGCTAATCTGACGGCCAGTTTCTGCTGTTCGTTCATCACATAGTTGAAATGTGCTGGCTGCACCATTAAGAAAACCTGAGCCCTTGTAGCCAATTGTTGTCGTTGCATTGGTTAAGCTGCTTTGTCCGGACAGGGACTCGTAAACGCGCAGTACCTCGGGTGTTGCATCAGTGGTTACAACAATCCAGCCATCCTTCCAGTTTGTTGAGGTACAGCTTATCTGGTTGTTGCTACTGCATACGTTGACAGTCATACCGCGCTTTATTGCCTCGCTACGTGCGATATTCAACGATGTAATGAGTGTGTTAGCCTGGGTTACGAGCCGATTATTCCGAATAAAATCACCAAAGCTTGGTAGTGCGACGGTTATCACTATCGCAGCCACAGCAATGGTGACCAATAATTCAATCAGCGTAAATCCTGCGTATGCCTTTTTCATGCCTATATTGTTACCAATCACATTATTCACTGTCATTTGAATTCAGATGTGCTGTAGCAATTTTCCGATAAACGGTTAATTCCAATCTCACGCGCACCTGAATTTTCTATTCCTTGGATATATGCGATCGGCAGGTAATCAGAATAATTTTGTGATAGGGTTAACATTTTTCGTATCTACAGGGTGTAATCGGGTGTCGGATTGCATAATTATTGGCGGCGGCCTGATTGGTATGCTAACCGCGAGGGAGTTATCCGAAAGCGGGTTTGCCGTAACAATTCTTGATCGACATGCCGTCGGTAAGGAATCCAGCTGGGCAGGCGGTGGCATCTTGTCGCCACTTTATCCCTGGCGTTATCCTGATCCGGTGAATGAGCTGGCCGTCTGGGGGCAGAAGGATTACCCTGATTTAGCAAAAAAACTCGCTATTCAAACCGGAATTGATCCGGAGTGGACGCAGTCGGGATTGTTGCTACTGGATGAAGAGGCCATCAAACCTGCGGTGTCATGGGCAGTGTCACAGAACAGTCAGGTTGAAGTCCTTGAGCGGGATGCTATTCGGGCCTGTGAACAGCAGTTAGGACCTTATGGTGAAAAAGCGGTTTGGCTACCTGAGATCGCCCAAATTCGAAATCCGCGACTAATCCAGGCACTTAGGCGGAGTCTGGAAGTATCTGGCGTCGATATAAAAGAACATGTCGAGGTTGAATCACTGCTGGTAGAAAATGGTCAGATTCAGGGTGTAACGAGCAGTGTGGGTAAGCTCATGGCTGGTAAAATCGTCATCGCCGGCGGTGCGTGGAGCGCAAGTCTTTTAAGTGAACATGGGCTATCAATCCCTGTGAAACCGGTAAGGGGACAGATGTTATTGTATAGGACTGAGCCTGGCCTGATTAGCCGCATCGTGTTGAGTAACGGACGGTATGTGATACCCAGGCGTGATGGCCATGTGCTCGTTGGTAGTACCGTTGAAGATGTGGGATTTGACAAGTCCACTACGGACCAGGCTCTCGCAGAATTGAAGTTTGCAGCGGAGAGCATGATTCCGAAACTGGCAAGCCATGATGTCATTCGTCATTGGGCAGGGCTCAGGCCTGGTTCTGCGGAGGGTGTGCCGTTGATCAGTAAACTACCAGATATTGACGGACTATATATTAATGCCGGGCATTTTCGAAATGGAGTCGTCCTTGGCCCGGCATCGGCCAGGTTGCTAACGGATATCATACTGGATCGAAGACCAATCGTTCACTCATCACCGTATGCAGTAAAATGGACCTGATAAGTGATTAAAAAATATCACTTTCTTGATACAAGAGTTGTATCAAGGCACGTCAATCTTTTATACTCCTGCCTGGTTTTCAATATGCCGGTGTAGCTCAGTTGGTAGAGCAACTGATTCGTAATCAGTAGGTCGGGCGTTCGATTCGTCTCACCGGCACCACACTTGATAGTTCTTGTAATCACACAATGAATATGTGCATAAAACACGCAGTGGTGCTACTGGTCATCTTGATGAATGCCTGCGTTTCCACTCCACCGGAGAACATGAATAGCGAACGGGTGCTCGTCTATTCGGGTAATCTGGATGGGGAGCTGGAGCCGTGTGGTTGTAGTGAAGAGGGTGATCTTGGCGGATTAAAACGTCGCGTAAAGATGGTCGATTCGCTTAGACGCGAGATCCCTGATTTGTTTTTGATTTCAAGCGGTGGTCTGTTGATTAGTGAGACACCTCAGGATAAGTTGACCAGCGAATATATCCTCAAAGGACTTGCCAGTCTTGATTACGATGCCATTGGCGTACAATGGCGAGACCTGGCATTTGGCGAGGCCTTTTTATCGCGAGCTAACCTGCCATTTGTGACGAATGATGCCAATCCGGGCTTTGCGGAAACGGAGCGAACGCTTATCCACGGGAAAAAGCAGATTGCCTTTTTTAGCTGGCTGAATACGGCTGACAATCCGATGTCTCAAATGCATGGGGTGAACGATCCAGAAAACGGTCAAACAGACGGATTAATGAAATCATTGACTGACGCAAAAGCGTCTGGAAAAACGACTATTTTGAGCACGTCGCTGCCGCTTGAGTTGGCGCGAAAACTCTTTGACCTTAGTCATATTGACGTGCTAATCATTAAATCTCGCTATGAGTTGTTTGGTGATCCAGAACGAATTGGTTCTACCCTGGTTCTGCAGCCAGGTTCCAGGGGTATGCGCCTGGGTCGCGTGGACCTCACAGTTGATTCAATGGGAAACATAGCATCATGGCGACATCAAGTTATCCCGTTACCCAAATCTGTTGGTGATGCGCAACGTATGGCCTCATGGTATGAAGAATATAATGACAAGGTTAGAGAAGCGTATGAAAAGCGTGTTGCTTTGCGCAAATCACTTGAATCTGGGGAGAGCCCTTACGCCGGCGATCAATCATGTTCAGGTTGCCACGTAACGGAGCATCAAAAGTGGTCGTCCAGCAAGCACGCCGAGGCATTTTACGCGCTTCAGGATGCCGGCAAGGCGTTCGATCCGGCATGTATTATCTGCCACAGCGTGGGATTTGATAAAGTGGGCGGATTTATTGATGCGGAAACAACACCGTCACTGATGCATGTGCAATGTGAATCATGTCATGGTGCTGCGCGCGAGCATGTGGAATCGGCCGGGAAATGGCCGGTAGGAAATGCGACTGCACGTGGTGAGCAGATCTGCGTGCAGTGCCATAATCATTCTCATAGCCCGTCGTTTGATTTTGCGACGTATTGGCCGCATATTGCGCATGGCATGGTGGAGGCCGGTCTAAAAGCACCATAATATAACTGGATAATATGTGGTAGAAATCAATGGATGATCAAATACACAATGGCTGGTTATCGACTGCACGCAGAGTGCCCTCACCGAACTTCGACGAACGTCCCCGGGACATCGATATTAATCTGGTAGTCATCCATGGCATTAGTCTGCCAGCGGGTAAATTCGGAGGTCCTTACATAGAGGCCCTGTTTACAAATACGTTAAATCCGCACGACGATGCATCGTTTCCAGAGATTTATCGAATGCGGGTTTCATCACACCTGTTGATCTATCGGAATGGTGAAACGGTTCAGTTTGTGCCTTTCACCCACCGGGCATGGCATGCGGGAGACTCCTGTTATCAGGAACGTATCGCATGCAATGATTTTTCAATTGGCATCGAACTGGAGGGCTGTGATAACGTTCCTTATGAGGATGTACAGTACCGGAAACTTGCACAATCAATAGTCATTTTAGGCAATCACTATCCCGGGATTAATACGCATGATGTTGTAGGCCATTGCGATATCGCGCCTGATCGAAAAACAGACCCGGGTGATGCGTTTGACTGGCGATATCTTGTAAAATTACTGGAAGAACCAAAAAATACGGAATAACCCTATGAAGTTGATCACCATCTTGCTGGTGATATTCGTCGAACGAATTTCAAAGCCCTGGCCTAAAATAAGAAACTATCACTGGTTCAACCGTTATGTAGCGTCATTTTACCATCGGTGTCAGAAAACCACATGGCTTGATAACGGCTTTGGTGTACTAATGGTAGTGACCAGCTCGATATTGCCAGCTGTTATACCGCAGTATTTCATTGCACAGACCCATGGAAATCTTGGATGGGGCATATCACTGCTGTTTTCACTGCTGGTTTTGTTTTATGTCATAGGCCCGCGAACAGAAGACGCATCGATTGATGACTATCTGGTAGCCTGGAAACGGGATGATACAGACGCAGCGTATTTGTCTGCCCGACAACTTCTGGGTGATGATTCAGTTTTAGAGAGAACAAAAATAACCAGAAAAATTATTGCCTTTATTTTGTTGCAGTCAAACGAGAGGTTTTTAGGCGTGATTTTCTGGTTCGTTATCCTGGGACCTGCAGGTGCTTTTCTTTATAGATTGAGCTGTGAAATGAAAATGTTCGCGCAGAATAAGGGGAATAATGAGTCGGGGTTTATAGAGGCGGGTATTCGTCTGCATGCCATTCTGGATTGGTTGCCGGTACGTATTACAGGGCTTGGTTATGCAATGGCGGGTAGTTTTGTCGACGCGATCCAATCCATGCATCGGGCAATAAAAAACCGGGATACCGACTGGGTGAGTAGAAACCAAAAGGTAGTGATCGAAAGTGGTATGGGTGCGCTGCAGTTAGGTGGAATTAACTATGATAGTTTTGAATTAGCGGACGCAAATGTCATTGCGGAACAAATCCAGGCGGCTCGATCCCTGGTGAAACGCAGTTTGATTACCTGGCTGGTGGTTTTTGCGATATTAACCATCACAGGTTGGTTAAGTTGATGAGCGATTGGTGTACTGATCGGGCATACATAAGGATAGAGAGAAATGCTGGTTGATCTGATTCGTCATGGTGAGCCCGTTGGCGGTCGTCGCTACCGAGGGCAAACAGATGATCCTCTGAGTGAGAAAGGGTGGCGACAGATGGAACAGGCAGTCGAGAGAAGTCAACCTTGGTCTGCCATAGTCACCTCGACATTGAGTCGATGTAGCGAGTTTGCCTATTCGCTGGGAACTAGAATTGGGAAAACTGTGCATGAAGAGGCGCGCTTTAAAGAGATCGGATTTGGAGAGTGGGAAGGAAAAACGCCAGACGAGTTGCAACAGCTTGGCCCTGATATGTTAAAGCGATTTTTGCATGAACCGGTAAAATATCCGCCACCCGGTGCCGAGTCGTTATCAGAGTTTTCTTTACGTGTTAGCAGCGCGTGGGAGGAGATACTGGTTAAGCTGCGCGGTGAGCATATTCTGGTTGTGGCACATGCTGGTGTCATGCGGGCCATCATCGGATATGTACTGAATATGCCAGTAGAGAGTATCTATCGTCTTCAGGTTGATAACGCAGCAATTTCCCGAATCAAGATTGATGATGAGCGTCCTGCCACACTGGTGTTTCATAATACCCGCATCTAAATTATGCCAGTTTTTCAGCAGAATATTGGCACAGTATTTATCCTACGTTCGATACTAGCCGTTGTTGCCTTTTTATTTTCTGCTACCGGTTGGGCTGTTAGCATCACAGATGTTCGGGGCAGGCTGGTCGAACTACAGCAACCAGCTAGTAGAATTATCAGCCTTGCACCAGATATTACAGAGCTACTATTTGCTGCGGGTGCAGGTGACAGCGTGGTCGGCGTGGTTGAATACAGTGATTACCCGCCTGAAGCATTAAGAATTACCCGAATTGGAAATGCATCACGGATAGATATCGAAGCCATCTTGTCGCTCAAACCTGATCTGGTGATTAGTTGGCGATCAGGAAACTCGGCCAGAGACATCGAGGCATTGGAGCGCTTTGGTATAAAGGTGTTTGCGATTGAATCCAGCCGACTTGATGATATTCCTTTACACTTGGCCAATATAGCCATGTTGGCTGATACCCGGGCTGATTCAATCATCGAACAATACAATATAAGACTTCAGCAATTAAGATCCGAATACCTAGCAAGTCAACAAGTGTCCGTGTTCTACCAGGTGTGGGATAAACCGCTAATGACTATTAATCGCAGGCATTTGATTAATGATGCCATTACACTTTGCGGTGGGCGGAATATTTTTGCCGACATCGATACATTGGTGCCGACCGTGTCGGAAGAGGCAGTACTGGTTGAAAATCCGGCTGTAATTATTTCAACGGAAGACAGTCAGTCAAAAAGCACGAGGTCAGTCAATCGGCTAGATAGATGGTATCAATGGAAAATGCTGGATGCTGTTAAAAACGGTCACCTCTATACGGTACCATCAGCATTGATGACAAGAGCGACACCCCGAATCCTGGATGGCGTAGAAAATTTGTGTGGGTTCATCAATAAGGCACGACCTTAAAATTAACCCACCGGAAAATCGGATTGAAATACCCGGTCAACAGTATTTTTGTTGAATGATGGACAATTCTGGCGTTTCGATATCAGCTTCTGCCGCTAGCTTCAACGCACGTGCCAGGCGTACAGGCGCAGAGCGCCCCTTGCATTTGTGATCGGGGTCAGCATCGAATGCTTCCACCATGCCTGAAATCAGGCGGTCTCGAGGTAATGTCCGGCCAGTAAGGTATTCCTGTATATCAATGACTTCATTGGCGACCTGAGTGGCAAATGTTTGATGATCCGTCCATAACTCACCTACAGTCCCATCAACTGCCAGCCCCGCAATATTGGAAGTCAGAATGTAGACATTTTTACGTACCAGTTCGTACAGCAGATCATCTTCGTGATTCACGATATCGCAAGGTATATCGATTGATTGTAAAGCATCATGTATCAGTGAGGCATGTGGACCATAAACAGGCGAAGCTATAATCACCTTTACATCGTGACCCTTCTTTTTTTCAAACCAGACGGATATAACAGTTGGTGCTTCTATCTGGTGTTTTTGCCAGTCTTCAGGCAATAATTCATTTTGTAACAAGCATAACCGTTTTCGTCAATCTTCAGGGTGATCGGAGAGTGTGGCGTGTAAATCACCTTCCGCTACCGCAACCAGTACCAATTCTGGAGCAGGGTAGGAAAGGACTGCATCTGCGATCTTGGTAGAGCGTGTTACTGGATAGACAGGGCGGCCAATTCTCAAAAATGCGCGAGAAAATACCCCGCCCATTTCACCCATACCAATTGATATCACAGATTTTTTCATCTTGTTCTCAATCCCGATTTTCACTTGTGTGCGGTTTCCATAGCTTTTCTTCGTTGCCACTTTGCCGACAAAGTATCCGCGCAATAACAAATAATAAATCAGATAATCGATTGAGATAAATTAGTGTTTGCTGGTTGACTGTTGCCTTATGGGATAGACACACAAGGTGGCGTTCTGCTCGTCTGCAGATTGCCCTGGAAAGATGGCATAGTGATGCTGGCTCGCCCCCACCGGGTAAAATAAAATTTTTTAATGGCGATAACGTCTCATTATGGACATCAAGTGCTGCTT
Organism: Gammaproteobacteria bacterium; assembly: GCA_046754065.1. Classification (GTDB taxonomy): domain Bacteria; phylum Pseudomonadota; class Gammaproteobacteria; order SZUA-140; family SZUA-140; genus JBHHVB01. The sequence goes on from JBHHVB010000008.1 coordinate 25,868, forward strand.
CCAGTTCCGTGACCATTTCGACGTTAATGATATTAACGTTTGGCTGGCTTAACTCGGCACCAATATCAAACAGGCGATTCTGAATAGTCTCTAACAAATTTCCTATATCGTCTGGGATAGATGTTGAAGGCAACATGCCGATACAACAGTTCAGTTCATCGACATCCCCAATCACCTCGATGCGTAGATCATCCTTTGCAACGCGACTGCCATCTGCAAGCCCGGTCGTTCCCTGATCGCCAGTGCGCGTATATATCCTTGTTAAGCGATGTCCCATTATAATCAATAGCGTAAAAGTGGAAACGCAGTATTGTAACGGTTAATTGAACAATCGCGAAACCGAGCTAGCTGCCACCAGAGAGTTTGTTGCCGATACTTTTAATAATCTTGCCTGCCTTGATGCCAACAGCAGTTCCAAGGCCAGGACCTAGTATCGAAGTCCCGATGGTACCGCCTATAACGGCTTCACTTGTTGGTCGCAGGTGAGGTTCATGAGTGGTGCCTGATACAACAATGGGAATGCTGATGAGGGTGGCAGTGTGTCTGATACCAACATCCAGTTCACCTTTAAGTTGATCGTTCTCATCTATGTTGAGGTCACCATTAGCTACGAGGGCTGACGACGTAATGTCGAGTTTTGAAAGGGCTATATGGCCGTTTTTTATGTTTGCATGACCTTTTAGTTGCTTAAACGGTGTTTGTCCACCTACCGTATTATCCTTTGAAAGGTTGGTGCTTGCCTCCTTCAAGTCGGCACGAAATAGCGTACCATTAATGACATTGAAATCTGCATCTATCAGCGGATTATCAATGAGCGAAGTGAATGTGTTTCCTGAGAGAAATACCTGTGTCTGACCATCGATGGACCCGGTTAGGGTTTTTTGCTGATGGAATCCGGATAATAAAGATTCTACATCGATGCCTTTTACCGCTGCATTGCAAGATGCCTTCCAGTCCTTCCTCCAGGACAGATCGACGGTACCGTTAATCTTTCCATTGTATGCCTCTATAGAGGTATTGCTCATTAATATCCTGTCATTTCTCATTTCCGCATCGGACTTTATCAGGGCATACCGTAAAGTTTCCGTGGCAGAAGCACGGGTGAATATCGACCCTTCCGAAGCCCTGAGATTACCTGATAACACCGGATGTTTTATGAGTTGGGAAAACCTGTTTGCCCTTAGATCAACATTAACGATCCCGTTTAAAATGCCGGTGACCACCTTTCGTTTTATTATATGGGTTACCAGCGGTTCGAGTTCAATACCAGCCAATTGAATTTGGCCGTCCAGTTGCCACCCTGTTTGCCAGGATAAACGGGGATTACCTGACGCCCTGCCTTGATAAATGACCAGCTCAGCATCCCTGGTTGCGAGGCTGGTTCGAGTTAGTTTCCCGTTGGCAGAGAATTTGTTAAATACCACTATGGGTTGAGATGGACTATCAGTAAATACCTTGCCATCTGTAATTGAAAATGGACCCTCAATCAAAGGTTGTTGAAGAAGCAGGTTTATTTTTTTGCCTTTGAGATGGATGGCCAGATCACCACTGAATTGTCCAGTAAATCCTCGACCGTTGAAGACCTTGATGATTGGGGCCATATTGATGTCTGTTGCGTTGACCCTGCCGTCAACAGAAAAGTTCTTTTTCCAGTCAAGTGTCACCTTGGCATCAATCAGTCCGTTGTATGTGGTCATCGAGATCCGGGAAAAATCCATTTGTCCGCTGCGAAGTGAGCCGTTGGCAGATAACTCTGATATTTTCAGCTTTGGTCCAATGGGGAGGAGCCAGTTTCTGGCAGTCAAATTTATCGCGTAGTGATCGTCTTGCCTTGAGAGTAATGCGTTTATCGAACCATCTGATCGCAGAATTTTTATCTTTTCGGGTACCAGGGCCTGGGTAAGCGTCATGTTAATCTTGTATGGCCCATACCTGGATTCATCTGCACGTATTGTTATCCCGTCGATTGTGATCTTATCGACATTTATTTGCGTATTGGCCTGGTTCATCGAAGCATTGTTCCTGAATTGTTTTATTTGGCTTTGAACGAACAGCTGATTGGTTGCGACACCCGAGAAATAAAGATGTTTGATGGAAAATTGTCCATCGATTAGCCTTTTAAAATCCGGCAATACTGACATCGATTTTATAAATATTTCACCGCTTGTTTTGTTATTGCCCACCATACTGATGCCCTCGGCCGTCAATACGGGGATTGGTAAAAGACGAAATCCTGCGTCTTCAATGCGTACCGTTTTTTCAAGTGCCGTTGAAAGCCGTTTTTCTATTTCAGGTTTGTAAGATTCTAATGAGATAAAATAGGGAATAAATACCAGACCATAGATGACTACAACCAACAATATGAGTGTTTTTGGGGCTTTTTCCGGAAATAACTTCATAATCCGTCAATATAAATAGGAAGATTAGTCGTGCTTATTCGATCAATGCCATATAGTGCATATCGGCCAATTGATCAGGGAATTAACGACTTATACCCTGCTTCTATGTGATCTTTGTCTCAAACGACGCTATTTGTTAGCGTTGCTGCTATAAACCTAGATTTCCTCGAGTCGGTAGATGACCGGGAACTCGAGGTCGATACCATTATTGCTTAGCCACCGGGAAACCTGCGGAATGATTGCGAGTTGTTGCAGGCTTTTCATCGCTGCGTTATCCAGGCTACGATGGCCAGAGCTGCTTATCATGCGGATGTTACTTAAACGACCAGATGTAGAGATGTGAAAACCCAAATGTACCGTACCTTGCCAACCCCTTTTTCGTGCCAGCATAGGATATTTAAATGATCTGATCAGTGCATCGTCAATGATTTCGGTGAGTTGTTTTGTTATAGATAAACCAGTTGCCTCGTTTCGAGTATCGATTGATTGATCGGCGATTACTACCCCGTTGTTCAATTGATTATTACTCAATGATACGGACGGTCGATTCTGTTCAGGGTGTAGGGATGAGTTGTCATGACCTGGTTTGCCGTCATCAGCCATGACAGACGTTTTGAGAAATGGTGAGTCCTTGGGGCCGATGCCGTTGTCCAGATAAGGTACCGTGTATTTAGCTACAGATTGCTGTTTCTTGATACGCCCGGAGGAAGAAACGTCTTGCCGAGTGTTATTAATGTTATCTGAGTGTGCGTGGTTTGGCCTATTGCGCGCAACTGGACTTGAAAATACCGTCTCCAGGATCGTTACCTGAAGTGGACTTCCGGTTGGTAAGCCATTTTGTATAGACATCGTCCATATGGCCAGGAACAGGATATGCAATAAGACGGACGCGGGTATAAAATATCGCATAGCCATTTTAACTGTGTGAAATACGCTTGATAAAATGGGTAAACAACAGAAATGCACCTATTCTTCGGGTTGATAACGCAACCCGATTGTTATCGTTTGGGCTGCAGTGTTAAAACCCTTGGCAGTTTCATAACGCTTGTCAAACAGGTTTTCTACGCTGGCATAGCAATCCAGCGTCTTGCTAATATTGAGTACACTACCCACATTGACCAATCCATAACCTGCATTATAATCTGTGGAGAATGCCGAATCCTTTCTTTTGCCTGATGCAAGCATTTCAACGGTTACTCGATACCGGTTGCCTTGCCAGGTGACGGAAGACGTTACGCTGTGTTTGGCGCGTCTGGCGAGGTCTTCTCCGGTATCTTCGTTTTCCGGTTTTTGTGTGATCGCATTGATGCTCACCGCGACCCGCTTGAATTTGGCCGAATAGTTCGCATCGATGCCGCGAATGTGCGCTTTCCCCGTATTTTTCATCAACGAACTGGTTAGGTCATACTCAATAAGATCATGTATCTTGTTGTCAAAAATATTGATCGAGAGCTGCTGTTGCTTGCTGAATTGATGTGACAGGCCTAACTCTGTATTCCGCGAATTCTCCGGGGACAGGTTTGGATTCCCGCCAAATCCAAATCGGTCAGTACTATCCGGAGCGCGAAATGCAGTGCCAGAGCCTAATGTTACCCGGGTGTTATGATTGATGCGATAACCATACTCAATTCCCCAGGTCGTATGGCTACCAAATCCGTCATGGTCTGTTGATCTTGCTGACAAAAGTAAATGATTGTTTCCTGTTTGCATGTCATTTTGTACAAATGCGGCATTAACATTTGTATCTTCATCAAATCCTGAACCGAATACAGCCGAAGCGGTATGTTCCCTGGAAATCCAGATGCCTGTTGTCAAAAGGTTTTCATCATTGAGCTGAATATCATTTTGCCAGTCAATGCTGTTTCTTTGGGTATGGGCAAAATCGTTGCTTTGGTTTTGATCAATCTCATCGGTAATGTGACCCAGTGTCAATGATGTAGCCCATTCATCCGATGGGTTGGCTTTTAGTGTTAATCCCGATGCAGAGTTGCTGAAGTCCTGATCTACCGATGTGTCAAAAAAATCCAGATACTCGGTGTTGCCTTGTGCCTGCCAATGGCTTAATTCAACCGCTAACAAAGAGAATGCAATGCCAAGATGGGTGTTGATGGTTGTGTTATCATGACCTCGACTGACAGCGCTGGAGCTTTTTGGCGAAAACCCGTTTGACTCAAGCCAGTTAGCAGTGATGCCCGCGCGTACATTCTCTCTCCGGTACTGAAGATCAACATTGGCATTGTTGGAATCATACCTGCCATGTTCCACAGATAGTGAGCTGCGCATTTTGTTGGTTGCCTGACGGGTAATAATATTTATGACACCACCAATAGCCTCGGAGCCATACAGGGTTGAACGTGGACCCTTGACGATTTCTATGCGCTCAATATTATCTGCTGAAATATTCTGCAGTGCGGCACCGCCAATCGTGCCGGGATTAATCTTCAGTCCGTCGATCATTACCAGTGTATGATTACTATCAGTACCACGGATGAACAGCGATGTTGCCTGACCTGGTCCGCCATTGCGTGCCACATCGAGTCCGGCATGAAGGCTCAATAATCCTGCAACGTCTGTCGCTGGGGAGGTTTCAATTTCCTGCCGGTTGATAATGATGACAGGTGCCAGCGTGTTATCTGCAATCTGTGCCGTTCTGGTAGCAGTCACGACAACGGGAGCGGAGGCCATCTCTTCGGCCATGGATGTCATTGAAACGAAAAAGGTTGAAGGCAAAATAAATAGTCTGGTCAGGCGATTTTTCATGATTCTCCTCTCTACGCACACCCGCGTAAAATCTAGTGACACGTTGGGAAAGGGGGAGAATATCAAAAGTCGGTACCCCGGTTACGCCCACCGCGCTTTCGGTTATTGTTGGGTATGTTCGGGCCGGTCTCCGGACTCACAAGCAGACATTAGCCAGGTTTGGCGCCTTCCCGTCATCTCATCATGAGACTATTGCAGTGGCAGTGTGCCAAACATTAAACTTGTTTACCGTTGCGGGGGCAGTGTCGGGATTGCAGATAACCATTGCGCACCGACTTCCCGTTTAATCCGTCCAGCAATAGCTGTCAGGACACCTAAACAAAAAGCCTGCATTCCTCGTGATGAAGTCGATTGAAGATTACAGGCCCGCAACTCTACAGGGAATTAAAGCGGTCTGTCAAGCGATGGTGCCATCCAGTTTTGAATGTTTCATCCAGTACAAATAAATCTTCGGGACGATCTATATCTCTCAATGGTTCAAGCGTTTGCCACCGCCAGTTTAGTGATTGAAGACGCTGTGTTGTCATCTCGAATACCTGATTACTTCCCCATGTTATGTTTGAGAATAGAGAATGATCCATTTTTGACAGCCCAAGCAAAACATAACCACCATCTAGTGCAGGCCCTATTACCGCATCTTGCCCGGTATTCAACAGGTTAATAGCCTGTTTCAGATAGTTGTCAGTTAGATCCGGGCAGTCGGTCCCGATGATAATGGCGTTTTGAAAACTCAAAAGTTTCTCGGACAGCGCAAAGGCCATGCGTTGACCTAAATCATCACCATGCTGCTGTTTTAGATGGACGGGAAATCGCTGTTTACATTGCTGGAAAAATTGATCATTGGTTTCCGGGTGGCACCAGAGTTCGGTATGACAGAAAGGCGTGGTTGAGTTCGTTTCAAGGCAATGGGTGACCAGTTTTTTGTGCAGTTCTGCAGCGTTGTATGGTCCTATCGCGGGTATCAAGCGGGTCTTGACCTGACCCACCCTGGGTGCCTTGGTAAAAATAATCAGACAGGTGTCTTGTTGTTGCATCGGTTACAGGTTTATTTATTGGTAACGCTTCGCCAGCTTTCCTGGATCGGTACCAAAAAAATAGGCAATACGTATCCGCCACATTAAAAGAACGGTTGATAAGATGCCGTTATTCTCCCAGCGACGACTTGATGTCAGAATAGTATCTTTCAGGCAAGCTGGCCTCCCAACACGCTCTTTTAACGTTTTGCTCAACGCAACATCTTCCATTAGTGGAATGTCGGGGTAACCACCAATCTGGTTAAAACATGCTCTGGTGATAAAAATACCTTGATCACCGGTTGCGATACCGGAAAGCCGGGATCGAACATTCATCATGAACTCGACAACGCGAAGCAGACGGCTTTTACCATTTAGTTTAATATTGAATCTTCCCCATTGATGCTGCTTCTTTTGCAGCGTCTCAATAATCAGATTCGCAGCGTTATCAGGTAGCAGGCTGTCAGCGTGTAAGAATAAAAGAAATTCGCCAGTTGCGTATCTGGCTCCGGTGTTCATTTGCCGCGCGCGACCTGGGGGGGCGGAGATCAGGCTATCAACCAGGTTTTCAGCGGTCGGTACGGTAGCGTCCGTACTGCCCCCATCAACCAGAATAATCTCAAGGCCGGAGTGTCGTAATACCTGCAGTGGTTTAAGTACACCAAGGATGTTTGGTTCCTCGTTGAGCGTTGGGATTATGATAGAAATCTTGTTTAAATTCATCGTTAAGTCATACGCTCATAACTAGTCTGCAGTCGTCAGGACAACGCACCACCACAACTACTGCCTTGTCCGGCAGTACAGCCATAGCAATGATCTTTTACAATTATGGGGTGCTTTTCAATCTGAATCTGCCCGATATCACCAATCTTCATGGGTCTGTTTTCCTTGGTATTGATGTTAAGCCCAAGTATTTGATTGAAATCGCAGTCGTAAAGATACCCCTGCCAGTCGATACTAATCAATGATCGGCACATGACAGATTTCAGATTGTCCTCTTGATACGCATCTCTCAATAACGACATATATTGAGTAAACTGCTTTTTTGAAATCAGCGTGCTGCCAAATCGCTTAATAGGCATATTGGTAATGGTGAACAATTCGTTGAATACGACGCCATAGTGCTCTGCCAGATGTTTCTTATAGTCCGATTCGAGCGATGATTGCGGTGGAGGGAGCGTAGCGCCCTGTGGATTGTAGACAAGGTTAAGAATGAGACCGCTGCCCTTGTTTCCATAGCCTAGCGCGTTTAATTTCCTGAGGGCTTCAATGCTTGTAGCAAAGACGCCGTTGCCGCGTTGCCGGTTAACATTCTCTTCGAGATAGCAGGGAAGTGACGCGACTATCTCCACCTGTTGTTGCGCCAAAAAGGTAGCGAGATCCTCCTGGCCTGCTTCACATAAAATGGTCAGGTTGCATCGATCCATCACATGAATACCTAACTGGCGTGCGGCGGTTACCAGTTTTCTGAAATGCGGGTTCAACTCAGGTGCGCCACCGGTCAGGTCAATCTTTTTTATATCCGAGTGTTCGAGGTAATGAATAACCTCGTTGATTATATCCTCTGGCATGGTTTCCTTGCGCCTGGGCCCAGCATTTACATGGCAATGTAAACATTGTTGATTGCAAACATAACCAAGATTGATTTGCAGTGTGTCAAGTTTCCTCCGATGAAGCGTTGGAAAGTCTGTTTCTTCAAGTAATGGTAATGTCGCGTGCATCGTTATCCTCTGAATCAATTTCCAGTCAATGTCTCCAAAAATGCGCTTGCTAACGCTATAATAGTCGCTACAGTTAATGTTATCAGCTAGCCGAATAGTACCAGTTTGATGGCGTCATGATGAGAGGATCTTTTTCTCAGTCCAGCTTATCCTTAACAGGACTCCGCTGCCGACATGAGTCGTAACCACGGGGGCCGGGGGCTCCCAATGGCGTTGCAGCAAGGACCAGTAGCGAAGTGCCGACATTAGCAATGAGGCTACTTTGATTATTCATTGGCGTGATCCGGTGTGCCAGAATCTGTAATACCTTGAATCCACCCCACAGGCAACCGATGCCCATTACCACTGCAAAACTGAAAATCGATAAGTTCTGTTCGGTCTGCTGGAACCAACGCGTGTTCAACGTTAAAACCGTTTTTACTGTCCGCAAACACCAGTGTGGGTAATAAGCCGAATGTGAGTATAATTAATTGAAGATAAAACCTTATCGAATTCATGGTCTATAAACAGAGTAAGCGCTTTTTTTCCGATTGCTGATACTCTGTCGACGTGGATGGAACAAACTTACACGAATCCAACCAGGTTTAAATCTCGTTAGAGTTTAGGCCCTTCTTTTTTCAGGGAATTACTACTGGTGTAATCTCCACAAATTGGCCCTATGATATTGAAACTAAGAGTATAATTCGATACAATTCAAAGTTTGCTGCATTATTTAGCGTGCAAAGGCCTGACAGATTGTGATACTTGTCACGGAATTCATTTAAAGATTTCCGCATGATGGTCGTATTGATAACACAATAATGCAATAGATAAGCAGTGATAATTTAGCTTCGCTCAAGGACAGAAGCGGCTTAAGCCGGGTTAACAACGGTCAAGTCTGATCATATAGATCGAGCAAATTATTCTGTTCGAAATCCCTAAAATTTTATTAACATTTGGAGTATTGCCGTATGCCAATACGTGTGGCTGTGCCAAAAGAATCGTTTGCAGGTGAGAATCGCATTGCGTTGGTTCCCGATGTGATTGCCCGACTGAGTAAGCAGGGTTGTGATATCGTGATCGAAAAAGGTGCAGGTGAAAACGCCTTTTTTACCGATGAGATGCTGGAAAATTCAGGTGCAAGACTTGTCGAGTCAGATATGCTTTATGGTGAGGCAGATCTCGTTGTCCGGGTCCAACCACCAACCATCGAGGAAATCGACAGGATAAATGAATCAGGTATTCTTATATCATTTTTACAGCCTCATCGCCATCCGGATGAAGTGGCAAAACTACGTGATCGCAATATCACCAGCTTTGCGATGGAACTGGTGCCCAGAATTACCAGGGCACAGTCGATGGATGCGCTGTCTTCTCAGGCGACAGTTGCGGGTTATAAGGCAGTTTTAATTGCGGCGGAACGTTCCAGCAAGTTTTTTCCCATGTTAACCACGGCGGCCGGGACGATCCGGCCAGCCAGGGTTCTGATACTGGGTGCAGGCGTGGCTGGACTGCAGGCGATTGCGACTGCACGTCGTCTTGGAGCGATAGTGGAGGCCTATGATGTGCGTCGAGCTGCGAGAGAGCAGGTTGAATCACTGGGTGCAAAATTTCTCCAGGTCGAAATGGATGCGGAAGCGGAAGGTGGCTATGCTCGCGAGTTAAACGAGGAAGAAAAACAGCGCGAACGCGAAATGCTGATTACCAGTATTGGTGAAGCTGACGTTGTGATTACCACGGCGCAAATTCCTGGTAGGGATGCGCCTCGCCTCATAGGAAAAGAAATGGTTGCAGAAATGAAGCCCGGTGCTGTCATCATTGATTTGGCCGCTGAATCAGGCGGTAACTGTGAACTGACACAGGCCGGTCAGGAGGTTAGCCACAATGGTATATTGATTTGTGGTCCGGTCAATATTTCCAGCACAATCCCTGTGCACGCCAGTGAGATGTATGCAAAGAATGTATTGAATTTACTGGCGCTTATAACCAAAGATGGTGAATTGCTTGAACTGGACTGGGAAGATGAGATTCTATCCGGCAGTGTGCTGACACATGATCGTCAAATTAAGCATGAACCAACTCAACAGCTTGTAGAAGGAGGTGCATCGTGATTGAAGGTGCATGGGCTGCATTATTTATATTTGTATTGGCTGGTTTCACCGGTTATGAGGTCATTAGCCGGGTACCATCTATACTTCATACGCCATTGATGTCAGGTTCCAACTTTGTTCATGGTATCGTGCTGGTTGGTGCCATGGTCGCACTTGGTCATGCTGACACTATACTCGAACAGGTCATTGGTTTTATCGGTGTTGCGCTTGGAGCTGGGAATGCAGCGGGCGCATATGTTGTAACCGAGAGAATGCTTGAGATGTTTGAAGAAAAGAAGAAGAAGGGGGCCTGATTGTGGAACATCTGATTCAAGCAGCCTATTTCGTAACAGTCATCCTGTTCATAATGGGGCTCAAACGCATGAGCTCTCCGGTAACAGCGCGTAGCGGTATTGTATGGGCTGGTGCTGCAATGGCAATAGCGGTGATTGTGACCTTGTTCTGGCCCGGTATGCACAATATTATCTTAATGCTAATCGCCATAGCCATTGGTGGATCGGCAGCATGGATAAGTGGCAAGAAGGTCGAGATGACCGGGATGCCACAAATGGTCGCAATCTATAATGGTGTCGGCGGTGGTGCCGCCGGTGCTATTGCCGCAGTTGAACTGTTAAGAGGCGATATCCATGGTACCGGTATGATCATGCTGGCTGTAGGTGGTGGGCTAATCGGTGCGGTTGCATTTAGCGGTAGTATGGTCGCGTTCTCGAAACTGCAGGGTCTTTTAACTGGCCGTCCGATAACATTCATCATGCAGCAGAAGCTGAACATCGCTGTCTTCATTTTAATGTTATTGTTGGCGATTGGATTATTAACCGATAATAGTGTGTCGTTAATTCTGGTATTTTTCCTCGTAGCACTGGTTTTCGGTGTGTTGATGACATTACCCATTGGTGGTGCAGACATGCCGGTTGTTATCTCGCTTTACAACGCATTAACCGGTATGGCAGTCGGGTTTGAAGGCTTTGCGATTGGAAACGCAGCGATGATTATCGCCGGAACTGTCGTCGGTTCTGCCGGTACCTTGTTAACACAATTAATGTCCAGGGCAATGAACCGTCCATTGAGCAATATCCTTTTCGGCGGCTTTGGTAAGGATGTAGAACAGGGGCAAGGCGAAATTGAAGGATCTCTTAAACCGACTTCAGCTGAAGACGCTGCGATAATGATGGCCTATGCATCAAAAGTGATTATCGTAACCGGGTACGGGATGGCTGTCGGTCAGGCGCAACATAAGGTGCGTGAATTAACAGATTTGCTGGAGGCCAAGGGCGTCGATGTAAAATTTGCGATTCACCCGGTCGCAGGGCGCATGCCCGGTCATATGAACGTGTTACTCGCTGAAGCTGGCATACCCTATGACAAGTTGTATGACCTTGAAGAAATCAATGCAGATTTTCCGGCTACCGATGTGTCGTTAGTGATCGGTGCGAACGACGTAGTAAACCCAAGGGCGCGTAGTGATTCATCAAGCCCTATTTATGGCATGCCCATTCTGGATGTCGATAAGTCCGAGAACGTGCTTGTTATCAAACGCGGCAAGGGGACGGGATTCGCTGGTATAGAAAATGAACTTTTTTACCAGGACAATACACGAATGCTCTATGGTGATGCACAGTCCATGGTAAATGAGCTGGTTCAGCAGGTTAAACAGCTTTAGCTGTAAATTTTGTTTTAATAAAAAAGCCCGCGATGAATCGCGGGCTTTTTTATGTCCGGAAAATTCACAAATTGATCATTCCTTGTTATTTGTCATTTCCTTATCGATAGTTTGCTGAATTCTTTGCCGAGCATCCTCTGGGAGATTCAAGGTATCGGGCATATCATTTTGAATTAACCTGTCAGTGGCTTGATGAATTATCTTTATCTGTGTCGCATAGCGTGCGCACATCCGGCATATAAATAAATGAAACTTAAGTGCAATGTGCTCCTTAAAAGATAGTGGCCTGTCAATCATGTCCGAAGCCAGTTTTGATGCTTGTTTACAAGATAACATTATTTCTCAGATCCAGTCGTTTCGTTGCCAAACCAGTTGGCCTCAAGGCATTGACGCAGGCGCATGCGCGATCTTGAAAGCATCACCCACATGTTGTTAGTAGTAGAAATATCCAAAACCTTACAGACCTCTTTGCTTGGTAGCCCGTTAATCTCTCTGAGAACGAATAAATCCGCTAAATGATCGGGCAGGTTTTGTATACAGCGTTGAAATACCTGCCAAAATTCCTTTTTCTCAAGATCGCTATCCGGGTTTGCCCATTCTTTTAGGGCAACATTCCAGTGCCCACGATGGTCAAATTTGTCCTCCTGAGTATCGCGGGCTAGATCAATATTCTCAATCTGAGTCTCGTACTTGTGCTTGCGAAAGTGGTCGACCATCTTGTGTTTGAGAATGCCTATTAGCCAGGTTTTTTCAGATGATTGTCCGGCAAACCGTTTGCTCGCTTTAAGTGCTGCTAGCAAAGTTTCCTGTACCAGATCCTCAGCCAGCGCAGGTTCGCGAACCCGCATCAATGCGTATCGATACAAAGCATCGCCGTATTGCGTTACCCAACTGGTTGGATCTGTTGATGTGTGCATAAAGATTCTGAGTGATGGCTCCGCTGTGTGCGACAGGATAACACCGTAGCGGATGGCAGTAAAATTGAACCGGCGGCAAAGGTTGTCTCGCAATATACAGCTATATTCAGTTTCCTCGTAAACGAAAGATTCGTTTAATCCATTTTCTGGTCAATGGTGTCAGATTTTTCTTCATGCGTTCATCTGATATGCGGTGATTTATCTGTGCTAGCGTGGGATAAATGTGAATAACACCAGACAAATCTGAAGCTTTCATTTTCATTGCTAAGGCTAATGTGTATTCATGAATGAGTTCTCCGGCATGTGAACCAACCAGTGCGGCACCGAGCAGTCTGCCTTTTTTATTGGTGATGATCTTGCCAAATCCGGTGGTATCTCCATCGGTCTGGGCTCGATCTATATCTTCAAACGGAAACTTGTAACATCTGTAGTCGATTTTTTGCTGTCGAGCTTCTTCTTCTGACAGTCCCACTCGAGCCAGTTCAGGATCAGTGAAGGTGCACCACGGGATGACTCTTTTTTCAATTTTTGCAGGCAACCTGAACAGGGTGTTTCGCAATACGATGCCGGCATGGTGTTCTGCCATATGAGTGAATTGGTGCGAACCGGTAATATCTCCGCATGCAAAGATACGTCTGTTCGATGTGCGCAGGCGATCATCAGTAACGATATGGCCATGCTCAACTTCGATACCTGCTGCGTCGAGTCCCAGATTATCTACATTGGATTTCCGCCCTGTCGCGACCAGCAGGTGTGTCGCCTTTATCGTCTGCACCTGATTGTTTTCTTTTGAGGTAAAGGTTAGGCGGATATTTTCCGTAGAACCCTCAATTCTTTCTATATTATTGTTTTGGTAAAATCGGATGTTTTCATTTTTTAACCTTTCTTTGACCACGTCTGCAAGATCATGATCTTCTTTCGGTAAGATCCGCGTTCCGCGTTGCACAACGGTCACGTCAGAACCCAGGCGAGAGAAAGCCTGGGCCATTTCAAGACCAATTGGACCAGTTCCCAAAACGAGCAGATGTGGAACGGGTTCATCGCTAGAGAATATCGTTTCATTAGTGAGATACGGTGTATTATTGATGCCATCAATCGAGGGTATTGCTGGACGGGAGCCGGTTGCTATGACGAAATGTCGTGCTGTGATCGTTCGGCCATTCACCTCGAAAGTGGAGGGGGAAGTAAATTGTCCTGCGCCAAAGATAACATCAATACCCATAGCGCGAAATCGATCGGGGCTATCGTGGACCTCGATTGTTTTGATCACCTGTGAGACGCGTTGCATAATATCAGGCAGACTGATTTCAGGATGATGAGGTGTAATGCCGAATCGTTGACTGTCACGCATGGTGTTTGCGACCTTTGCGCTGTTTAGCAACGTCTTGCTGGGCACACAGCCATAATGCAGGCAGTCACCGCCTAGCGCGTTCTTTTCAATCAGCGCAACCTTGGCGCCTAGCGATGCACCGCCAGCCGCGACGACAAGACCACCGGCGCCGCCGCCGATGACGCACAGATCAAATTCAGGTGTTTTCATTAGAAGCATGGCTAAAAATATTTTTAGTTGGATTAGTAAGTAGTCGTAAAAACGATTAAATAGTTACATGGAACTGTATTGGAATAGGAAATATTCAGCTAGATTCAGGCTCAGGTTCTGCTTAGGAAAGCTGGTTGTCTGTAGCCGATTAGTCAGCGGGTGCAGTTCAATGGTAGAAAGGGAGCTTCCCAAGCTCTTAATGTGGGTTAATCCACCACATCCCTGTGGCGTACCCTTTGCAGGGCAACCTTCGGCTGTTCCGTTTCATTCCAGGTGAAACGGTGATGTCGGCCTTCCATGGCCGCTAGCCTGCTGGCAGCTAAAGCTGTCCCATTTTGTTCCGGACAAAATGGTCGATTCCCGTTAATATGACGGGAATCCGGTGTTTCAAAAGCGGGTGTAGTTCAGTGGTAGAACGGGAGCTTCCCAAGCTCTTAATGTGGGTTGATGTCAGCCATCCCTGACTTCCACCCTTCGGGCAGCTAAAGCTGTCCCATTTTGTTCCGGACAAAATGGTCGATTCCCGTTAATATGACGGGAATCCGGTGTTTCAAAAGCGGGTGTAGTTCAGTGGTAGAACGGGAGCTTCCCAAGCTCTTAATGTGGGTTCGATTCCCATCACCCGCTCCAGTTAATTCAAAAAGACCGAGCGCGCATCAAACACCGGGCCATCTACGCAAACACGCTTCATTGCAGGACCATCTTCGGTCATGACCTTTACCGTGCAACCGGCGCAACCGCCTACCGCACAAGCCATCAATTCCTCAAGTGATACCTGACATGGTAGCCGATAGTCGTTAGCCAGTTTGGCAACCGCTTCCAGCATCGGGTGAGGACCGCAGGAGAAGATTTCAACTTCTTGCCGTTGTTCATCGGCCAATGCGTCGAGCCAGTTCCGAGCAAGGTCGGTGATGTAGCCGTCAAAGCAGCCCGGGTAACCCTGAAGACTTGTCAGGCGACAGGGGATTTGCCAGTCCTCCAGTAGTGGCATAGAGGCAATGACACCATCAGGCATTCCCGGAATCATGATATGAGACGGGCGTAGCGTAAACGGAAATGGTACCTCGGAGCCTATCATAACCATGGGATTAAGCTGCCCGTTAAATTTCCTGCATTCGTCTGCCAGATAAATCATCGGTGGCATACCGATGCCACCACCCAGCAGTAGCGGACGTGGCCTGTTTTCGTGCAATACAAACGGATTGCCTATCGGGCCCAGTATGCTGATCTTCTCCCCTTTATTTCGTTGGGAAAGTAACAGGGTGCCCTCACCAAAAACGCGATACATTAGCTCTATCCAGCCGGTTTCCGTGTTTGCGCGCAAAATGGATATCGGGCGCCTCATCGGCAGTTGCGAGTTGGTCTGAATATGGACAAAGCTTCCCGGTTTTGCCAGCCCGGCTATTTCCGGTGCATGCAGACGAATCACAAACTGGTTTCCATCATAAGGGATGTGATCGAGTATTTCACAATCGGTTACTCGAATTGTGTTTCGATGATTCATTAGTGTCTAGGCTCGCTCATATACCAGCTTTCCTGCCGATAACGTATACCTGACCTGGCCAGCAAACTCCCAATCCACAAACGGTGTGTTCTTGCCCTGGCTAACGATATCCTTTTCATGAAAGATCCAATGTTGGTCAGGATCAAAAATACAAATATCAGCACACTCGCCAACGGTTAATGTTCCCGTATCCAGCCCCAGAATTTGTGACGGGTTGCATGTGAGGCTGGCAATCGCCTGGTTCAGGGACAAGTGCCCGTTATGATATAGGTGCAAGGTCAATGGTAGAAGCGTTTCCAGAGTGCTCATTCCTGGTGCGGCGACGCTGAAGGGAGCCAGTTTTGCATCTCGTTCATGGGGTTGATGATCAGAACAGATGGCAGAGATAGCACCACTGCCTACGGCCTTGCGTAGCCCCTCGAGATCGCGCTGCGTACGCAGTGGTGGGCGTACATGACAGCGGCTATCAAAATCAAGAATATCGTTTTCTGTTAAATGCAATTGATGAGCACAAACATCAGCCGTGACTGAAAGTCCGTCATGTTGCGCGCGTGCGATCATATACGCCGAGCGTTTGCATGAAATAAGTGAAAAATGGGCGCGGATGCCAATCTGTTCAATTAATGCGAGGCAGCTGGCAACCGCCACGGTCTCGGCCGCTTCCGGGATACCGGGTAATCCCAGTCGTGTTGCAACGGGTCCTTCATTCGCACTTCCGTTGTTGCACAATGCATGATCTTCAGGATTGATAAATACGGTGAGATCATGGGTGGCCGCATATTCCATGGCTCGCCGCATGATCAGCGTGTTGGCAACCGGATACATCGCATTGGTTACACCCACGCAACCAGCGGTCTTTAGTGCATGCATTTCGCTAAGGTGCGTTCCGTTCAGATTTTGCGTCAGCGCACCCAACGGAAGTACTCTTGCGAATCCGGCCTCTTCAGCGCGACGCTGAATCAATGTGGCGACAGCTGGTGTATCAACGACTGGATCAGTGTCGGGTGGACAGCAGAGCGTCGTAATACCTGCACTGACTGCAGCACGGGTCTCGCTCGCTATTGTTGCCTTGTTTTCCAGGCCAGGTTCCCGGCAATGCGCGCGCAAATCGACAACGCCCGGGCAAACAACCAGTCCTGTGGCATCAATTATTTTTTCTGTAACGAACCCGTCAGGCGAATGGTCGATCGCAGCAATTTCCCCGTTGGAGATAAACAGGTCAGTGGTTTTATCAATCTGGTTTGCCGGATCAATGACATGACCGTTTTTTACATGGATATGCATTATCTGTTCTCTTGCAAATTTTGCTCGGGGCTGCTGTACATCGCCATGGACATCACTGCCATTCGAACAGCGATGCCATGCGATACCTGTTCCAGAATCAGTGATCGATCTCCATCAGCAATGGCTGAATCAATTTCTACGCCGCGATTGATGGGGCCGGGATGCATGACGATGACATCGGTATGAGCAAATTTCAGTTTGTCTTCTGTTAACCCATACAGCTGATAGTACTCATGCTCGCTTGGCAGCATTGCGCCTTGCATACGTTCTCGCTGCAAACGCAACATAATAACAACATCAATATCTCTGAGCCCTTGCTTGAGGTCGTGATACACATGTACACCCAGCGATTCCACATCGCCCGGTAATAGTGTTTTGGGGGATATAACTCGAACTTCTTCTACACCGAGTGTATTAAGTGCATGAATTTGTGAGCGAGCGACACGCGAGTGCATGATGTCGCCGACAATGGCTACTCGCAATTTATAAAAGTCCTGTTTATGGCGTCTAATCGTAAACATATCAAGCATTGCCTGCGTAGGATGGGCGTGCCGTCCATCGCCGGCATTAACCACGCTGATATGTGGCGCGGCATTTTTTGCGATAAAATGTGCTGCGCCGCTGTTGGGGTGTCGCACAACAAACATATCACAGTGCATCGCTTCAAGGTTGCGAATGGTGTCCAGCAGTGTTTCTCCCTTGCTCGTTGCAGATGCTGCAATATTAATATTGAGCACGTCGGCTGATAGTCGCTTTGCGGCCAGTTCGAATGTGGTTCGGGTGCGGGTACTGTTTTCGAAAAACAGGTTAACAATGGTTTTACCGCGTAGTAGCGGAACCTTTTTAACGCTTTGTTCGGTGACGCTGGTAAACGATTCTGCAGCATCAAGAATATCCATCAACATCTGTCGTTTCAGACCCTCAATCGTCAAAAAATGGCAAAGTTTTCCATTTTGATCGAGTTGAAGATTATTGATGCTCTTATTCATGGTTGCCTAGCTTAATATCAACGAAAGTGGTTCGGGTCCCTGCAGCTTAATATGTTGCTCGTCACCCAGTTCCATATGCTGGCCTGTGCAGTCTGCCTGAATTGGCAGCTCCCTGCCGCTACGTTCTACCAGAACGACGAGGCTAACCGATGCCGGTCGGCCATAATCGAAAATCTCATTGAGAGCGGCGCGAATGGTACGACCCGTGTACAGGACGTCATCAACAAGAATGATATGTCTGTCATCAACGCTGGAAGGCAGCCTGGAAGGCTTAACCTGGGGATTCATACCAATGCGTGTGAAGTCGTCTCGATAGAATGAGATATCCAGAGATCCTAGCGGTTCCTGTAATGAAAGTGCCTGATGAAGCCTGCCAGCAATCCACGCCCCACCGGTATGTATGCCAATCATGAGTGGATCAGAAATCTGGTTGTTTGCGATCAACGATTCTATTTGTGGCGGCAATTTTTCTATCAGCGGACTAGCGTCAATCGTTTTTATATTCATGTAATTAATCCAGTTTTTCCTGGTGTTGCTGCTCACTGAAAAATGTCTGCAGGATCAGTTGGGCAGCAATATGATCAATAATTTTATTGCGTTTTTTTTTATTGTCCAGCATCCCGGCTGCCTCAGCAGACGATAACCGTTCGTCTGCAAAATATACAGGTAAATGGTATCTGCCCTGTAGACTGGCGGCGAAGCGATCAGCAGCGTGAGTCATTTCCTGCTGCTCACCACTCATATCAAGCGGTTTGCCAACAACCAGTGCATCAGGACGCCATTCATCAACAATCTTGCTGATGCCTTGCCAGTCGGGCTGGTTTTTTACATATCGGAGAGTAACAAGCGCCTGCGCAGTGCTAGTCAGTTCCTGCCCAACTGCGATGCCTATTTTTTTTGTGCCGTAATCAAAAGCGAGAAAAGTACGCTCTCCGCGCCTCATGCATGTCCTACATCGGCAGACAGGCGGGTCAAATCAACGCCGGTAAGAGCGGCTGCGGCATGCCACCGTTGTTCATAAGGTGTATCAAAAATGATACTGGTGTCAGCAGGTGTGCTTATCCATGTATTGTCCGAGATCTCTTTCTCTAGTTGGCCTGCACCCCATCCGGCATAGCCCAACGCAATCAGACTTTTTTCTGGTCCGCGTCCGGTTGCGATTGCCTCAAGAATATCCCGAGAAGAGGTGACACCGATATCATCGGTTACACGCAAGATCGATTCCCAAACTCCATGGGGTCGATGAATAACAAAACCGCGTTCATTTTGTACGGGGCCACCGAGGTAAATAGGCGATTCATTGATGTCAGGGTCCTCACTATCAATATCCATTTGTTCAAAGACCTCGCCCAGTTCGATATCCAGCGGTCGATTAATAACAATTCCCATAGCGCCTTCATGGTTGTGTTCACAAATGTAGGTTACGCTGTGGAAAAAATTAGGGTCTTCCAGTGATGGCATTGCGATCAGGAATTGATTCGTTAACGATATATCATTCATGGCGGCAAGTATCTCATATCAGGGTGGTGTGAAAAAGGAATTAAGCTCACACTTAATAGAATTTTGATTAAATTCAATAAAAGTCGTTAAATGTGCGATTTGTTAATGGGTATGCAGCCTGTTATTACTTTGAAACTGCCAGGTTCTAAGGATCTTGAGAATGTCGGTGTCTTTTTTGATTTCATCAGTTAATGGCGCAAACGGAGCCGCGAGATTAACGATTCGTTTTGCCGCATCATCGAGAATCTGGTGTCCGGAAGAACGGAGTAAATTAATTTTATGCACGGAGCCATCCTGCCTGATCTGAACCTCAAGCATTAATGTTCCAGACAGGTTTTGTCTTTTTGCGGCCTCCGGATAATTCAGATTTCCAATTTTCTCTATTTTTCGACGCCAGCTATCGAGATAAAAGGCATAATCAGATTCTTTCGAATTTGCGCCAACCACTGTGGATCTTGGGCGCTTAGAGTAGGCCTGCATTTGTTGTTCGATTTCCCCCCTCAGGCTATTGATCTCTTCAAGACTTCGGGTCAACATTTCAGTAGTTGTAAGCGTGGTTTCTGGTGTAGCAACTTTTTGTTTTTCGACTTGAATCTTTTCAGGCGCAGCCTGTTTTGTAATGACCATAGCCGCTTTGGGCGGGTTACTGGACGGAGGGGATGTTTCCGGTGTCTTGAGCATATTTCTTCCAGCTCCTGTCGAGGGGGCAGGCGTGGATGCAGGTGACGTAGGGTGTACCTGTTTTTGCGTTGTGCCACCACCTTCAAGATTTGCCTGAGCCAGATAGTCGGCATCTTCGGGACTTTTATCGTCCCGAGCATGAACCAGTGTAACCTCCAGCGTTGGCGGGGCATTATCCTCGGGTTTGGTTTCGTCTTCAGGCGCAAACGTAATGTTGATAACTATTCCGTGAACGAACACGGCCATGATTAGTGTAAACAGAAACCGGTCAGATGAACTGGCTGGATTGTAGGTTGCGGTGGCCAAAACTTGTCAGTCCCTTATTTTGGACAACATCATAGTGGTAATTATACCACTGACAGTTCCGAAAATAACTGCGGCTGTCATCAGTACCGGCAGCAGTGAAAACAGTGCCGGGTGGGGAATAAACAGCAGATACGCGATGTAGAACTGGCCTGCCATATGAGCCATCGCAGCGAGCAGGCTATATCCAAATGGACCAAATACCCGGCCAGGGAAAAGGCTTGTCACGCCTAATACACAAAGACTGGCAATCGCGCCACTCAGGCTCAGGATAAAAGTCGGGGACAGAAAAGTGCCAATGATAAGGCTGCCAACAATAACCCGCATTAAGGAAACCCATACAGCACTCCGCCACCCGTAAGTACATAACACGGCAATAGTAATGACATTGGCCAGTCCCGGTTTAATGCCAGGAACCGGTGATGGCAGCGCGCTTTCAATAACGTGGATTGAAATTGCGAGTGCCGCCAGCCACGCAATCACATGATCCTCTCGCGTGGTTTTTACCAGGATTGTCGATTGTTGCGGGCTGTCCGTCACGGTGAAAGTTTGATTTACTGTGCTCAGAAATTAATCGTATCGAAGCGTTGCTCCTTGCCAAGTACAGCAACGGTAATGCGGTTCGGGAAGCAGACAGCAACATCACCGCCATGATCCAGCCAGCCGCTGTGAATACACTGTTTATTGGTACAGGGAGAATCACTGAAGCGTATTTTTCCATCATGAATCTCGATGGTGCTGGTACCGAGATTACCTTCAATCTGGAGTGTTTGGTCGTATGACAGCGAGGTAATAAGTTTTTCTTTCCCGCCGACGATGATGCGGGCTGCGTCACCCTGTGTACTGTTTTGCCAATATTGAATATATAGCGCTGGAAGGAGCACTAAAGCAAAAATGAAAACAGCGATGTCAGCTTTTGTCATCATGATTCAACAGGTGTAATGATAATTTCCTTTTCAATATTTTGTTCAAAATGGATGCGCTCAGCCATCTCGGGCGTCATGTGAATATTCATATGCTCATCAATCAGCATCACCCGGGATATATGCATTTGCCTGGCGATTTTTTGCCACTGGTCAGGGCCAGCGACAAAAAGTGCTGTAGCGGCCGCATCTGCAGTGGCGCCATCACTATGAATAACGGTTACAGAGCGTGTGCCTTTAGCCGGAAAACCGGTTCTGGGATCGATAATATGGTGAAAACGCTCCCCCTGATAGTCATAATATCGCTCATAATTGCCTGATGTAAAAACACTTTCATCACCGTTAGTGGTGATCGATGCAATGACGCCCTGTCCATCCGGGTGTCTGATGCCGATTCGCCATGGTCTGTTGCCATGTGTACCGATAGCGCGTAAATCGCCGCCAGCATTGATGATCGCATTGTTGATGCCATGATTCTTTAAAATTGATATCGCCTGGTCGACTGCATAACCCTTGGCAAAGCCGCCAAGGTCTAACTCAATCTCGGAATTGCTGCTACTGAGCGAGAGGGCGTCAAAATGCAATTGCTGCATGTTGGGGGCCTCGGCGACCAGTTTGCGAATTTCCCGAACAGCAGGTGGAGGAGGGGCTGGAGGATCATCACTGTGAAATCCCCATAGGGTTATCAACTTGCCTATGGCCGGGTTAAAAAGATGATCGCTGGCGATAGCGAGGTCTCTGGCTAGCACCAGGTGTTCGTATTCAACGGTCGTCAGATTAACGGTTTCTCCATTAGCCAAATGCTTATTTATCTCAACCAGTCGTCCGGGGTTCCAGGCGTGCCATTTTTGATGAACTGCGTTCAGTCTGTTTTCGATTTCATGGATAACCGTGTCAGCCTTGTCCTTTTTGATATTCCATATCGAAATATCGATCAACGTACCTAGGCTAACCAGTTGTGCGTGGTAGGTCTTGTCCTTTTCCCCGCATGCAGTCAGGGCCTGCAAGGCAAAGATTAACAGCAGAAATCGGACTAAATAATGATGAGGAAAATAACGTGGCGAAGTCATTGTAACCTGGAGGCGATTTTATC
The DNA here is from genome assembly GCA_046754065.1 of Gammaproteobacteria bacterium. Taxonomy (GTDB): domain Bacteria; phylum Pseudomonadota; class Gammaproteobacteria; order SZUA-140; family SZUA-140; genus JBHHVB01. The sequence goes on from JBHHVB010000008.1 coordinate 48,245, forward strand.
CATTAATATAGCACTAATATTTAGCGAATAAATGTTATCCAGTTCACGAATACAGGTTGGGCTGGTTACATTAATTTCTGTCAGATAGTCACCTATAACATCAATACCTACGAACATCAGTCCCTTTTCCTTTAGCACATCCTTGATCTGGGCGCATATCCAGTGGTCGCGTTCAGTTAGCGGTACCCCAACACCTTTCCCTCCCATCGCAAGATTGGCCCTGGTTTCGCCTGCGGGAGGTATACGGGCTAGGGCGTAAGGCACGGGCTCTCCATCAATTAGCAGAATGCGCTTGTCACCTTTGGTGATTTCAGGAATATATCGTTGTACCATGACAGGTTGCTGAAACTGGTCTGTCATGGTTTCGATGATTACGTTTATGTTAGGGTCACCGGTTTTTACCCGAAACACCGAAGCGCCCCCCATCGCAGACAGGGGTTTTAGAATGATATCCTGGTGTCGATCGAGGAACGATTTGATCAGATCTGATCTCGAGGTAACCAGTGTTGGTGGTGTGCATTGGGGTGACCAGGCAGTGTACAGCTTTTCATTGGCATCGCGGAGCGATTGAGGCTTGTTGACAATAAGCAAGCCGTCAGCCTCTGCCTGTTCCAGAATATAGGTCGAGTATATGTAGTTCATATCAAAAGGCGGGTCCTTTCGCATCAACAATACATCCAGCGAACCCAGCGGTCGTGCCTCGGCGCCACCCAGTGTATACCACCGTTGCAAATCGTCGTAGACAGTGATGTCCTGCATCAGGGCGTAGCTTTGGCCATTTATCAGGTAGAGATCCTGTTGTTCTATGTAGGACAGTTGCCAATCCCGTGATTGCGCCTCCAGCATCATCGCGAGTGTGCTGTCCTTTTTCGGATTAATGAGCCCAATCGGATCCATAACAATGCCCATTTTGATACTCATAATTCAGGGAATGATATATACGTTAGTGTTCAGCTATTTCCCTGGCCGCAGCCAGTAGTGCTAGTCTGGCCATCACACCATAGGCGTAAAACCTGTTTGGATTCGCATCAGGGGCCATGTTGTGTTCTGGCGCGACACAGGGTTCAGCAAATGCGAGTGGTTCGAAGTGCATTCCAGGTGCATTGAGATTTTCATTAACACCCCGACGGGTGTGAACCCGATAAAACCCGCCTACAACAAAGTGATCTATCATATAAACGACGGGTTCCGCCACGGAGGATGCATCTCCCCATGTTTCGAAGGTATAGATGCCCTCCTGGAGAATGACCTGCGTAACCTCCATGCCGCTTTTGGACGCGGACATTCGGGTGCGTTGTTTACGATTGAGCCTTTGGACCTGTTCGGTATTGGTGACAGTCATGATACCCATACCGTAGGTTCCAGCATCCGCCTTGATTACGACAAATGGTTCTTTATCAATTTGATACTCATCGTATTTTTTTTGGATCGCTGTAAGCAACGTGCTGACATTCTGCTCCAGGCAGGCTTCCCCTTCACGCTTCATAAAGTTGATTTCGCCACACTTCAAAAATAGCGGATCGATAAGCCAGGGATCGATATCGATCATGGTTGAAAATTCTTCGGCAACTTTTCGATAGTGCGTGAAGTGGTCTGATTTAAGACGATTTGACCAGCCTAACGCCAACGGTGGGAAAACGGGTTGCTCGATACCCACGAGCATTTCTGGTTTCCCGGAAGACAAGTCATTATTGAGAAGAACCATGCAAGGTTCAAAATCCTCTAACAAAACCTTGTTATTCTTTCTTACGAGTGGCTCAAGTAACAGCGTTAGACCTGATTCGAGCTCGATCGATTGGGGTGATTGAATCTCGCTAGCTAGCGACCCAATTCGCAGGTCGTAGCCTGCCTTGATAAAAATTTCCTGGAGTGAGGCCAGGCTTTCCAGGTAAAACGTATTTCTTGTGTGGTTTTCCGGAATCAGAATGATCTTGTTAGCCGTTGGACAAATTCGTTCAACTGCGGATTGTAATGCGTGAACAGCGAGCGTTGTAAACGCCGGACTAAGGTTGTTAAAACCAGCAGGGAAAAGATTGGTATCGACGGGTGCCAGTTTAAACCCTGCATTTCGAAGGTCTACAGATGCGTAAAAGGGCGCAGCGGTTCGCTGCCACTGGCTGCGAAACCATGATTCGATCGAGGACTGGTTTGCCAGAAGATGCTTTTCTATGATCTGTAACGGGCCATCCAGTACTGTGGTCAGATGTGGTACAGGCTGAAGATGTTCTATAGTCATGGATAAGAGCTGTATATCGGTAAGATTTAATCAAATGTATATTAGGGGAAAAAACTGTATTAAGAAACCTTGGAAATGTTTGTTATCACATGATTTATGACCGAATTGCCAATTTTCAATACCTTATCTACATGAAAAAATTGAAAAAATATCTTGTTGTGGATTTATGTTTACCTATGCACCAATTCGGGTTGTGCAGATTCGATCCAGCGATGGCCCACGGAATGCCCGTTTTTGGCAGGTCAAATCATTATGTCTAGTGTAAAAAATAATGGGAACGGGGGCATAAATCGCTGTATAATTCGATCCAGGGGAACCCGGCTATATCTTCCGAGAATGTTCAGGCATTGACCTGAACGAAATGTTATAAAAATGATCATAACTAAGTGATGCCGGCTCAGAAATATGATTGATTCATCGATGCGCATGGGTTGCCGCTTGTCCATCATCATGCTTGAAATTAGCCGGGATGGCGATGAAAGGCATAAAGTCTGGAAAATGGGGCTAAATGATCCATTTGTCTTTAACATGATTGATGAAGGGAAAATAACTGATGCCAGGTTGAATTGTGTTTTGGGACTCTAACTTAAACAGTAACAAGAATATCCGTGTTTTAGTCGTTGACGACAGTACGGCTATTCAGACGATTACCAGGTCCCTTTTGGTAAAAGAGGGCTTCGAGGTCTGTACTGCAAGTAATGGCTATGAAGCGTTGGCAAAAGTGGTGGATTTTCAACCCAGGGTAATCCTGCTGGATGACAGCATGCCTCGTCTGGATGGATATGAGACCTGTGCCGTTATCAAAAATCATGACCGGTATAACCGAATTTTCGTCGTCATGTTATTAAGTCAGGATGGTCTGATCGACAGGGCAAGAGGACACATGGCAGGCGTTGATCATTTTCTGACAAAACCTTTCACACGAGAGGAGCTACTTGGTGTTATCAGGCCTTTTCAACCCGATAGCAACGATGAATTTGAAGAAAAGTCTGGTTCAAAGGAAGTGCTGATTAAGAATTGAAAAAAATTATGTGTTCGTAGCCGAAACGAACCACTATAAATAATCAAATTGAAGAGTCTTAACTATGTTTGAATATAAAGCTAAGGCTATGGATGGTCAGCAGGTAGATATGGATATACCTACACATTCTGAAAATCAAGGGTACCAGAACTGGCATGATCACGGTTTTGATTCAGAACGTATCAGTATCGTCCCCCCGATTGTTGCTCCTGAGGAAAGTGACCGGATAGTTGTTGCAACGCGTGCTAAAAACAGTTTTGACCAATCGGACCGGGAATTAATGGCCGGTCTGCAACTGTTAACCGGGGACTTGCGAATTTATTTCCCGCTTGATGTGATTAGCTCGGTTTGTGCCCGTCCTGCGATCAAGCCTATACCTTGTAGCCAACCCTGGGTTGCCGGACTCGCCAATATTGACGGGCAGCTAGTGACGGTTATAGACCTGTCACGATTCATCGGTCTTGAAGAACAAGTTGATAATCAATATGTTGTCCTGATCAAGCGCCCAGATAATCCGGTTGGTTTGCTGGTTAATGGTGTGCCTCGGATCAAGTGCCTGAATCCTGAGATGACTAGCAAAGATATTCCACGCTCTTTGTCGATAATCAGCGATTCCATCGATGGAATAATAAAAGAAAACAATATCTTGTCTGTTATAATCAGCGTAAGGAAGTTCCTGTCCAGTGATCGATTCGTTAATTTGTCTCGATGACCTTTAAGTAACCGGGGGCTGCCAAATCGTCGCTTTTGCCACCATTTGAGAATTAAAACAATAATAGATATCTCTATCAGGTTGTAGGAATCATAGTGAAGATAAAAAAGAAATTCGGTGCATCGAGAAAAGCGTGCGCAGGTCTGTCTTACCCGGTTGTGCTGCTGGGCTTACTGGGTTTGGTTGTCGTAGTCATTACCGTGTTGTTGGCTTATACAGTTGTTCAGCTAAAAGACAATATCAGGTTAAATGACTTGCTAAATGAAGAACGGGTGCTTGTGGAGAAAATAGGATATGACGTCAATTTAATATCAAACCTGGATCTAAATGGATTTGCGCTGCTTGAACAGGATTTGGATAGACTGGGGGGGCTGTTTAACGAAATAAAACAATCCGTCAATACCGGGGATCATGGTGGAGATATTGTTAGCGCGATGAACCAGCTTGAAAGCGAGTGGTTCAGGCTTAGAAACGACCTGACGGGACTCGCGTCTCACCAACCGTCTTTAGCCGAAATTTACCAGATTGTCGAAGGTATCAGAGGCGTTGTAGCAGATATAAAGACTGAGCTGGGCAGCATTGAGCGTGACATGGCAAATATTGAACTGTCAGCGTCTGATGCGTTTTTGTTAGCCCAGCAGTCAACCCTGATTCAACGCTTGTCCTACAATGTGGAGCAACTGGTTTTTGGAGGGAATCATACTGATCGGCTTTCGGTGTACGAGAGAATCGGAAGTGATTCCGCCGTGTTTGAGCAGACACTACAGGACTTTATTAAAGGCGATAAATTAACAGGAAAAAATGGTGGAGGTGCAGCGCGGGTTAGGGAAAGTTTGCTCAAGATAAACAAACACTTTGTTGATATTTCCGGGAGGATAAACGGGTTAATTGGTGTTGAGCAAGACCTGATAGACATGATAGCGCAATCCAGGGGTGTATCGGTGTTACTGGCTGTGTTTAGCGAAACTAGCGCAACATTGTCTCATGCCTATAGCGCTTATTTACAGAATAATACAACCTCCATGCGTGCCGGGTATATTTTAAGCAGTATGGCTATTCTTTTTATCACGATGTTGGGGTTTCAGCTCAAGTTGATACTTCGTAACGAGTTCATCAATGCGGAACATGCTGAGTCCAGTACCTTGGCAGCCTTTGTTGTCGGTGAGCTGGAGAGAATAAAATCGGGAGATTACCGGCAAATATCCAGCGCCTCAGCCCAAATACCTTCGCAAATTGTAGACGCATTTAATCATTTTTTATCAGGCATCGAAGGTCAAAAGTCATCCGCCGACAACGTGACCACAGGGGTGGCGAAACTTGCCCAGGACATCAAGGTAACCGTTCTCCGTACGGTTGGTGTCGCGGATAAACTGGCAGACCAGATTGATTGCCTTAATTCACATAACGACGTACTCACTACCGGTATTTCCAGAATTTCAACCGAGTTACCCCGCATGAAGGATTTGATCAAGGAACTCACAGACAGCGAGGCTAGTTTTCCTGCTGCATTTTCGCAGATAAAAGCAGAATCCGATGCATTGTGCGAAGCCGTAAGCGATGCCTCGAGGGAAATTGAAAATCTGGCTGGCAGTATGGGTAATATTGGCGTGGTTACAGATCGAGTGCAGGCAGCAGGCAACCAAATCAATCTATTATCCTTGAACGCGGCAATTGAAATCGGACATAGCAAGAAGGAGGTTGAGCTTATTTTATCAGCAGAGGAAATTCAGCGAAGTGCCGAGCGAATATTGTCCGATGTTGATGAGTTAAATTCATTGGTAACTACTGTCCAGTCGCAAGTGGAGCACATATCTCTGAATATCGATCAACATCGGGACAGATTTATGGAATCAGTCACGCTGGATAATGACATTTCCGGGGATGCAAGTGGATCAGGGAAAATAACCAATGAATTTGAGAAACAATTCTATGGGCTTGTTAAGAATATCAAGGAGCAGATCGACGCGAATAAAATGATGACTGATGAGTTGGCAAATGTTCAGCAATCTGTCGTAGCGGCCTCGGCAGAGATTAATGCTATGATGGCTCAACTGGATGCCCTCGTTAAGGCATCTGTAAACGGGGGAGGTTCCATTGGTCGCTCCGGTGCCGGTACTGAAAGATCTCCTGATAAAATGGATAAAGCTAACCTTCACTAGTGGTAAAAATGCATAACCGGGCTGAAATAAAAGTAATCCATGATACGGTAAAGCAAGAGGCGATTTCAGATCTTGTTGCAGCAAAGACAATTGTTAACGCCCTCGCAGAAAATGATGGCCGCCCGCGTTTGAATGAACTCACTCGGCTTATATCACAGACTCGGAGTGGGTTGGTCATGATTTCCTGTGATGCTGAGATTCGCCTGATCGATGATATTGCAAATTATATTAACACGCACTTTGTTCATGACAGGGATATCGATCCCACAAAGTTAAGATTGATGATTCAGGCGCTCAATACGGCGATCTACCGTTTGGATAGCCTGGATGGTGCTGGTATGGAAGAAACATTACTTGGGGACGGTGCCGGGCGTGTGGAGCAGACATCCAGTGGCGCATCAATGAAAATCTGTTCTGGTGGAACGTTGACCGCAACCTTGAACGAGGTAAGCGAAGCTATCGAACCGCCTCCTAACGCCTCGCTAGAAGCGACCCCAAGCTTAAAGAAGCCTGTTTCATTTCCGGATCGAGGTTCATTAAGCAAGGATATAGATGAGTTTTTTATTCAGGAGTCAGCTGCTTTGCTTGCATCTGTCATTGAATGCTATGAAGAATGGCGACAATCGCCCGATAAAACGTCGCTGGAAAAATCCTTGTATGATGCCTTGATCAATATGAAGAACAGGGCGTTAATCGCCGGTGTTGACGAAGTTGCAGAACTTTTCCATTATCTGACTGATATCCTGCGTATTAAGGATGAGCCTGGATTGGTTAACCAGAACGATGTGTTCGGGTTTTTTGAGGAATCTTTCTCCGGGTTACAAACCATATTTCAGCAAATGCGCCAGCACCTGCCCGTGGCAGGTATGAATAACTTACTGGAACGTATGAATAATGTGATTAGTAAATCACACTACTCATGTGTGGATAAGAGCAGGATTTCAGACGATGCACGGTCTGGAATTGCCGGGCGTTCTGGAGGCGGCGAGATTGACGAAAGTAATCGAATCGAGGAATTTAAAAAACTTCATCTTGATAACAATGATCTTCGCAAACAAATCGAACGCCATTGCAGGATCAATCATTCATTGTTGAGTTCATTGTCGCAGACAATTGAAAGTCTGGATCAGGGGGTCGAAGATTTCCTCAATTACAGTGTAAGCCATCGTTACAAAGATTCTTCAGCTACCAATAGCGAAACAAACCAATCGGGCAAATTGCTAAATATTGAGACATCTCTCGGTGCACGCCGGATAAAAGACCGCTTGTTGGCCTCAACGGCCAAAATTAAAAAGATCAGGGATAAACTCGGATCAACGGGAAAGTTGACCGAAAAAACGCTTTTGCAACTTGCGCGTACCAGCGAGGAATTTAGTCGGACTATTGAATCATCGGAATCCGAGTTTTTGGGTCACCACATACCTGAATTGATGCGGCTTATTGAAACTAGTGCGGCTCGTCACGATAAAATAATCAAGTTAGTCGTGATGGGGGAGGATGTAAACATAAGTCAACAAATATTCAAATGCTTATGGAATCCGTTAACCCAGTTGCTGGATTGCGCCATCGAAAACGCAATCGCATTACCCGATGCAAGAAGCAGATCGGGTAAAGACGAATGTGCTGAATTGACGTTTGCTGTCGCGCAGGACGGGTCTGATCTGGTGATGACTGTTAATCTGGACGATGACGGGATTGACCTTGATAATCATGCCTGCCTCGAGGAGACAGATGCACATTTCCTTGAGACTTATGAGAACCTTGTGGTAGCCGTGTCATCTGTCGGGGGAAGTGTTAATACCCATTTTTCTCATGAAAGTGGTAACAAGATTGTAATTCGCATACCAAAGCTTGTCAGACGACAGCAGGTTTTGATGATCGATGTTGATGGAGAATTTTACGGGATTCCGATTGCTGATATTGAGGACGTCGTTCATGGTTCCCAATCGGAATTGAAATTCGTATCGTCTTTGCATAAAACGCGTTATGTTTTTGGCGGGCATATCTACCGTCCAGGGCATTTGGGTCGATTGCTCACCGGCCGTTCAGAGACAGAGTATCTACCAAAGTCCGATAGTGAAGTTGTTTTATTAGTGAATATTCAAGGAGAGAGGTTTGCTTTGGTGGCCAATTCACTATTGGGTTCACGTGAAGTGATGGTTAGGCCACCAGACTGTCAGCTAAGTACCGTCAAGGTGATTTCCGGGACCGCCTTGATGAATGATGAAATATTGTTTGTACTTGATCTTGCGGAATTGCTTGAAATAGATCGTTCTGGATTTTCAGCTGCCGACGTGGAATCAGAGGGTGGAGACCAGGCTAGATCGAATGTGACCGCGATGATTGTTACAGATGCTGGGGACAGCGTGATCAACCAGGTGCTTGAAAGTTATAAAATTAAAGTGGTAATGGCCTGTGATGGGGAGCATGCTATGTCTCTGCTAGATGGGCAACTGCCGGATATAATCTTGATCAGGGAATCTTCCGATAATGTCGATGGCCATGAATTGTTAGGCAGGATACGGTTTAATGATCGCTTAAGGAATATTCCCGCAATCTTGTTCACGAGTTCAGAGTTTTTAACGTATAATCCCAATGAAGATAGTTTTAGTCGTGAATCAGGTGCCGGGCTGGAGGTGGGTGATATGTCTCATATATTTGATGCTCAAGATTGTCTGATCAACAACGAGTATGAGTTGATCGATAACATCTATTCACTTGTCGGGTGTCGGTAAATTGTTGCCTGATCACAACAATGTGCCTTTACGCGTTGCAATAGTGACGAATTCCCCGCAGCCAAATGAAACGCTTTCTGATTATATGCGGTCATTTGGTTTAAATGTTGTGCTAAACGCTCCTCTTTCTGTCAAAACGCTCGGTAAGCTCCGGGAAAATAACATAGATGTTTTACTGGTAGATCTTGGAATGGGAGGAGTCCCCAAAGAAGAGTGTATTGAATTGCTGCATGGCGAGCTCGATATACCCGTACTTTATAATGATGGGCTAGTTACTTCCGGAGACGATGAGCAGGACGAAAGCCAGATGATGATGCTGAGCCAAAAACTGGCTCAAGCGTGTGGTAGAAAACTGCCAATAGTTGATAACGGAGATAGTGATAGATCAGTTTTGAATGCTGATGATAGAGAAAGACTAAAAGTGATTGATGAGTCGAACATTACACCGATGCCGATAAATCCGACTACTGAAAAGCATGGTATTGCGGATCGAGTATGGGTGCTTGTGGGTTCAATAGGCAGTATTAATGCGATAATGCAGTTTTTGTGCAGAATACCTGCCGATTTTCCTGCTGCATTTATTATCTCGCTGAAAATTGATGAGCGAATTCTCCCGATGTATAAAAAAGTTGTCGAGGAAAACACCGCATTCCGGGTTTTTTTGGCAGAGCACGGGCATGCGCTAAAACGAGGTGAAGTTATTATCGCCTCTCAAGTCAATCATTTGTCAATTAATGCAAATGGTGAGGTGCAAATGTATTCCCCGTTGGCAGAGTTCGGTTGGAATGAGCACCGGGATGACTTGATGAGAGCAGTGGCTCAACAATACCACGATCATGCTGGTGTTATCGTTTTTAGCGGTATTAGTCACGACGGGATCGATGGTTGTCGGGCGATTACCGAATGTGGGGGAATGGTTTGGGTTCAGAGTGCGGACAGTTGTTTGTACAAAAGCATGCCGGATTTTGTCCGTGATATGTGTAGCGTTACCTACAGTGATTCGCCAGAACTGATGGCCGTCCATTTGGCCGAGGATGTTAGGCAAGTTCAGTTGGCAAACGCAGTTTAATCAAGCGTTAATCAGCTTGCCGGGAAAAGTCCCCCCATAATGTCTGAATTGCCGCGATTGCCGCGATGCTGGCAGTTTCTGTTCTTAGAATTCTCGGGCCGATTTTTACCGGAATAAAACCAACATTTTTAACACTGGAGATTTCGTGCGGGCTGAGACCACCTTCTGGTCCGATTAATAATGAAACATTGTGGTCTGTCATCATTATATTGGACAACACATTGGTGCTTAAGGGGTCAAGTACCAGTCGGGTAGGTTGTTGAGCAATATCTCCTGTATTCTTTTTTTCACCTTCGAGCCACTCCTCGAAGGTCGCTGGTGTAGTAATCGTGGGAATATTGGCTCGACCACATTGCTCGCAGGCGCTAATCAGGATTGATTGCCAATGTTTATGTTTTTTTGTGGCCCTGTCTTCCTCCAGCTTAACCACACTGCGTTCGGTAATTAACGGAATAATTGCGTTGACGCCTAATTCGGTAGATTTTTGTAAGGTGTAGTCCATGCGTTCTCCACGTGAGACTCCCTGAATGAGCGTTAGATGAATAGGGGATTCAGTTCTATTTTCACAGGCCTGACCCAGGCAGATCGTTGTTGACCTTCTTTCAACGGAGGTTACCGTTGCTTCGAATTCGCCATCTTGTTCATTGAAAATGAAGATTGGTGCGCCGGGTTTAAGGCGTAAAACACGCGCTATATATTTGCTGGTGTCTTCATCAAGCATAACATGCGGTACATTTGCCAAATTAGCGCTACAATATATTCTCGGTTTTCGCATTGGCGTATTTCTATCAGCTCCGGGTTGCCTGTTGTATGCCTTCCCACGCTACACGGGAAATTGTGGCTATTTGCTCATCATTGATTACATAAGGAGGCATGAAGTAGATAACGTTACCCAAAGGTCGTAAAAGCACACCGTTTTTCAATGCGAATTTATAGACTTTCAATCCTCTTCTTTCCTGCCAGGGGAACGGTTCCAGGGTATCCTTATTCTTTACCATTTCAATAGCGAGTATCATTCCGCGTTGTCTTACGTCACCTATATGGGGATGTTCTATAAATCCGGCGGTATGGCGGCCCATTGAATTGATCAACAATCGGTTTTTTTCGATAATTTGCTCTTCCTGGAAAATTTTAAGCGTCGCGAGCGCTGCGGCGCAACCAAGTGGATTGCCGGTATAGCTATGTGAATGTAGGAATGCCCGCATGCTTTGGTAATCATCAAAGAAGGCGTCATAGACCTGGTCGGTCGTCAGCGTTACAGATAATGGCAGATATCCACCTGTCAGTCCTTTTGAAAGGCACATAAAGTCAGGGCAAATATTAGCCTGTTCGCTGGCGAATAACGTGCCTGTGCGTCCAAACCCCACAGCGATTTCGTCTACAATCAGATGGACATTATAGCGATCACATGCTTCTCTCAATAATTCCAGATACACAGGATGATACATTCTCATGTTGCCGGCACATTGTACCAGGGGCTCTATGACAACTGCGCAAACTTCATGGTGGTGAGTTTGAAGAGTCTGTTCCATTTCTTTAAACAGTTGTTCGGCATGTTCCTTCGCAGATACATCCGGCATTTTGTGGAAGCAATCCGGGGAGGTGACCGATATTGTATCCATTAGCAGAGGACCGTAGGTTTGTTTGTACAGATCTACATTGCCGACAGCCAAAGCGCCCAAGGTCTCTCCATGATAGCTGTTAGTCAGCGTTATAAAGCGGGTTTTGCCATGCTCACCACAATTACGCCAGTAGTGGTAGCTCATTTTCATGGCCACCTCGATGGCAGACGAGCCATTATCTGCATAAAAGCAACGAGTGAGCCCTTTTGGCGTCAATTCAACAAGTTGTTCAGAAAGCTGGATGACGGGCTCGTGAGTAAACCCCGCTAACAGGACATGTTCTAGATTGTCGAGTTGAGAACAAATGGCCTGATTAATCGTGGGGTTTCCGTGTCCGAAAAGGTTTACCCACCAGGAGCTGATTGCATCGATATATCGATTTCCATCAAAATCTTCTAACCATACCCCGTCTCCTTTTTTTATGGGTATCAACGGTAAATGAGCATGATCCTTCATTTGTGTGCACGGATGCCATAGAACAGACAGGTCTCTCTTGGTAAGCGATTTATTTGACATTGTGATAGAATTCTCAATTTAGGTAAGCATTGAAATTTTAACACTAACCTGTTTGTTGGCTTTATACAAACTGACCAGCGTAAATGTAAGCTGAAAACGTCTGATACAGGCTGATAATTCAGGCGGTGTAGACGTGATTGGCTATACTATGATCAAAGCAGATCAGCTTGTCGAAAAATGAAATTTCATTAAACTGTGCTGCACGTACATATGTGCTTTGAAATTAATTCGTTAAACTAGATAGTAAGGAGATTGATATGAGTGTGTTAGTTACAAAACAGGCTCCGGATTTTACCGCCACAGCGGTGATGGCAGACAACAGCATGAATGAAGAGTTTAGTCTGTCAGACTATCGCGGCAAATATGTTGTACTATTTTTCTATCCGCTGGATTTTACATTCGTATGTCCGTCCGAATTGATCGCGTTCGATCACCGTTTGGCAGAATTTGAAAAGAGAAATGTTCAGGTTATCGGATGCTCAGTGGATTCGCACTTCTCTCACCTGGCGTGGAAGAATACTGAAATTAAAAATGGCGGGATTGGGCAGGTGAAATATCCGTTGGTAGCAGATTTGACCAAGGGTATTGGCCGTGATTACGATGTGCTATTTGATGATGCAGTGACATTGCGTGGTTCATTTCTTATTGACAAAGATGGAGTAGTGCGTCACCAGGTTGTCAATGATTTGCCATTAGGTAGAAATATCGATGAAATGTTGCGTATGGTTGATGCGCTGCAGTTTACTGAAGAACACGGCGAAGTATGTCCAGCCGGCTGGACGGAAGGTCAAAAGGGTATGACGGCCTCTACTGAGGGTGTCGCAGAATATCTTGCATCTGAGGCAGACAAACTGTAAATACCTGAATTCTTAAAACGGGCGGCGTTGGCTGCCCGTTTTTTTGGATTTACGCTTCCTCTCCAGATTTTTTATCTTCAGCTTCTTCGCTGGAATCTTTATTATCCGCTGATGTGCCGTCACTCTGAGAGGATTCTGGTTCATCCAGATCGTCAAGATCGAGGTCAATTTCTCCAAGTAGTGCATCAATATCATCCTGATCCGTTGGTTCAGACTCAGGCTCGGGTTCAGGCTCGGGTTCGGGTTCAGGCTCGGGTTCGGGTTCAGGCTCGGGTTCGGGCTCAGGCTCGGGTTCAGGCTCAGGCTCAGGCTCGGGTTCAGGCTCAGGCTCGGGTTCAGGCTCAGGCTCGGGTTCGGGCTCAGGCTCGGGTTCGGGCTCAGGCTCAGGCTCGGGTTCGGGCTCAGGCTCGGGTTCCTCAAGTGGAACCTCCTGATGATTTTCATCGACGACGATTCCCTCCTTCTCTTTTCCTGGTTCTTCCGCCCTGGTCGCATCGAGTATGCCGCTGTTGAATGCTGAAGTGTATTCGCTGAGCGCTGCCTTCATTTCGGCCTGGGTTTGATGAAGTTCTGTTGCCAGCTTGTCATTTTCTTCCTTAAGTGAATCAACCGTATTTGATAGCGCAATGAATTCCTCATTATTAGTGATATCGCCGCCGACGGTTTCCAGGTGTAGTTGATGATAGACATTGATTGTTTCTTTCATATTTTCCGCAAAGGCTTCGATATGTTCCTTGTCCTGGTGGGTATAGCTATCGACAAGGCTGTGCATGAGCACCTGTTCCTGTTTAATGATTTTGGTAACGGTCTCCTGGGATTTTTCAGGGTCAAACTCATAATGTTCGACGAGCATGTCGTGGAGCATCTCCTGGCGGGCTACTTCAACTTCCTTGATTTTTTCGCTGAGTTCCTCGGGAATGACGCTGGCTGTACGCTTGCGAATATACAAAAATGTCAGAACACCAGAAATAATCAATAAAACAAGGCATATTTCTGCGAGGACTATTGTTGATGTTGCGTAGAAACTATTCATGGGATGTTTCACTCCATGGGTTGAAATTAGATTTTAATCTGCTGAGCACCTTTTCCCTGTTTTTGTAAGTAAACCATAAGCCGGCTATCAATAATCCATTAAAGATTATCACTTGAGATGCCACGATTAGCCAATTAGGATCGCTGCCTTCATCAGGATTTTCATTGTCGGCAGGAATATCCTCCTGTTCTGATTCAGACGTCAGTTCTGCTTCATCGATAACATGCTCACCATTTTCAGGTATATCCGTGGCGTCGTGTTCTTTTAATGAAGCTATTTCTTCGGCAAAGATTTCGTTGTCCTCTTCAGAGCCACCAAAATACAATGGCCCCGTTCGCTTGGTGACAGGCTTTCCACTGCTGCGTTCGCCGGAGATATTCAGCATGATTTTATGCCTGGTGTCATGAGAATATTCGTTCAAATCCAGTTGCCATTCCGTTTCACTCGCGCGTGTGACCGGATGGTGACTACTCTCTCCATTTGCGTCCGTAATGTCCGCTTCAATCTGCATGCTGTCCGGATCGATCATGCCAGACCGAGGGGTAACAACGATACGCTCGAAAACGGCGTCCTCGTGTTCATTGTAATACTCACTGATTCCAGTAATGACTGGGCTGTCATACACGTTTATAGTTTGCCGATGAGTTCTCTGGAATGTTGTACCATCGATGTCTACTATCAGCTCATGCCTGCCTTCTACCAGGGTATCATCGAGGATGATGCTGTAGGTACCATCATCACGTTCCTCGTCTGCTCTCCGTCCATTGTCAAGGAGTGTCCAGGCCCAGATTTCACCGCCTTGCTGCTTTTGCGTTAGCTTTACCTGAATAAAATGCAGAAAGTCCTTCTCTTTGATAATGCCATCCCGCTGGGTTAGCGTAACGAGAAAGGTATATTTATCACCCAGGCTTATGTTGTTTGGCAGGTCCGTTGTAATGGTGCGTAGGTTGGTAATGACCATGACACGATTGTCAGGATCGGATTTGGCATTCACTTTCCATTCGCCCACTATTGGACTGTCTATCGTAATCAGGTTATATCGTTCTTCGTGATGCCAGTTGACGTTTTCGGATATCGAGTCTTCTGAAAAGGTGCTGCCATCTGGCCTGGTGACGATCAGTGGCTCGTCATCAGTTGAGCGGAAGATTAATAATGTTAATTCTTTGATGCTGTCATCAACCAGTACCTTGTTTTCTACAAGCGGAAGCATATCCGGATTCGCAGCCTTCTCAAACATACGTAAAAAGATTCGTTCGAGTCCGTCTGCTGTTTTTGCCTTTTCATGCCAACCGTCGGTGGTTGCTGCCAGTTGTTTTAACAACACCTCATCGGCCTCACCGGATAGTGCTATCGTATGAATCGTAACGCCCGCTTTTTTTAGTCGAGGTAATATTGAACTGATGATCCGTTCGCGGGATTGATCGTTTAGGCGAGAATTTTTTGAAATATCAACCAAACCGTCGGTAAGAAGGATGACGCTGCGTTGTTGTGTTTTATCGGGTTCCTTCCAGTTCCATGTCGATTTATCGAGAGCTTCTTCAATATGGGTAAACAGACCTTTGGAGTGAATTTCACTGGCGGCATTTTTGGCATTGGTTTTCCAGGACTTATCAACTCGATCATAGGGAACAAGCATATTCACAAATTTACCAAAGGTCCAAACACCTGCGCTGGTGCCGGTTGGGAGCAGGCTGGTAAGCATGCGCAGGGCCGGTCTGCGTAAATTCTCAGGGTCGTTCCATTTCATGCTGCCGGAGACATCGATGAGAATTCTAATATCACTCGTTGCCTGGGGTTCTGGTGGCTCGACAGACCATGCAGATGGAACCACCGAGAAAAATATCCACAGTGCAGATAAGGTCAGCTTCTTTCCTTGCTTCAGATACAAAATCCGGTTTCCCTGATTACCAATTAATCTAACTATCGGCTTAACTAATTGATTCTTTATATGATTATATACACGGATTTATCATACCGTCGGTATATTATCCATGCCTTGAATATTAGTGTTGTTTTTATTGTTCAACCTAGAAAAACCAAGTAAAACAGTAGGATAATGAGGCTGTGATTGGGATGATAATCGTATTGGTGCTGATTTGATAAATTGCTATAAGTCCTTATTAAATAAAGGGAAATAGGAAAATAAAGTTGCGCTATACCCGACCGGTTTGCTATGTTACCTGGGCTTTATTGAATTTGTAAATATTAATAGTCTGACAATTGGGAGAGAAGAATAATGTCACAAAAATCAGCAAGTGATCACGATACGTTATTGGTAGTGGCTATTGGTACCATTGTTTTGTCACTAGGACTTTTCGCTGTAAACGTGCTTGCGGCATAAGTAGTCCGACGTCTGGGCGGTCCCACTTGTGTGGGACCATCACGACAAAAGGCTTTTCTTACCGGCTCTTAAACCTAGTTGTAATATATGCTGAATAAACATTTCATAATCTAATCCTGCGGTGTTTGCAGAATGTGCGCATTCCTCATTATGCGCGATGGCAGGGTTAGGATTGGCCTCCAGCATAAACACCTTACCGTCAGGTTGAAGACGTAAATCAAACCGGGCGTAGCCATTTAAGTCTAGTATCCTGTACGCACGCTTGCATAGGCTAGAAATTTTGTTTGTTAGCTCCGCGGGCAGTTTATTAACCGCTTCGTAACTAATATTCCAGCGATCTCGATACTTCTCGTTCCACTTCACGCGAGAGGTTGCAATGGGAATGATTTGATCGTTGTCCTGATTGAATATAAGTTCCCTGAATGGCCAGACGGTGAGCCGCTTGTTGCCAATAACAGTGACGTAAAGCTCTCTGCCATCGATATACTGCTCTGCAATTGCGTGGCCCTGTCTGCTTTCATGGATCATTTGAACACGTTCCATTAATTGTTGTTCGTTCTCGATGTATGATGCCTGAGAAATGCCTGCAGATCCTTCTTCCATCAGAGGCTTTACGATCATTGGAAATACAAGCTTTCCCGGCAGTTTGATTTTCCGATCCTTATTAAAAACGTGAAATTTTGGCACATTGATATGATGGTGAGAAAAAAGTATTTTCGATAAGGATTTATCGCGTGCCAGTAAAAGCCCTCTGGGATTACACCCTGTATAGGGCAATTTCATCATTTCCAGGTAACTCACTACGTAATAATCGAAGGCTGGATTACCTGCAAACTCTTCCAGTAAATTAAAAACGATATCGGGTTGCCAGGTGTTTATCGCATCTCTTATCGGTGTAAGGTCATCGTCTGCGCCGACTACTTTTACTTCGTGCCCCAGCGCGAGCAGGGCCGACTTAACGTCGAATTCAGTTAGAAATGTATTTATTCGCGGATCCTCTGGCGAATCCAGGTCTTCCGGTGGCACCAGCGTGTGGTGCACCAGCATCATTACTTTTAACTTTTTTTTATCCATGATGTATTGGTGGTTAAAAGGCGGCGAGCAACCAAAGCATCATACTATGGGTGTCAAGCAAGCCTCGGAATCGATTACCTAGATACAGATAAATTGGTGAACTATTTCTGGCATCGGATATCGAAACCAGTAGGCAATCACGCAACAACCGAGTAATTAAGTCAGGTAATAACATTACAAATAGTATTGACTTATATCCGTGACTTTACTAAGGTATTGGCTGTTTTAAAACAGGTAAAACTACTAAGAAAAATCCACACGACAGCGATGTATGGAGGTTAACATGCCAGATAGAGACGCAACTTCGGATGATGCACTCATCGTAATTTATATAGCGATTGTAACATTTGCATTAGGTATGCTTGGAATGTCCTTCTGATTTTTCAGACGGGAATTTCAGAATTCCTTAAACAAAAAGGCCCTCAATCATGAGGGCCTTTTTGTTTTTGCCTGCAGGTCACCATTTCGACTTGTTCGTGGGTATAATTTACGCTAACAGGCCAAAGTATATTCATGAATAAATTGTATGAAATTGCAAAGAAAATTATTAGAGATTCTTTCCGATGGTTGTTTTCACTCCGGACAGCAATTGGGTGAGTCATTAGGTGTGTCACGCAGTGCGATCTGGAAACAAATAAAAAATTTCACGGAACAAAACGTTGAAGTTCATGCGGTAAGAGGCAAGGGTTATCGACTTGCCAAGCCTATAGAATTGCTGGATCAATCAAAAATACTTGGGTTTATGGATTCAGCTGCGCATCCGTTACTGGGTAAACTCGAGATTCACCAGGTAATTGATTCTACAAATCGTTATCTCATGTTAAAGGCCAACACAGGCATGCCCTCCGGCTATGCCTGCTTCGCAGAATCTCAGCAGGCGGGTAAGGGCAGACAAGGTCGACCCTGGGTGTCACCCTACGCGAGGAATATCTATGTCTCTCTATTGTGGCGTTTTGCGCTGGGCCCCGAAGCGTTATCCGGATTAAGTCTGGTAACGGGCATTGCAGTGATGCATACGCTAGATCAGTTGGGCGCAACCGGCATTGGTTTGAAATGGCCAAACGATGTCGTCTGGAATGATGCCAAATTGGCGGGAATATTACTGGAGGTGGTTGGAGAAACTAATGGTGCCTGCGCAGTCGTTATTGGGATTGGGCTGAACATCGATATGTCGGAACGTGAAGGCGTCAGAATAGATCAGTCATGGACAGATTTAAATACTGTATTGCGAACAACGGTTTCCAGAAATAGAGTGGCCGGCCTATTGTTAAGCAATCTGTTGCTGGTCTTGAGTGATTTTGAACGAAACGGTGTGGAAAAATATTTGCCTCAGTGGGGTGAAAGAGATGCATACCGGAGAAAAAAGGTTAGCGTTAATGTTGCAGGTAAAATACTGACCGGTATATCCCAGGGTATCGATGCCCAAGGGGCCTTGTTACTGGAATGCAATGGCAATCTGCACTCTATCTTGTCAGGAGAGGTCAGTCTCAGATCGGCTGAAAAATCATGATTCTTTTAATCGATGTTGGCAATACCAGAACTAAATGGGCTGGCCTCGAGTCAGGATTGGTTAGCTTTAACGGGGTAGCCCCTCATATGAATCAATCGGTTGAGCAATGGGTTCTGCATAACTGGTGTTCAATGGAGGCCCCGAAACGTGTGGTGGTATCGTGTGTGCTTGATAGCGGATTTAAGTCACGTTTGACTGATGTGGTGAATAAGCTGTGGGGAATTGATGTTGAGTATGTGTCGGTCCAGAAAAATGCGCTTGATATTGAAGTGGCCTATGCTGACCCGGGTATGTTCGGAGTGGATCGATGGCTGGCAATGATTGCGGCATTTAATCTTGTGAAGAGTTCGGTTTGTGTGGTTGACTGTGGCAGTGCGATAACGATTGATTTGCTTACCTGCAAGGGTAAGCACGTGGGAGGAGTGGTCGTACCCGGCCTTTCAATGATGCGTACGACGCTGGTGGAAAAAACAGGGAGGGTTTTGTTAGCGGAAACAGATTTACAGGAAGGTAAACTGGAGCTCGCCAATAACACCCATGCGGGTGTTATGAATGGCACGCTATACTGCGCCGTATCTTTTATAGACAGGGTTGTGAAGGACTTGATCGATTCAACAGAATCGCCAGTATCTGTTATTATCACCGGGGGTGATGCGCAACAGATATCTGAACTTCTCTCCATCAAAAACCAGCATGACGCTAATCTTGTTCTAAAAGGCTTGAGCATTTTTGTTCAACAGGGATAGTAAACAATCGATGCTATGGATAGATAGCCAAAACCATGAAACAACTTTTTTTATTACTCGTTTTAATTAACGGGGCGTTTTTTGCCTGGCAATTTTATGGTGCGCAGCGCTCCGGTCTGACCGTTGAAACGAGATCGGGGGTGAGTCAGGATAAACATGGAATTATGCTGTTATCAGAGCTGGAAAAGGAGAGCGAAGCCAATACATCGTTGCCTGTCCAACAGCAGAATAACGAAAATAATTTGTCGATGCCTGCAATACTGCCTGACGAGAGTGACAAATCATGCGGAGAGTTAGGCCCGTTTGGGAAGGATAATGCTCGGGCAGCCAGTGATCAGCTTAAATCTCAGGGATTAAGTATTGATATCAGGGTGTCGCGAGAGGAAATATTCACCGGATACTGGATTTTCCTTGCTGAAACAGAAAGGAATATTGCAATGAAGCAGCTGGCCGCGGTAAAGGCCAAGGGCATTAAAGATGCGGCAATCGTCAAGCTTGCCAGGAACAGGTATGTCGTATCATTGGGAATCTTTAGCCAGGAAAGCTCAAAGCGTCGTCGTATCAGGCATATGGAGTTGCTGGGATTTGAACCACAGGTAAAAGAGCATTACAGGACTGGCGAGGCGTTTTGGCTGTGGCTGGATAAAAATGCAGTTGATTCATTGCCGGTGAAGCAGTTACGACGAAATAATCAGGCAATATCACTGGTTAGGCGAGCATGTACAGATAGATAGTGGAAATGGGTCTGCTAATTAGGCATTGAGTATTTGGGGTGGATCTTGGTAGAATCTCGGCTCCAAACAGGCGATTGGTTCAGGATTGCTTGAAAAGGTTAGATAATGCTGGCGTAGCTCAGTTGGTAGAGCAGCTGATTTGTAATCAGCAGGTCGCGGGTTCGAGTCCCATCGCCAGCTCCACTTCAGAAACACCCGCAAAATAATTCCATGGATAAGTGGTAAAGCTGATTACCAATCAGCAGGTCGCGGGGTGATGAATGCCGTCCGTGTCATTCACCCTTGTATCTTGAAAATCATCGTAGTTGATGTAAATCTAAGCTGGTTTTACGACATGGCAGATCGATCGACCTCAGGGTCAAAAAACCGTCCCGAAGCCCGGATCGCCATGTCGTATTCTGACCTAACCCGAACAGTTGCCTGGGTTTAAAAGCCCGTATCTTGCAAGGAAGGGAGGACAGAATTATGCAAACCGATGAAACTTATATTGTCATTGATGTCTCCAAAAATCGCCTGGATATTGCTGTCATACCTGATGCAATGAATTTAATACAGGTGCGCGACTTTCCTGATTTGATTACAGGGTTTTTAAAAAGACCAGTATGGTTTATGTTAGTCATTCAGGATTTATTCAATATACGATTTTAAATTCGAGCTTCGGATTCCTAAAGTAGTGGGTTAGATTATTGGATTCAGAAAAATGATAAAATATAACTTACCGGCAGAATTGGTTGTTCTATGGCGAATGGCGCTGATGGTGTTATTTTTTCAGTTTGCAATCACTGTTTCAATCTACGCACAAGAGTGTGATGCAAGTGGTTCGGATGCCACAACGCCCGCCAGCTTTTTTGACATGAAAATCAATGGTACAGCAACGGAAAAAGAATCAGGTTTAATGTGGATGCGCTGTGCGCTAGGACAACACTGGCGTGATGGTCAATGTAGCATTGCCTATGAAAAATTCACTTTTGTCGCAGCTTCCAGTTCAGGAAAAATATTCAATTCTGAAGGTGGGTTTTCCGGATATAAAGATTGGCGCCTGCCGACGATTGAAGAGCTTTCGAATATTGTTGAGCACGCGTGCTATGAGCCTGCGATCAATTTAACTGTTTTCCCTCAGGCGCCTGTAACCGGCTACTGGTCATCAACCGAACATGCATCATATATAAATGGTGCTTACCTGATTCACCTTTTAACAGGTGGAACCTATATGGGTAATCAGAAAATTGAATGGGCGGTACGTCTGGTCAGGGATGCAGATTAAAATCTATTCAGCTGCCTCTTTTGCCGGAAACGAGCTGACAACATGGTGAGTTACTATTCGTTTTTTATCCAGTTTCTGTCCAAGGATTCTTGTTAAAGTCGACAGTACGGTCTCCGTAATCAAGTCCGCATGAATATGATAGGTATGTAGCAGACATTTGACCGGTTCATGAATACCGGTAGATGACAGACGCTTGAAATCTGTCCATGCAAGAACCGGGAGATCATAAAGCGTTCGATCAACACAGACCCATGCGTCTGACTCGAGTATCATGTCCATGCCTCTCAGCCCTGGTAACGGGATACGCAAGGGACTGTCAATACGACTCAGTGCTAACCTGACCTGGTTATAACGTGAAGCGTCAATCATAGTGGAGACGGTGCTAAGTTTTGGTACATCTTCGATTCTTGATTTCATGTTTATATCACTGGTTGTTACGACTGTATTCAATAACGGCCCGAGTGATATAAACTGAAGGATAATCGATGAAATATTTCGAGTGCCTGATTTGCTATACAATGTAAAATATGCGGTGTAAAGAATTTCATACACAGGGAAATTGACGTAATTGTTCTGCTTATTCCAGACAAGCCTAAATAGCGGGGGAGCGGGTTATGTGGATTAAATATGGAGTTTTGGTGCTTCTGATTGTATCGATAACTTCAGTAGCGGTATCGGCTGATGAAAATGGGCAATACAATCGAGTTTCAATTTCATCCAGGCAAACCAGCGGTCTTAGTAACGATATTTTGAATGCAACACTGGCTGTGGAAATGGAAGGTGAAAATCCCTCGGCCCTGATGGCCAGCGTCAACCAGTCGATGCAGTGGGCATTAAAACAGACGGAATCATTTCAAAATCTCGATGTTAGTACCGGAAATTATCACGTCCATGTTCTAAGGCAGAAGAATAGCCATTTTAATAATTGGCAGGCTAGCCAGATACTCCATGTGAGCGGTAGCGATCTCGAGGAGGTATCGAAAGTTGTTGGGCTATTACAGGATCGGCTACAAATTAAATCCATGTACTTTGATCTGTCTCCAGCAGTTAGGGACGAAGAGGAAAACAATCTGATTATCCGGGCGCTGGATGCCTTTAAAGCGAGGGCAATGTTAATCAGCAGGAATATGGGTGCCGAAAACTACGCTATCGTGAATATCTCGGTGATGACTAGTGAACCAGGTGTCAGGCCAATGCGATTGATGAAAGTGGCGTCATCAATGCCTGCGGTAAAGGCCGACAAGAGCCAGTTGAGTGTAACGGTTTCAGGGACTATTGAATTACAGCAACAATTAACGAACTGAATTAAGGGAAGGTAGCCGATGACAAGAATTGGAACCCCGCTTTCCAATACCGCGACGAGGGTGATGCTTTTAGGTAGCGGCGAACTTGGTAAAGAGGTTGTTATTGCCTTGCAACGACTGGGGGTTGAGGTGATAGCGGTAGATCGATATGAAAATGCGCCTGGTCATCAGGTTGCTCATCGTGCCTATGTGATAGATATGACCGATGCAACCGCATTACGCGCACTCATAGAGAAAGAAAATCCGCAAATAGTAGTGCCAGAAATAGAGGCCATTGCAACGCCTGCACTGGTGGAAATAGAAAAAGAGGGGCTGGCCGAGGTGATACCGACCGCGCGGGCGATCCGTTTGACAATGAATCGGGAAGGTATCAGGCGATTGGCCGCGGAAGAGCTTGGTTTGCCTACATCCTGTTATGTTTTCGCTGAATCGCTAGAAGACGCCGTGGCTGGTGCTGAATCAGTTGGATTCCCCTGCTTTATGAAGCCTGTCATGTCTTCATCGGGTAAAGGACAATCGATAATTGACAACAGGGATGAGGTTGAAGCGGCCTGGCAATATGCAATGGACAGTGGGCGAGTTAAAGGCGCCCGAGTCATTATCGAGCAATGTATCAATTTTGACTACGAGATAACGCTGTTGACGGTACGCGCAGCGAATAGTTCTGGTGGCATCTCAACAAAATTTTGTGAGCCCATTGGTCATATTCAGCAACAAGGCGATTATGTCGAAAGCTGGCAACCTCAACCGATGAGTGAAAAAGCGCTGGAACGGACTCAGGATATAGCCCGAACCATCACCGACAATCTTGGTGGAAGGGGAATATTTGGTGTCGAGTTGTTCATCAAGGGGGATGATGTATGGTTCAGCGAAGTCAGCCCACGACCACATGATACCGGGATGGTTACGATAACTACACAAAAACAAAGTGAGTTTGATTTGCATGCGCGAGCGATACTGGGATTGCCCATATCGACGCAGTTAATCCGGGTCGGAGCAAGTGCAGTGATATATGGCGGCCAGGATAGTGAATGCATCGTATTTGAGGATATCGAAAAGGCCTTGTCAGTGCCTGAATCAGACCTGAGGTTGTTCGGAAAACCCAAATCTTTTACCAGGCGTCGTATGGGTGTTGCGTTGGCTAACGGTGATAACATTGAAATGGCGCGTGAAAGAGCCCAACAGGTGGCAAATAGTGTAATCCCGGTTAACAGTATCGTTGAGTAGGAAAGGGGGAAAGATATGTTTATTGTGTTTTTAAGATTCTCTGATAATAAAGAAAAAGCAGGCGAATTAAGGGGCGCACCTCGCCTGGTTAAAGCGTGGTTTTGACGATAATGTATTCCTGTTAGCAGGGGCACTGCAGCCTGATCAGGGTGGTGGTATGCTTGCGCACAATACCTCAAACAGGCACTTCCAGGCAGGTTGAATGAAGACCCTTTTGTCGTGGAAAGGGTCGTGTCTGCCGAAGTGCTGGAGTTAACTCCATCAAAAACCGATCAACGGCTTGTTTTTTTGCTCGGTTAGGCTACACCGTTCGGTCAGACCCCGATAAGGCTTCCCAAATATTGACAAATCATTTATAAATTCTATAATTCGAGAAATGTCGAATAGTAGGGTAGACTTTGACCAGCTTTCCGGTCGCTTTAAGGCGCTTAGTAACCCGCACCGCTTAATGCTGTTTAACCGGTTGATGCGCTGTTGTGAACCGGGGACACGTTGTCGTCCGGATGACGCGATCAGATTCTGTGTGGGTGAACTGGGTGAGGGGCTGGAAATTGCGCCTTCTACACTGTCACACCACCTCAAGGAATTATATCGAGCCGGTTTGATTCAAATGCAACGTAACGGAAAGAATGTTGAATGTTGGTTGGAGCCCGAAGTGTTGAGTCAGATTGGTCGTTTCTTTAATACGCCAGATTAATCAAATCCTAGTTCGAGGTTTATTATGAGTAATTCGAGTTGTTGTTCCCCGGAGTCAGAAAAGTCCCGTCATGCCGAGCACGATGATCATCGTCAAACCGTGCGCGATGCCTATGCAAAGGTGGCTCAAGCCAATAATGATGGTGGTGGTTGCGGTATTGAAAATAGCTGCTGTGGCGTCTCGGAAGATGCAGAGATCAATACGCTGATATCTACCCGTTTAGGATACAGTGAAGAAGACCTCGCAAGCGTTCCCAGTGGTGCCGATATGGGGCTGGGGTGTGGCAATCCGCGAGCAATCGCGTCGTTAAAAACAGGAGAGATTGTCATTGACCTTGGTGCCGGTGGTGGCTTTGATGCTTTTCTTGCGTCGCATGAGGTTGGTGAAACCGGGCACGTGATCGGCATCGATATGACACCGGATATGTTGAGCAAGGCACGCAATAACGCAGTAAAAGGAAAATTTGTGAATGTGGAATTTCGCTTGGGTGAGATTGAATATCTCCCGGTTGCTGATGAGACCGCAGATGTCATCATCTCTAACTGCGTCATTAACCTGTCTCCAAACAAAGCGCAGGTCTTTAAAGATGCATTCCGTGTTTTAAAACTGGGTGGTCGTTTGGCAATATCAGATGTTGTTGCAACGGTGGAGCTGCCTGAAGAGATGCGAAATGATGAGGCATTGATTGCAGGTTGTATGGGCAATGCATCGCTGATAGAGGATCTGGAAAAGATGATTTCGGATACAGGTTTTACAGATGTGCGTATTGAGCCTAAAGATGAATCGAAAGAATTTATTAGAGATTGGGCGCCCGGACATAATGTAACCGATTATGTTGTTTCAGCAACGATCGAGGCGGTTAAACCTGGGGCGGTGAAAAGTAAATCCTGCTGTTAACCATTTATGGGTGTTCTCACGCGGTTAACATAGTCTTTTTCCTGCCTGAAAGGTGCGAGACCCTTACGAGGGTCAAGTCCCAAAAGTACTGTAAATTATCATCCGTAGCATTGGTATCACCGTTAATATCACTTCACCCGTTCGACATTTCCTGCATGATGGAGGTGTATGCTACCGCGGTAGAAAACGGTGCCTCGATGATTGCGGTATAGTTAGTCACGTATTAATAATCAGTTATTCAACCACCATGACCGCGCCCTTTATCGGACCCGGGGGCAGCTCGAGTGCGTTATGGGTCGTGGATTGCCAGAACGATCCATCCTAATTATTGGATATCGCTGTTTGCTCGCTGGTGCTCATCGGGCGCGCCAGGATACGTAACTCGTCTGCCCAGAATTGCGCACCATAGCCACCGTTATTGCCGTTGTTATTGGAGACACGACAGAGCGTGAAATTATTGGTGTTGGAGCTCTGCGGCAAGACCCCGTTGGGTACAATCAAACTAGACTGCTGGGTACCGTTAAGGTGAAACAGAACCCGT
>JBHHVB010000009.1:0-73485 GCA_046754065.1 Gammaproteobacteria bacterium
GCAGGCAACACTTCTGCTTCAGGCGAAGCCTCAGGTTTTTCTTCAGCTTGTTCAGGGACTTCCCTGGCCTCTTCGGTTACATCTTCACCATTGGCTATCGGAACCGCCACAACGGTTGGCGTCGGCATTTCCTCGAGCAACAAGGAATCGAGATAATGATTTAGCGCCCGTTGTTGCGAATCGATCTGCGTATTATGGTCCATAGCTATTCTCACGCAATGTTCGAGTTAAAGAATTGATCGGGCTTGTGCACAATCAGGTTGTATAGCAATGCTTTGTAGGCCTGAACACCGCGCGTATGCGGGGCCATGATGGATGCTGGAATGCCTGCCCTGCTCGCTTCACGAAACTGGGTATCAACAGGAATAAACAGATCCCAAAGCGTGTCAGCATGACGTTCTTTTAATGTCTGCAAACTCTGGTTTGATGCCCTGGTACGTTTATCAAACATTGTCGGCACGATTGTATACGGTAGTGGCTGACTGCGTGCATGATTCATCATTTTCACGGATCTCAGCATGCGTTCCAGTCCCTTTAAAGCAAGAAATTCGGTTTGCACCGGGATAATCAGGTGCTCACTGGCTGCCAATGCGTTGACCATCAGCACACCCAGCATCGGCGGACAATCAATCAATACATGCTGGTATTCAGCCGTGACCTGGTGTAGTGCTTTTTTCAACACCAGTCCTTTACCCTGTTGCGAACCGAGCTGACGATCCAGTGTCGCCATGGCGGTGGATGCAGGTAACAGATCCAGGTTCTGAAAATTTGTCCTTCTGATCAAACCGGAAATTGATGTCGGGTCCTCCTGGTACAGATCATAGACACTGCTTTCTATCTGATCAGGGTCATAACCAAGATAAGTGGTTAACGAGCCATGCGGGTCCATATCGACCAGCAGTGTTTTCTGTCCACGCGCAGAGAGTAAACCCGCCAGGGTTACCGTGGTGGTCGTTTTACCAACACCGCCTTTTTGATTTGCTATTGTCCAGGTCTCCATATTCGTTCTCCGCTATTCTGATCATTGCACATCGATAGATGTTGATGGCAATGTAATGGGTGGAGGTATATTGACTGGTGGTGCCAGTTGAATTGGTGGCAATATGATTGAAGGTGAACCTCCGGTTGAAAAATCCTTGCTTTGATACAACTTGTTTTTGATATTTTCTGGCGCACTATCACCGTTTCTCTCGATTGCGATATTATCAATAACTACCGCCTGCCGGCCAGGTGGTGCAAGTATCGTTAAATCAGGCTGGTTTCCAGCATTAGTATCTTTTGATTCTGCACCGACCACCTCGCTACCACGCTGTTCTGTTGCTGGTGTCAGGATTTCATTGCCTGGCAGCTGAGTCGGATCACCTACAGGCATGTCAGCACCTTGCTGGTCTATAGTCGACTGACCTGGATTGACCTCAGGATCATTTCTTCGTTCCGTCGTAAAATTACCCTTTAACAGATCTTCAACTTCATGGTTTGCGAGCACAACAATCATCACCCTGCGATTTTGCGCACGCCCCTCAACCGTTGAGTTATCACCTACCGGACTAAATTCACCATACCCCAATGCGACCATTCGGTCAGGCTCTACACCGGCCTTGCTAAACAAGCGCACTACGCCTGCAGCTCGGGCGGCAGAGAGTTCCCAGTTGGATGGATAGACCAGTGTGCTGATCGGGAAGTTGTCTGTGTATCCCTCCACACGTATCGGATTTGAGAAATCGCTGAGTATTTTTGCGATCTCTTCCAGCACTGGCATCGCATCCGGCTGAATGTTCGCACTACCGCTTTTATAGAGAATGCTGTTCTTGATTTCTATTTCCAGTATCAAATCACCGCGAAAAATTGAAATAAGCCCATCATCAATGAGATGGGTCATCGCCTGTTCGACATCATCGGCAATTTTCTCCATCGCCTTTTTGCCGCCCATTTTAGCCTCATCCACCTCACTGGTTTCCGGCGGACTTTGTTCTTCAAGAGCAACCTGTGTCGCTGGTGTTGGTTGATCACCATCAGTGTTGCTTGGACGAGGTGCAAAAGGTGCGGGTGTCGCTATCATCATCGGGCTTTTTGTGAATTCCATATCTGCCTGCTGTGGGGCACGTACAGGCGTACCCACCTGAATCGGCGCCAGGGATTTCTGCTGGGAACGAAAAGCCGCGACCAGTGCATCTGACAGAACGCGATACTTGCCTTCATTAACGGACGATATTGAATACATCACGACAAAAAAAGCGAACAATAGCGTAATAAAGTCAGCATATGACACCAGCCACCGCTCATGGTTCTCATGTTCTTCAGGCTTTTTCTTTCTCGCCATTGCTCAATCCATTCTGTTAAATTAACCGAGATAACCCTGCAATTTGGTTTCAATGTTGCGCGGGTTTTCACCCTCTGCAATGGATACAACGCCTTCGATAATCATTTCGCGAAATTTGGTTTGCTCGTGTATACGACCTTTTAGCTTGTTCGCCATCGGCAAAAAGAAAAGATTGGCCAGGCCAACACCGTAGATTGTCGCGACGAAGGCTACGGCAATACCGGGCCCTAATGCACTCGGGTCAGCCAGGTTATTCATCACGTGAATCAAACCCATCACAGCACCAATAATTCCAACGGTTGGACAATAACCACCCATACCTTCATAAACCTTTGCTGCCTGTGTGTCTTCATGTTCTTTTGTTCCCAACTCCACTTCGAGGATATTTCTGATCACGTCGGGTTCACTGCCATCGACCAATAATTGCAGACCTTTTCTTGCAAACAGATCTGGCTCACTTTCTGTCAACTCCTCCAGCCCTAACAAGCCTTCCTTGCGCGCGATATTACTCCAGTTGATAATCTTTTCTATCGCCTCTGCTGCCGCAAGTTTTGGTGGCATAAAGATCCAGGACGCCATTTTCAATGACTTCATAAATGCGCCCATCGAGCTTTGCACCATAATTGCGCCCACGGTACCGCCAAATACGATGATAAAAGCGGTCGCCTGTATCAGCGAATCGGTATGACCACCTTCCATGATGTTTCCACCAAGGATCGCGCCCAGTGCCAATACAATTCCAATGAGTGAAAGAATATCCATTTCTTACAAACCCTGTATCAACGCGTCTCCGACACCTTCCAGCGACAAAATCTCATCCGCGTAACCAGCTTCCGAAACGGCCATCGGCATGCCATAGACAACACAACTTTCCTCATCCTGGGCCCATACCGTTGAGCCCTGTTGTTTCAATAAACATGCACCTTCCTTGCCATCTGCCCCCATTCCAGTCAATACAATCGCCAGCACCTTGTCCTTGTATGCCTTTGCGATTGATGTAAACGTGATATCTACACTTGGTCGATAGACCTGACCAGGTACGGCATCCTGAACGCGAATAAAACCCTGATCACCCTTACGCTCTACCAACATCTGGAAACCGCCCGGCGCCAGTAACGCACATCCCTTTTCTATAGGAGCATGATCAACAGCCTGCCTGACATCAATATTGCAAACATTGTTCAGGCGCTGGGCAAATGCCGGTGTAAACGTTCCGGGCATATGTTGAATAATCAATATGGGCAGCGGAAAAGATTTTGGTAGCTTGGCCAAAACCTTTTGTAGTGCCAGCGGACCGCCCGTTGAAGTACCGATTGCAACGAGATCAAAGTCCCGCAAACTGCGACGTTTTGACCTCCGCCCCTGATTGTCCTTCCATTGCTGAACAACAGAATCCGGTTTTTTTATTTCTTTTCGAGAGGTATCACTTCTATCACGTAAACCTCTTGCGCCAAGAATTCTCACTCGCGCGCAGAGCTGTCGTCGAGCCTGTTCATCACCCTCACCACGAACATTAAAATCCTTGGGTAGAAAATCGACTGCCCCTGCATCAAGTGCATCCAATGTGATCCGTGCACCTTCTTGCGTTAATGAAGATAGCATCAGGATCGGGGTCGGTGTTTCCTGCATGATAGAACGAACGGCCGTAATACCGTCCATGACCGGCATCTCAACATCCATTGTTATGACGTCCGGCTTTAGATCAGCGCACTTTTTAATCGCTTCTTTGCCATCTGACGCCGTTCCTATAACTTCTATATGTTTATCCGTACTGAGTATTTCTTTAATACACCGCTTGAAGAAAGCTGAGTCATCTACGACCAGAACCTTGACTGCCATCTATGACTCCTTTCATAAGTTTCTCGCATACGATGACATGAGACTGGGCACATCAAGTATCAATGATATACGACCATTACCGGTTATTGTTGCCCCTGCCAAACCCTTTGTTCCCTGTAATAAAGCGCCTAGCGGTTTGATTACAACTTCCTCTTGCCCTATGAGTTTGTCGACTACCAGTCCTACATGCTGGGTTCCAACATTCACCACAACAACATGTCCTTTACCTTGCTGATTTGACACCTGATAATCATCAACAAGCCAGCTTCCGAGATAAAACAATGGCAGCGGTTTTTCACGTATCATTACAACCAGTTGTCCATCAACGACATTGGTTTCAGTTAGATCCAGATGAAAGATTTCCACAACACTCACGAGTGGTAATGCAAAAATCTGATTATTCAGCATCACCATTAGGGTCGGCATGATGGCCAATGTCAGGGGCAGTTTTATCGCGAGTCTCGTTCCCTTGCCCAACTCAGAGTCAATATCAACTGAACCATTCAACTGGGTTATTCTGGTTTTCACCACATCCATACCGACACCACGACCTGAGATGTCTGAAATCTCCTGTTTTGTAGAAAATCCAGGCGCAAAAATCAGATTATAGGCATCCTTGTCATCGAGTCTTGCGGCCGCTTCGGTGTCCATAATACCTTTATCAACCGCAATTTTACGCAGCTTATTCGCGTCCATGCCGGCACCGTCATCGGTAATCGTTAACATGATGTGATCACCTTCCTGCTCTGCAGATAGGACGATGGTACCAGACCGGGGCTTGCCAACCATCTCGCGGTCTGAGGGAATTTCAATACCATGATCGACGGAGTTTCTAACCAGATGCACCAGTGGATCTGCCAACGCTTCGACCAGGTTTTTATCGAGGTCGGTTTCTTCACCAACCATTTCCAGATTAATTTCCTTGTTCAGGCTGCGAGCCAGGTCCCGGACAACACGAGGGAAACGTCCAAAGACCTTCTTGATCGGTTGCATACGTGTTTTCATTACAGAGTTTTGCAAATCGGCTGTAACGAGATCCAGATTACCGACGGCCTGAGCCATTTCTTCATCGGCCTTTGCCTGCTCCAGTGTTGACAACCTGTTTCTGACCAAGACCAGCTCACCAACAAGATTCATAATGTCATCGAGACGCTTGGTATCAACGCGCACCGTAGGCTCAGCGGTTGACCCTGATTCTTTCTTCGCCTTCGGTGCAGCAGCTACCTTTGGCGCCACGGTTTCCTTGACTGCTTTTTTAACCTCTGGTTCTTGCTTGGGCTCCGCTTTTTTCACAGCCGCAGCTTTTGGCGCTTCCTCGTTGGCCTTAGCTTGTTCCTGGGCCTCGGGGTTAGCTGCCTCAGGTTTCCCAGTCTCGGGCTTCTTGGCCCCTGGAACAGCATCACCATGCAACTGGTCTAGCAGCGCATCAAACTCCTCTTCCGTAATTTCATCGGATTCATTAGTCGCTGCCTTCTCTGCTTCCTTCGTCTTTTCGGCATCGGCTGTCGGTTGTTGTTCAGATTCCTTACTGGCAGCGTCTACTTTAGCCGCATCCGGTACACCACCAAATGATCCTTCACCATGTAGTTGGTCAAGCAGGACCTCAAATTCTTCATCAGTAATTTCATCATCACTGCCTGCCTTTGCTGCGTCTGTGTCAGAGCTCGTTGTTTCAGGCGTGGTTGGTGATTTCTCTGTCTCTGCACTCTCGGGAGCTTCGCTTTGTTCAGGTTCGGCTGGCGCCTCTTCTGGCTGGGCTGTTTCACTGGATACTTCTACAGGTTCCTCAGTTGATCCGCCACTTTCGGATGCTGGCTTTGCCAGTTCTTCCAGCTTGGAGTGCAAACTGTCTTCAGCTGGTGTCGGGTCCTCTCCTGCCTTTACCGCGTCAAACATATCGTTGACGATATCGAGCACTCTTAATACGACATCCATCAATTCTCCATCGACATCACGCTCACCCTGACGCAATGTGTTAAATACATCTTCAGCCCGGTGACAGACGTTGACCAGCGGCTCAATTCCAAGAAATCCTGCACCGCCTTTTATCGTATGAAAACCGCGAAAAACGGCATTGAGAAGATCCTGATCCTGCGGCGCCTGCTCCAGCTCAACGAGCTGTTCACTCAAATTCTCGAGTATTTCTTCGGCTTCGATCAAGAAGTCCTGTAGTATTTCATCATCCAGTTCTATGGCCATGGCTCTGTTAAAATCCTAGACTTGATAGTAAATCATCCACTTCATCCTGGCCCGATACTGCATCCGAACTTTCCATACCAGGGATCTGCGGCCCCTCTAGCTTTGTTTCTTTTCTTTCCTTTTTAACCTGCGCTTTCTCTTCATCAGAGTCTGCTGCGCCACCTCGCCGGGTAGACAACTTGAAGAATTCAACGAGGCTGTCCTCAATTTCCTGTACCATCTTGATTACACGCCTTATGGTTTGCCCCGTTAAATCTTGGAAATCCTGCGCCATTAATACGTTGTTCAGATGGTCCTTGAGTTTCGAGGCTTCCTGAGGTGATGCTTCAAGAAAATCACCGATTTCTTTTGATAATGACCGGAATTCCTCTGCCGATATTTCACGAGAGATGAACCTCTGCCATTTTGATCCGATGTCCTCCGATAACTTTTCAAAGTTTTCACAGATAGGCACGCACTCATCAATGGCATTCATCGTCTTGTGTGCCGCCTCATCAGTTACCTTGATGACATGGCTTAATCTTTCCTTGGCGTCGGGTATATCGTGTTCGGTGATGCTTGTCAGCTTCGAATCGACGCCAAAGCCGGTCAAACTGTTGTGAAGCTCCCGGGTTAGCTGGCCCAATTCCTGAAAAATTGTAGTTTCATGAATATGGGTCAATTCACCCAACACAGTTTCTACTTTTTCCGTATCGCCTTCTTCAAGTACTTTCACAAGTTCCCTGGCACGCTCAAGGCATTTCTCATCCAGTGCATTTTTTTCGCTCATTGTCTGCCCTTTTCTTGTCTGTTTGATTCCATTCAAGTTTGTCTGCTACTTATCGATACGCTCGAAGATTTTTTCGATCTTTTCCTTCAACGTAGCTGCATTGAATGGTTTCACGACATAGCCATTTACACCTGCTTGCGCCGCTTCAACGATTTGTTCCTTTTTGGATTCTGCAGTGACCATTAACACCGGTAGCGTGGAAAGACTGTCATCAGCACGAACCGCCTTGAGCAAGTCGATGCCTTCCATACCGGGCATATTCCAGTCGGTTATCAGAAATTCAAATTTACCGGTTTGCAGCATCGGTAATGCCGTATTACCATCGTCTGCTTCCTCGGTATTGTTGAACCCTAGATCTCGTAGAAGATTCTTGATGATGCGTCGCATCGTTGAGAAGTCATCTACTATCAGTATTTTCATTTCCTTGTTCAATGTTGCCTCCAAGCGTATATTCAGTCGTTCGCTACCCAGTGACCAAGCCGTGCCTGTAGACGTATAAGCGCCTGACTATGGATCTGACTAACACGAGATTCACTCACCCCTATCACTGAACCAATTTCACGCAAATTAAGTTCCTCATCGTAATATAGTGTTAGAATCAGTCGTTCACGTTCTGGCAAACCCGATATCGCTTCTGCCAGACTTCGTTTAAAGTCATCTCGTTGCACACCCTCAAATGGACTCGCAATGCCACCATTACTGCTCTTTGACGGAACTGCATCTTCGGTGATACCCATATCTTCAAAACTCAATAATCGACAACCGCTCGCGTCTTGCAAGGTTTTGTGATATTCATCGAGCGACATATTCAGTTCCCTGGCGACTTCATGATCTCTGGCATCCCGACCTGTTGAATTCTCGATCTGTCGCACAACCTCGGCAACCTGCCTTGCCTTGCGGTGAACGGAACGAGGCGCCCAGTCCCCTTTTCTGATTTCATCCAGCATTGATCCCCTGATACGAATACCCGCGTAAGTCTCGAAACTTGCGCCCTGTCCCGCATCATAGTTTCTCGACGCCTCGATCAGTCCGATCATTCCAGCCTGAATCAGGTCATCAACTTGTACGCTGGGGGGTAAACGACTCATGATGTGGTACGCAATGCGCTTGACTAAAGCCGCATGTTGCATAACCAGATCTTCAGTTTGCTTACCGTTCTTCTTGTCATCATCTTCGATGGATACATACATGGCTACGTTACTCATAAATAACTTCCGATTGTGTATTGTTACTATTGAAAAGTCGCTCGACAAAAAATTCCAGATAACCACTGGCGGTTTCAGGCACAGGCCATTGACTGGTCTTCTGCGCAATCTTCGCAAATGCCTGTGCAGATTTACTTCTTGGATAGGCATCTACAACCGCTCGTTGTTTTTGAATTGACTTGCGTAAATATTCGTCATGGGGGACGGAACCAATATAGTCCAGAGTCACATCGAGAAACCTGTCGGTGACCTTGACGAGTTTCTTGTACAAATCGATACCTTCCTGCGTGCTACGCACCATGTTAGCCAGCACCCTGAACCGATACAGCCCATGCTCTCTGTTCAGCAATTTAATCAATGCATAGGCATCAGTAATTGAAGCTGGTTCGTCACAGACGACAACCAGGACGTCATTCGATGCTCTGCTAAAGGTTACAACGCTGTCCGAGATACCAGCCGCAGTATCAATAATCAAATAATCGGGGTTAAAACTGAGTTCACTGAATGCCTGAATAACGCCCGCATGCTCTACAGAGCTAAGTTCAGCCATCTCCTTGATGCCAGAAGACGCCGGAATAATTCTTACCCCACGGGGTCCCGAAACAATGACTTCCTCGAGTGACCTCTCTCCATTCAAGACATGAGATAAATTGCACTTGGTTTGCAATCCCAGCAAGACATCGACGTTTGCCAGCCCAAGGTCCGCATCCAGTAACAACACCTCGTGGCTGTTATTTGCAAGACTGAGGGCCAGGTTTACGGAGACATTGGTTTTCCCAACACCACCCTTCCCACTCGTTACTGCAATCACTCTGACCGGATCCGGGTTTGCCATTCTTCTTAATCCTGATACCTGCTGTATCCTTGCTTCAGACATGTGCATTGATAGCTGCTCCACCGAAAGGCATCGTCATAAACTCTTCATCCAACATGGGCTCGGTTGATTTCATTATTTCCACACTCTTGTTAATCAGGTCAGGCGCACGAGCTATATGCAGATCTTCCGGTACACGCTGTCCGTCGCTAATATATGAAATGGGTAATCCGTGTTTGATGGAGACACTGATCGCCCCACCCAGGCTTGTTGCCTCATCCAGTTTTGTAAAAATACAGTGATTGGCTTCAAAGGGTGAAAATGCCCTTAGAATATCCTCTATGCCAGTGGTATTTGTTGTTGTCGACAACACCAGGGACTTGCGAATTCTGTTGCGGTTATCACTTAGAATGGATAGCTGCTCCAGCAGATGACTGTCATGTTGCCCCATACCGGCAGTATCAATTAGTATCAGTCGACGGTCGTATAGATCGTCCAGTGCGAGTTGCAACTCTTCCCTGCTTTCGGCCATCTTGACCGGTATATCAAGAATTCGACCGTAGGTTCTCAGTTGCTCGTATGCGCCCACCCGGTAATTATCGATGGTGATTAATGCGACATGGCGGTTACCATGTCTTAACGCGAATCTGGCAGCCAGTTTTGCTGCCGTTGTGGTCTTGCCAACACCCGTAGGCCCAATGAGTGCAAATATGCCGCCTTCACTCAGAATTTCTTCATCAGCGGTGGGTATTCTATATTCAAGAAGCTGTAATGCCTGATGCCATAACTGATCACTATCTTGCTGACCATTGACACTGTCAATGATGCCTTGGCACAAGGAAGGGGTGATTCCGAGTTTGGTCAAACGCTTCGCGAGCTCCGCGGCCATTGGAAACCGTCTTGACATATCCCCCCAGGCCAGGCTGGATAGCTGATTTTCGAGCATGCCGCGCAAACTGTTTAATTCACGTCGCATGTCAACAAGCGTCGGGTCCTGACTCCAGACAATATTCTCGCGAGTTTTTCGCGAAGTCGTGGACGGTGACTCCTTGTTCAAACCCGAGTCTGAATTATCCTGAGCGGTAAATTCTCTGTTGCCTGTATAACGATTAGCGGATACATCGACTCGGTTAGCGCTGGAGCGGGAAAGATTTCCTGGTTGTGGTGCCGGTAGTTTATCACCCTTGAACAGGGTTTCGTCATAATCGACTGCAGCGACAATTTCGACACCGCCGTTAACACTCTGGTTAGATAATATCACTGCATCCGGGCCTTGCTCTTCACGAACCTGCTTGATGGCCTGACGGATGTCCGGGGCAAAATAGCGCTTAATTTTCATTACACACCTCTGTATCAGGTAATGCTATCGTCTGAGCAAGCGATCTTATTTTTTTATCCACGAGTTGCATTTTTTTAATCCGGTTTACCAATGTTCGCTACAATTTTTAACTGCTTGTTTTCAGGCATTTCGTTGTAAGACAACACGTGCAGATTGGTAATCGTATGTCTTACAAATTTTGCAAGCATCTGCCTGATTGGCGCCGATACCAGCAACACAGCCGACTCGCCCGCCAGTTCCTGCCTTTGAGCAGCCTCAAGCAAAGAGTGGTGAATCCTTTCCGCCAAACCAGGCTCCAGCACACCGCCTCCTTGCCCATCGATTTGCAATGAGTCCTGCAACATCTGTTCCAATGTCGGATCGAGTGTAATGACTGGCAACTCATCTCCTAATCCATTGATTTTCTGAACAATTAATCTTCCTAATGAAACCCGGGTCATCGCCGTCAAAACGTCAGGATCTTGACTTCTATGGGCCTCAGTGGCCAATGTCTCTACGATACTGCGCATATCCCGGATCGGAATATTCTCCTCGAGCAGATTGCGTAACACCTTCTGCACAACACCCAGCGGCAATGTTTCTGGCACCAGACCCTCGATCAGTTTGGGCGCTGTTTCCTTCAGGTTATCCAGCAGCTGCTGCACTTCCTCACGACCCAGCAGCTCATGTGCATGGGTTTGCAATACCTGGCTCAAGTGCGTTGCAATAACGGTACTGGGATCAACAACCGTATAACCCAGTGTTTGTGCCTGATCGCGTTGACTTGCCTCAATCCATATGGCATCCATACCAAAGGCTGGGTCCGTCGTAGTAATACCATTCAGACTGCCATAAACCTGCCCCGGATTAATGGCCATTTCCCTGTCAGGATAAACCTCTGCCTCGCCTACCGTTACGCCCATTAACGTCACTCGATAGGTAAGGGGTGATAGCTCGAGGTTGTCCCTGATATGAACCGGCGGAATCAGGAATCCAACCTCCTGGGTGATCTTCTTGCGCACACCCTTGATACGCCCCATCAGCTGACCACCCTGATTCGAATCAACGAGTGGGATGAGTTTGTATCCTACCTCCAGGCCGATTGTATCGACGGGTAACACGTCTTCCCAGCCCAGGTCTCGCTGTTCTTTCGGTGTCTCTTCTTCGGCGGGAGTTTCCTCAATCTCCGGCTGCGCGGTCGCTTGCTGGTTACGCTGCGCGATCAGATAAGATCCAGCACCTGCAGCACCCGCCAATGTAAGAAAAACCAGGTTAGGCATGCCTGGAATCAGGCCGAGTATACCAATGACACCCGCCGTTACACCTAGAGGACGAGGATTTTCGAATAACTGGTAAACTATCTGCTGTCCCATATCCTGCTCACTCGAAACACGGGTCACCATGATAGCTGCAGCCGTCGATAACAGAATCGATGGAATCTGTGCAACCAGACCATCACCAATGGTTAACAGCGTGTAATTGTGAATGGCATCGGCAAATGCCAGATCATGCTGGACCATGCCTATGCCCAGACCACCGATAATATTGATAAACAGAATCAGGATTCCAGCGATGGCATCCCCGCGTACGAATTTGCTCGCACCGTCCATTGATCCGTAGAAATCTGATTCGGAAACGACATCAGCCCTGCGTAACTTGGCCTCTTCCTGACTGATAATACCAGCGTTAAGATCAGCATCGATCGCCATTTGCTTTCCTGGCATCGCGTCCAGGGTAAAACGCGCGGTTACTTCAGAGATACGTCCGGCACCTTTCGTTACCACGACGAAGTTGATGATAACCAGTATCATGAACACAACCAGACCTACTGCATAGTTACCACCGACGACAAAATCACCAAATGCCTCGATCACATTACCGGCAGCACCGGTTCCTGTGTGTCCTTCCAGTAACACCACCCTGGTTGACGCTATGTTAAGCGCAAGCCGCAATAACGTAGCGATGAGTAGCACTGTCGGAAAGACGGCAAAATCAAGCGGTTTTTTGGTATAGACTCCCGACAAAATGACAATAAGCGCCAGTGCAATATTAAACGTAAAAAATATGTCCAATAACATCGGCGGCAACGGAATAACCAGCATCGCTAACAACGCCATTAACAGGAACGGGGCACCCAGCATCCCGGAGCGTCCCAGATCTTTCATGTTTAATGTTTCGCTTATTACTGCCATTTCACTACTCCTAACTCAATAAAACTTGGTTTAATGTTTAAAAACGTTTAGAACCGTTGATTCACTCGTCATATTGTTACCTGCGAGGCATCGTTTGAGATCGGTGTCTATTAGTAGTTGCCACTGGATTCCCGCCATCGCGGGAATGACTGTTATATGCGCATTTATCTCCATCCTATTCATGTTGCAAGTCATCTGGTATGGGTAAATCGTCCATCGTCAACGGCGCTTCACTGAACTTGTTCACTTTTGCTTTTAACTGGTAGATGTAAGCGAGAACCTGTGCGACAGCGACATACAGTCCAGCCGGTATTTCCTGATTAAGTTCGGTACTGAAATACAACGCACGAGATAATGGTGGCGCGGACAATATCGGCACCTGATGACTCGTCGCAAGCGTTCTTATCTGCAATGCGATCAAATCCTTGCCCTTGGCCACAACAATCGGTGCGCCCGTCTTGCTTTGATCATATTTCAGTGCAACCGCATAATGTGTCGGGTTGGTGATGACCACATCAGCCCTGGGTACCTCTTCCATCATGCGGCGCTGAGCCATTTCCTGTTGTACTTCGCGAATCCTTCTTTTCAATTCTGGACTACCATCAGTCTCCTTGTACTCGTCTTTAACTTCCTGCCTGGACATCTTTAACTGTCGGGTGTGATCCCAAAGCTGGAAAGGCACGTCTATGCCGGCGATGAATATCATCGCGCTACTAAGTGCGAGAAAAGACCACCCGAGAATGGTTCCCAAATCGGCCAAACCCACCTCGACAGCCTTTTTGCCTAGAACCAGAAAATCGTCGACGTTGTTCCATAGCAACAACAATGCGATGACGAGCACAACTGAAAATTTTGCCAGTGCCTTGATGAGTTCCATCAGGCTTTTTACTGAAAAGATTCGTTTTACGCCCTTGATCGGATCGAGTTTATCAACCTTGAAGGCAAGGGCCTTGGCACTGAACGACCAGCCGCTAAGCAACATTGGCGAAAACAATGCAGCTGCAAAAACCAACAGAAAAAACGGCATTAAAATAACCAGTGCCTCGGTAACAGCATTTATCAAAACCTCAACCAGATTTCCTGACATCACGAGACCACGGTCCGACTGAAATACGCTACCCATCATATTCAGTAAACCGTTAATCGTTTGCCCACCGATGACCAGAAAGGCACCCGCTGACACCATTAATACCATCATCGTGCCCAGTTCGCGGGAGCGCGCGACCTGGCCCTTTTCACGGGCCTCTTTTAACCGTTTGGGTGTCGGTTGTTCGGTTTTTTCCTGGGCTTTATCTTCTTCTGCCACGACTATTTCCTTTCGCGGGTTACCTGATTGTGATCAGGTTCTTCACGGTCGCAAAGGCGCTGTCTAGAAGATCCGTAAACTGTGGTAAAAAAATGGGCAATGTAACGAAGATAAAAACAAAACCCAGCGTCAGCGATAGAGGAAATCCAATCGCGAAAACATTCAGTTGCGGCGCTGCACGCATCATCACACCAAATGCCAGATTAACCAGCAACAGGGCCGACACGGCTGGCAAGGCGATAATAACCGCGCCACTGAATATCCAGCTCGCCCATGAAACGAGCGACCAGATTCCATCAACTGGCATTGAGGCCGCTGCAATCGGCATGGTATGAAAACTCTCAACCAGCACCTCAATCAAAATAAGATGACCGTTGAGTGCGAGGAAAACCAGCGTCGCCATCACCGTGTAGAATTGAGACATCACAGGTACTGCCACACCACTGGCGGGGTCAACCATTTGCGCAAAACCCAGCCCCATTGTTTGTCCCACAACGTGGCCACCGGTTTCCAGGGCACTAAAGACCATCTTGATCATAAAGCCCATCGATAGACCAATTACTACCTGGTGGATCGTAATCAACAACCCGTCCGCACTGAGCGGATCGATTATCGGTGCAGGTGGTAAAACAGGAACAATTGCCAGGGTAAGAATGACTGCGAATCCCATTTTTACATTTCTTGGCACACTGTGGGTGCCAAATATGGGTGCAACGATGATCAACGCCCCGATTCTAAACAGGGGCCAGAGGTAACTCGTAATAAAGGTTGTAAGTGCTTCACTTGTTATCGTCACGTTTATTCACTCGATCTACTCAACCGATCAGCATCGGGATTTCCTGAACCAGCTGTCGAGTAAAATCGATGATGGTTTCAAGAATCCATGGCCCGGCAAACAGTAAAGAGGCAAAAACGACAAACAGCTTTGGGATAAAACTCAGCGTTTGCTCGTTGATCTGCGTTGCTGCCTGAAAAACACTGACCAGCAGACCGACACCCAGTGCAGGCAACAACAGCAATGCAATGATCATTAACGTCACTTGCATTGCATTTTGTCCGATGGATAATACTGATTCAGGAGACAATTCAATAACCTCTCAATCGTTAACTGTAAAAACTGGTTGCCAGGGTGCCCAGAATCAGTGCCCATCCATCAACCAGCACAAAAAGCATGATCTTGAACGGTAATGAAATAATGAGTGGCGACAACATCATCATACCCATCGACATCAGGACACTGGCAACAACCAGATCAATAACCAGAAAGGGAATAAAGATCAGAAAACCGATTTGAAATGCGGTCTTTAATTCACTGGTTACAAATGATGGCACGAGCAGGGAAAACGGAACATCATCGTAGCTTTCAATCTCTTCCTTACCGGATATTTCAGAGAACAGTGTCAGATCGCTATCACGGGTTTGCGCCAGCATAAATCCTCTGAAAGGAACGGATGCCTTCTGGATGGCCTCCTCGACCGATATTTCTTCGGCCAAATAGGGCTTTACCGCATCGTTGTATACGTTTTCAAATACCGGCGCCATAACAAATATGGTTAGAAACAGTGCCAGACCGATGAGTGTTTGCGTGGTTGGCGTTTGCGCCGTTCCGAGCGCCTGCCTTAAGATCGCAAGCACAATGATGATTCTTGTAAATGAGGTCATCATCATCAGTGCGGCCGGCAACAGGGTCAGCACCGTCATCAGCGCCAACACCTGCAAACTCAGCGAATAGGTTTGCCCACCGTCGGCATCGGTTGTCACGGATAACGCTGTCATTCCTGTATCCGCCGAAAGTGAGCTGAGCGGGATGAATGCAAGTAGCAATATCGTTATGATTTTTTTCATATGGAAATTCTTTTTCTGAGTTCACTATTAAACCGATCCAGAAAGCTGTCCGCTTGTTTAGAACCGGATTCTGCAGCAACTTCATTGATTTTTTCTTCACTGACGCATTCTTCAAATACGTGCAGTGTCTGAACTCGACCGGGCGCAACACCTAATAGCAACTGGGATTTCCCGGCCTGGACGATCACGATCTTTTCTTTCTGCCCAACGGATAAACCAGAGATTATTTTCAGATTACCGTTAACGGTGTGATTAAATTTTCCATAACGACGCAATAGCCACGCGGCAGCAATAATAACCATTACTACCAGAAATAAACTCAGGCCCACTTTCTGGAATGCGTTTGCCAGGCCAGCCGGATCCTGCCCGCCATTTGAGTTAATCGTCCCCTCAATGGCGATCACCGGGAGAGAAAACACGAGCAGTGATAACGAGACAGATATTTTTCTTGCTATCCTGTTCATTGTCTTCATGATTATCATTGCCGTGCCGTTAAAGTCAGGTGACCTGATCACTTTAATTTCTTGACTCGTTCAGCTGCACTAATCACATCGGTCAACCGAACACCAAATTTCTCGTTCACCACAACAATCTCACCATGCGCAATCAAGGTACCATTGACAATCACATCCATGGGTTCACCCGCCAGTCTGTCCAGCTCAACAACTGAACCCTGGTTCAGCTTTAGCAGATTTCGAATATTGATTTTTGTTCTGCCGATTTCGACTGAAATAGTGACCGGAATATCCAGGATCATGTCCATGTTACTCTCTACATCGCCTGGTAGTGCTGCATCATCCTGTAAATTCTGGAAATCTGCCTTGGAATAATCCTCCTGGTCTCCTGCATCACCAGCCACAGGGGTATCAGACTCCTGTGTCGCCTCTGCATCGGCCTGCTCTGCCATCGCAGCTGCCCAATCATCCATGGAATCGTCTGCATCACTGTTCGTTACGTCGTTCATTGACTGCCTCCAACAATAGTCTGCAATTGTTTGTTCTCGTTACTTAAAATCCAATTATTCAGTTTGATGGCGTTCTTGCCATTTGACGTTCCAAAAGAGCCCTTGAAAACCGGGATATCATCTATACAAACGGAAACTTCATCCGGTAAGTCGATGGGAATCACATCACCCTCCTTGAGATTCTGTACTTCACT
Organism: Gammaproteobacteria bacterium; assembly: GCA_046754065.1. Classification (GTDB taxonomy): domain Bacteria; phylum Pseudomonadota; class Gammaproteobacteria; order SZUA-140; family SZUA-140; genus JBHHVB01. The sequence continues at coordinate 16,966 of JBHHVB010000009.1, forward strand.
GAGAGTAATTTCTGTACTGGTCAGGGTGCTGCTTACTTCAATCTCTGCTTCCTTGATTTCGTCCTTGAGTGCGATTCCCCATCGCTCATCGGTTTCATCCCGGTCACTTTGTACACCGGCATCGAGCAATTCACGGATGGGCTCAACCATAGAATAGGGCAATGTGAAATGGATATCTCCACTGCCACCTTCCAGTTCAACATGGATCGTTGTTACCACCACAACTTCACTGGGACTAACGATATTTGCGAAATGAGGGTTAACCTCCATGCCCATATACTCGAAGTCCACTGGCATAACAGGATTCCACGCTTCTTTCATATCCTTGAACACGAGCTTTAGAATCATCTGAATGATTCTTTGTTCGGTTGGTGTAAATTCCCGACCTTCGATCTTTGCGTGGAATCGACCATCACCACCAAAAAAATTATCAACAATGGTAAAGACCAGTTTTGGATCAAATGCAACGATTGCTGTGCCGCGTAATGGCTTTATCTTGACGATATTTAAACTCGCGGGGACAAACAGACTATGTACATACTCGGCAAACTTCAGCATCTGAACCCCACCGACTGCGATTTCTGCGGAACGTCTCAGAAGATTAAACAGGCTGATTCTAAAATAGCGGGCAAATCGTTCATTGATCATCTCCAGCGTGGGCATACGCCCACGTACGATTCGATCCTGACTGTTAAAGTCATACTCATGCGCCTCACCGTCGTCTAGAATCTCATCGTTTTCGGACTCAACATCGCCACTGCTAACACCATGCAGCAGCGCATCGATTTCGTCTTGAGTTAGTAAATCATTGGTAGCCATTCTATTGCATCACGAAGCTTGTAAAATAAAGCGCCTCAACCCCGGCATCACCGGTTTCGTCCTTAAGTATCTGGTTGACCTCGGCCAACGCCCGGTCTCGTAACTTTTGCCGGCCCTCACTTGTACTGATTGTTTCGTAGCTTTGATCACTCAATAGCATCACCAGATTGTTTTTGATCACCGGCATATGCGTCTTGACATTCTCGACGACCTGAGGATCTCTGGTCATGATCTCTACGACCACCTGCAGGTATCGGATCTGGTTGTTCTCGATAAAGTTAACGACAATCGGTGGCTCAAAAGCAAAATAGACCGCTGGGTCTTTGCTCTTGCCTTTCTTGCCTTTTTTACCTTTTTTACCTTTTTCACCTTTTTTGTCCTTTTTGGAATCGCCATGACCACCGTCTTCTGCAGCGACATCGCCTTCTGCGTGATCACCGCCACCCAACGCGCCGGCAAAGTACAAGGTACCGCCAATCGAACCGCCTAATAAGAACAGTACCGCCTGTGCGATGATTAGCCATTTGACCAGAGAAGACTTCTTCTTCGGCTTCTTCTCCTTTTCGTCCTTATCCTCATCTTCATCAGCCATTTTCTTTCCTTCCTTGTTAGAAAATAAATAACGAGTTATTCACTTCGCATGGTGCAAGAGCTATGCCATGGAAAAATAGAGATATATTTAGCCTATAATACAAGCATTTACTGGCCTTATGGATAAATTGGCCAGATTTTTGACGGATAATTGAGCCAGCTTCGACGATAGAATGGCGTGAAAACAGCAAAAAGATATCAGGATAAAGTTAAACGAGGTGGGTTTGTGATGATTGGATCATGTTGGCTTGCTACCATGTCATTCCCGCCTACGCGGGAATGACAAATTTGTAACCGTTTTCCTAAAGCATAGAAAAAAGCGGAAAGTTTGCCGAACAGCTGGATAGTGAGTCTTCGACCTTTTACCTTGTATCTGAATTAAACAAAAAAGCCCCCTTGCGGAGGCTTTTTCACTACTTCAATTGTAAATAGCAGTTATTCGATGGTCATAACGACTTTTACATCTTTGCCTGCTATTACAGATTCACCCACATAACCAATCGCATCAGCATTTTTTGCAACTGCTGAGACGACGAGTATGTCCTTTTTGGTTTTTGGTGGATTTTTCGCGGTATTGGTGATCTTGCGATTCGCCCAATCCTTAGCTGCAGAAGAAGCGGACTTACCTAAAACTTTCTGTGAAAAGACCTCTCTCTCTGCCTTTTTCACCGGCAGGTCATAAGAAACAATTCTGTTTCCATTACCCCAGGTTGTCGTTAAATCTTCGTATATTGCCTTCACAACCGCCTGATTAACGGCGTCAGAATTGGCCTTATTGACGATGACAACAACCTTCTCAGCAAATGCGGAGCCTGAAAACAAAAGACAGATCATTAGTATTAATCTTAATTCCATCGTCCTCTCTCCTTAATTTCCTAAGAATGCTGCGACAGACAGAATCGCTGCACCCGATGTGTTACCACCATCGTCAATATCATGGTATTCACCCTTCAGGACTACGCTTGGACTGTAGTGGTAATTGACGATCAAAGAGTTCGTATCCTTTGTTTTGCTACCGTCATCATAGGTATCCACTCGAACACCATAGGTCCAGTCATTAATATCATACAGGGCCTGAAAATACCAGCCATCCTTCTCAGCGTTGATTGCATCCATCTTCCCCTTGGCCCACTCAGCCTGCAGTGTGAAGCTTGCAATCCTTGACTTGGCATGAAGGCCTGTGCCTGTCAACTCGTTGTCCGCATCATCCTGGTAAACAGTCAAGCCAACATTAGTATTAGCGCCAGGCACAACGACGTCCAGTTTTAAACCCTTGGCCTTGTGTGTATCCTTGTCACCATGGCCGGTATTTCCAGAACCATTACCAACGTAGGCATCATAGTTTAAAAAGTTGGAACCCACAGGAACCGTACCATGGACCAGTAAACCGTCGGTTATAGCCGGGAATACCTTTCGGATGACCGCTGGTCTTTCCTGGGTTGGTACGAACGGAGGATAGTGATCAACTGACCAGATACCTGCCGGGGTAAAAAAGCGACCCATCCTTACGTGTGCCATTGGATTAAACGTGTAATCCAGGTTAACCGCTTCCAGGAAAATCTTCCCATCAGCAGTTGCGCCTTCAAATTCTGGCCCATCTTCCCATTCCACCTCGGAGAAGAACTTCAGTTTGTCATCAAATTTCTTTTCGACGAAAACCGATAGATGGTGAATCCTGAACTCTGGTGTCGCACCAGATTTGTCACGATACATCTTGTATTCGCTGTCAACATAACCCGATACCCTTGGGGCGGTATCGATTGCCTCAGCGCTTTCTTCTGCCATCGCTTCGAGTTCCAGCACACGATCTTCCAGATCGCCTGCCGATACCATCAGCGGACAGAAAAGCGACCCTGCTCCGACTGCAGTGACTAGTCCTTTCTTAAACATGTGATTTCCTCCACATTAGCTAATGTATAAAGCATAACGCACGTAATACTACTTCTTGTTATATATAAACGTCAAGACCCCAATATATTGTAGTCTCGACGTATTATATTCTTTTTAAAAAACTGAATTAAATCTTGAATGCCCCGATTGCACCCTTGATATCGGTGACCAGGCCTGAAATCAGCTGGGCCTGCTGGTCTATTTTTTGTGATTCGCTATTCAGGTTCTCACTCTCGGTTTGCGTCTCATTAATACCCCGCGCTATTTCTCCGGCAGCAACCGTTTGCTCTTCTGTCGCAACCGCCACGGAATCGTTAAGCCGCTTCAGATTCTGAACCATTTCCTGAATTTGTTTTAGCGATTCGATAATTACATGTACAACCTCAACCCCTTTCGTGGTTGATTCACGCGATTTTTCCATGCTTTCAAAGGAGTCGTGCATCTCGGTCTGAATCCTCGTCACCTTCTCGGTAATTTCCTGTGTTGCGTGTGAACTCTTCTCGGCCAGGGTCCGGACTTCGTCGGCCACAACCGCAAAGCCTCTTCCCTGTTCACCGGCACGCGCTGCCTCAATGGCTGCGTTCAGTGCCAGTAAATTGGTCTGTTCTGCGATGTTATTAATAAAGGTCACGACATCGCCGACTTCATCCGCAGCGGCGAGCAATTTATTCATCTTGTCGCTGGTTGCCTCAACCTCGTGGATAACATTTTCCATCTCACTCAGGGTGCGCACCGCGTCTTTTTCCACGCTCTCGCTGGCCTTTTCATCGGCATCCTTGGAAAAATCGGCTGCGTCGGTCGCTGATCTGGACACATCCTGAATCGTCGAGGTCATTTCTTCGGTGGCAACGGCAGACTGCGCGGTATTCGCATTCTGCTTCTCAGCAATCTGTCGGATATGTGCTGACGTTGAATTAAACTCGTCCACTGAATCAGCAAGATTGTTTCCCATACCCATAATCTTGGATATCAAGCCCTTAATCGATGTGCGCATTGCAAACAGATCTTTCACCAGACTGGACAGTTCATCCTTACCAAGCCCGTGCTCTTCCGAATCATCACCACTCAGGTCGTAGCGCGCCATATTATTTGACACCTTGGTCGCGACCGACAGGGGTTTTAATATCGCCTTATTGATCAATACAATAACAATGCCAGCAATCATTAGACAGAAAATCGCCAAGCCAATGTTATTGCGCTTGGATTTCTCAATTACCTCTTTTGAAAAGGCCACCTGTTCAACAGAGGCGTCGAAAGCGGCATGGCGGGTTGTGGCCTGCGTATTAACGGCGGCGGCAATGGATTCCTGAAGTTTGGTAATTTCATCTCGCAGCACCCTAACATGCTGGGAAAATACCTTCATCTGGGCGCGGGTATCTTCTCCATATTCGCCCTCACCATCAAATGCCATGATGACCGAAACGGCAGACTCGTGAATTTCATCCTGTACCGCAAGAATCTTGTCGAGCTGCCCCATCATTTCTTCATTTGTAGCAAGCATTTCCTGTAGCAGGCCACCAATAAACTTGATGCCATCGCCGTAGGATTTAAAGTCGGAAAAGAGTGCCTGTTGTTCCTGATACTCATCAGTGACCAGATACGCCTGCAGCGCCGCCTTCTCACTTAATACCGGGTACATCCATTTCAGCGCATATCCCTCGGCCTCCTTGAGGCGGCTTTCGGCTTCGACCGCATTGGTTACAACGTTCATTGAGCTCTTGATGTCATCCTGACCCTGTTTCAGATCGGTCAGCGCAGTAAACGTAAATCCAACCGAGATAAAGATCAGTAGCAGTAATATACCGAACCCCACTAGCAACTGATTCTTGATAGTGAGCTGTGCAAATGGATTATTCATCGTTTAGCACCCGCGTTTTTTATTGTCTGGCATCTAAGATCGTTCATAATCACCGTCTCCGTTTCATGTATTAAGGGATGGGTTTTAATATATTAAAACCCATCAACGCCTTTTGTTAGACCTTAACAAACACCGTGAACTGGCGTTCTGTCAATGATTTCTTTCCCTGTCTATCGACATGGATTACGGAAACTTTAATTTCCCGGGAGTGCGGCACGTTAGTTTTTGTGGCTGGTCACGCGTAGTAGTCGACGAGCCCATTATTCAATGGTGTCGTCTGCTCAACTTGCGGCGCATCGTCATTTCCACCGGCGTCTTCATTTACGCTATGAGCGACTGCAACATTTTCCTCTTTGCGAGATTCCTGGTGTTGCTGCGCGAACGAATGCTCGGATATATCGACATCAACCTGGGCCATGCCATGATCACCCAGCACCTCTCGTAATCGTGGCATCGCAGATTCCAGCGATTCCCTGACAATCGCATGGTGCGATGCAAACTGCAGGTTCATCTGGTCGTTGTGCATCGTGATACGCACCTCGACCGGACCGAGTTGTGGTGGGTTGATGCGTAATTCAGCGCTTTGAATATTCTGACTCACCATCCATTTGATCTGCCCACCCAGCTCGTTCGACCACGCAGGCTGGTTGCCAAATGGCGTAGTCATCGACAGCGGAACGGGTGCCTTTTGGCTCGGTTGCGCAGCGGCATCACCATTGACAAGAGACGACATGGGAATCTGCGACAGGTCCACTGATTTAATATCAACCGATGATAAAGAGCGTTCTTGCCCCTGGGTTGCTGTATTTCGGACTAGGTCCCTGATAACACTGCCAGATAAGGCCAGGTCTTGCGTTACCGACCTGGATTCTCCCAACAAATCGGCCACCGCCACCTGTTTGGTCAATAGCGCCTCCGAATCACCCGAATCTGCGTCACTGGATTTCGACGTTGCTAAAGTTTCCGGGGTGAGGATCGTCCGGGCAGACTGTTGTCTCCCATGCTGGATATCTACTGCACCCGGATTAACACCCTCCGGATGGACTGATTGTTTCACTACGCCTTCCCGTGCAAAACTGACCATGGTCGAAGCCCCGGGGACAACGAGCGTACTGTCTTCGATATCCTCAGAGGCTAACTCGGGTTGAACAGTTTCAGTTTCTGCCACCTTTGCAGCATTGATCGCCAACACCGGTTGCTCGAGCACCTCGGACGGCAACAAGTTGCCAGTCGACGGTAAAATTTGCGCATCGGTATCCGTTTCCGACAAAGACTGCGACCGTTGTACCGAATCACTGCTCAACCCCTCCAGCGCCAAAACGCTGGACTGGTTCAATATATTGAGAAAGGACCCGGTAGGCTCCGCACCCTTTTCAATGACAGAAGGCATTGAATTATCGACATTTTCTGTACTGGACTGAACAATATTGCCGGCTGGTTGACCCGGTAAAACAGATAGTAATAAATCCTGCATTCAATTCACCTTTTTGTCCTGCGGAAGATTCCTGTATATCAATGGCAAGTTACATGCCAGATTGCAGAAATCGCGTCTGCTGTTGTGGTGGGTCGCGGAGGCTAGTCCTCTGTTTGATGTCGTTGGGGATTATGTAGCGCGCGTTCATCAGACTCCGCCTGCTCGCGCCTTTCGACTATTCGATGTTCCTGTTGACGATATCGATGCATTACCTTGTCGAGCGCCTTGTGTTTGGCCCGGGACTGGGCCCATTGCGAGTTCTTTTCCTCTAACGCCTGTTTACTCATTTCAACAAGCGCCTGTTGCTGGCGAACCGCCTGATTCAGGTTGGACAGAAAATGTCGGTATTCGTTGATACGTGCGATATCGACACCTGACTGCCCTTTTTCAGCGAGACGCTGACTGTATTCTTTTTGATAAAGCTTGAGTTCTTCGAGTCTTGCCTCGTGCTCGGCAAGGATTTTTTGATGTTCACCCATGACACGCGCAGCCGAGGTTTCCTTATCCCTCGCAATTCGTACAATCGGTTTTATGCGCTGTGATTTGATCATTTCAGGTGACCGGCGTTATTTGACTACTCATCAGCTGGGTCAATTCATTCATGCTTTGAGCGATGTTTACGGGTTGATTCATGCCCTGTTGCAAAAAGCCTTTCAGTCGCGGATGAAAATCTACTGCCTCGTCCACCCTTGCATCACTGCCTGGTGCGTATGCGCCGACGGTTATGAGATCCCGATTCTGTTGATAAGTCGAATACAGGTGTTTGAATCGCCGGGTTTCCTGTTGATGGTTTTCATCGGTAATTTCTGTCATCGCCCGGCTAATGGATGCCTCGATATCGATGGCCGGGTAATGACCTTCTTCAGCCAGCTGGCGGGATAAAACAATATGCCCATCGAGTATGGCTCGCGCTGAGTCGGCGATTGGATCCTGCTGATCATCGCCCTCGGTTAATACCGTATAGAAGGCAGTAATCGAGCCTTGCCCCTTCCTGCCATTACCGGCTCGTTCAACCAGTTGGGGTAATTTCGCAAACACCGAAGGTGGATACCCTTTGGTCGCAGGTGGCTCACCAATGGCCAGCGAAATCTCTCGCTGCGCCTGGGCAAATCTGGTCAGGGAATCCATCAATAGCAGTACTTTTAAGCCCTGGTCGCGAAAATATTCGGCAATACTTGTTGCCAACATTGCGCCATGCAGGCGCATCAATGGCGGATCATCCGCTGGAGAGGCGACCACGACCGCCCTGGACATACCAGCAGGACCCAGCGTGTTTTCTATAAACTCTTTTACTTCACGACCACGCTCACCAATCAACCCGACGACGGTCACATCAGCGTTGGTAAATTTGGTCATCATACCCATCAATACACTCTTACCCACACCGCTTCCGGCAAATAACCCAAGACGCTGGCCTCGTCCGACGGTTAACAGCGCATTGATCGCTCGTACGCCGACATCAAGCGGTTCTCGAATAGGTGATCTGGCCAACGGATTGATTGTTTTACCGGTAATAGGCGAATGCTCGATTGTATGCAGCGGACCCTTATCGTCCAGTGGCTTACCCGTCCCATCGAGCACCCGGCCCAACAAATGTCGACCGACTGGCGCTTCATAAACAGTACTCGTCGGAACGACCCGCGCATCAGGCACCAGACCACGTATATCGCCTATAGGCATTAAATAGGTTTTGTCGCCGGCAAATCCGACAACCTCTGCCTCAACAATCTCGCCGTTCTGGGCTGAAACATGGCATCTGTCACCAATGGCAGCCTGGCAACCAACGGCCTCCAGGGTTAATCCAACCATACGGGTCAGGCGTCCCTCGACCAGCAACGGTGGCGGTCGCGTAATCCGGTTTCGACCTTCTGCGAGACGAGTTGCCCATATTGAACTACGATTCATGGCGACCCTCATTATTAGCACCCTTGCAGGAGCGATTTCCAGCATCATCCCCTTCTCGTGCACCACCCATTAATTCAGAGACAATCGCGGCAATCCGGTTTTCTATCGTTGCGTCAATTCGGGAACTGTCTGTAACGATCCGGCATCCACCCCGACTCAGTCCCGGATCCTCAATAATTTCCGTTCCCTGCATATGTTCTGCGGTTCCATAGCTGTCATTGACCAGCTTCGCATCCTCGGGATGCAGATAGAGTCGTGCATTTCTTTTTGCAACCGGCAATGCATTCATCGCCTGCTGAACAACCGCAACGATTTCACCCGGATCAGCGGCCAGCTCTCTTCTGATCATGTGTTTTGCTATGGTAATCGCGAGTGTGGTCACCTCGTTGACCACCTCATCATCGAGAGTTGTCAGCGGTGCATTAAGCAACGAGGCAATGCTGTGAAGGCTTTGTATTTTATCCTGAAGTTCATTTCGGCCTGCCGTACGGCCTTCATTCAGACCACGCTCAAAACCGTCTTGATAAGCTTTTTGCTGAATCTTTTCCGTCTGGTTCGCCGTGACCATGCCGGCTGACGCCGGACGTGGTGACTGTGCCCCCTGAACGCTGGGCACTGACCACTGCTGAACATCGCCAATATCGGCGCCGGCAATCACTTTAGGTTTCATGCTTAAAATCCAGGTCTAGATCCGGAAAACTTTCACAAATTCCACTATTTTTATGCCCACAATCTTTTGCGCATAAACGCTGACGGATATCGAGGTTGTTGATAAGCCTGAATTCCTGCCGTCGCGGGAATGACACACCAGTGATAGTTTCCCTAGATATATTCTTCACCACCGCCCCCACCACCTAATGAAAGATCACCTGATTCGGCCATGCGACGTGCGATAGCAAGAATTTCCTTTTGTGCTGCCTCCACCTCACTAAGCTTGACAGGTCCTTTCGCCTCGAGATCATCATGCAACATTTCTGCTGCGCGCTTGGACATATTGTTAAAAATCTTGTTCTTGATCGCTTCGTCAGATCCTTTTAATGCCAGCACCAGCGTTTCAGATGAGACATCTCTTAACAGGGCCTGTATGCCACGATCATCAATGCTTGCCAGATCATCAAATACAAACATCAGATCCTGTATTTGCTCGCCCAGATCAGCATCAAATTCGACCAGTTGGTCCATAATGACGCCTTCCATCGATGCATCCATTACGTTCAGAATGTTTGCCGCGGTTTTGATCCCGCCAACCGTGGAAGACTTGACATGCTGGTTGCCCGCGAATTGTTTTTCGATGACCTCGTTGAGTTCATGCAAGGCAGAGGGTTGCAAACGGTCGAGGGTTGATATTCTCAGGATTACATCCACTCTCACCTTGTCCGGTAATAATGCGATCACCTCTGCAGATTGTTCCGGATCAAGATAGGAAAGCACAACCGCAATGATCTGCGGATGTTCAAGCCTGATCACCTCCAGAATCGCCCGGGGATCCATCCATTTCAACTGCTCGAGACCCGCAGAATTGCTGCCTTCCAACACCCGGTCTATAACATTACCGGCCTTGTCTTCACCCAGCGCCTGCACCAGAACACTTCTGAGGTATTCCTGGGACCCAACACCAATGGCAGTTTCGCCATCAATCTTGTTGTTGAATTCCTCCAAAACGGAGGTCGCATCTTCCTTACTGATATGGTTCATCGCTGCCATCGCAGCACTGACCTTGTGAACTTCCTTGGGACCGATGTGTTTTAACACCTCGGCCGCACCCTGCTCGCCCAAGCTCAATAACAGGATGGCAGCACGCTCAATTCCCTTATTCTCCCCATTCTCAGCCATCAGAACCTACCCAATTGTTAACGACCTGTGCAACCCGTTTTGGATCCTGTGCTGCCAGTGTCTGTGCATTATTGAGGTTGGTCTCGTAATTTGACGGCGAGGCGATTTTCGGTTCCCCACCAGCACCGCTTAATGATAGCTGGTCATTTTGCAGCCCACCATCAGCCACCTGCGCGTGAAGTCTGGGCTGATTTGCATTCACTGTCTCACCCTTAACGACAAGCTCACGCAGTACTGGTCTAAGCACACCAAATACCAGAAACAATACAACGATACCCGCGAATCCCTGTTTCACATATCCCCAAAGTGCAGGGTTATCCATCATCGATGGTTCAGGTAATGGCTCTGGTTCCGGTGGCACGGTAAAAGCCGCGTTGACAACGTTGACGCTATCGCCACGTTGCATATCGAAGCCGACTGCCTCCTTGACAAGCGTGGTAATTCTGTCAACTTCCTCTTTAGACAAAGGTGTGCTTACGTCTTCTTCCAGGTCTTCATCGAACACAATCTTGTTATCAACGACCACACCCACTGACAGACGTTTGATCGTTCCACCACCGATCTTGATATGACTGATCGTCTTGTCAAGTTCATAGTTTCTGGTGGTTCGTTTCGACGAATTGACTGATGCGCTTCCTTCCGCGCCTGCCGTGGCCTCCTGCCCTGCTGCGCCCGGCGCACTATTACTCAGACTACCCGGAATGCCTGCGGCAGTCGCACCACCGGATCTTTGTTCATCGAAGGTCTGTTCGCTTCTTATTGCGGGCAAATCCGGATTAAAACTTTCCTGCGTTTGCTCGGTAATAGTGAAATCAATGTCAGCAGACACCTGGGCCTGAACAGCGCCCATGCCAACAATAGGCGTCAGGATATCTTCTATACGCTCAATATAATATTGTTCAAGGCGCTGGCGATGAGCAAATTGGGTAGAGGTCAGATGCATATCATCACTGCCATTGGGAGAGGTCAACAGGCGACCTTTCTGATCGATCACGGTAACCTGGTCTGACTCCAGATTAGGAATACTGGCAGATACCATATGGGTAATTGCTGCGACCTGCCCCTGTTCCATCATTCTGCCGGGAAACAGGTCTATCGTTACTGAAGCGGTTGGTTTCTTTCTATTGCGAATGAATGCTGACTGTTTGGGAATGGCCAGATGCACCCTTGCGCTTCTGACACTGTTGATCGCGGAAATCGTGCGGGCCAGTTCGCCCTCAAGCGCTCGTTGATATCTGGCATTTTCCATAAACTGGCTAACCCCGAAGCCACCCTGGTTTTCCAGCATTTCGAAGCCGGCGCCTGCCCCCCTTGGCAGTCCTTCGGCCGCCAGCTTCAACCGGGCATCATGCACCTTGTTGTTATCGACCAGAATGGTGCCACTACCTTCGGTAAACTTATACTCTATGCCTGCCTGTTGCAGGGAGTTCGAAATCTCCGCAGCATCCTGTTCGGTCAGATTGCTGTATAACAAACTATAGTTTGGTGTGTCAGCCCAGTTGAACACCGTGATTCCCAGGGCTATACTGGCTGCCATCGCAACGATAAATGCCAGTTGTCTAAAAACAGACAAACTGCCAAAACCGCGAGACTGTAGCGCTAAATCTTCCGTTTTTACCAGTGCCATTGCTGTATACCTCTAAACGTCATGTTTATATTTTTTCAGCCCGAACAAACTTCATTCAACGACTAGATGGGCATGCCCATCACTTCCTGGTAGGCTGATACCAGCTTGTTACGCACCTGCATTAACATCTGAAACTCGATGCCCGCCTTTTGTGATGCAACCATCACCTCTGCGATATCTAGATTGGACTCACCGCTTAAATACGCGGATTTCATATCCGACGCGGTTTGCTGGGCCTCATTGACGTGATCGACCGCATTCGATAACAGTTGCGAAAAATCAACGCCGGAAGCTTCACTGGCTTCAGACGAGTTTCCGCCTTTTGCCAGTGCGGCAGTTTCCCGCAATTGTGACAATAACTGGTTTATATTGACTTCGCTCATCACTGATTCTCCTGTACAGGTAATCTATAACTATTCAATTATGCAGATTCTGCGCCATACGCCGTGGGTACCTCGATACCTGAATCTCTCATTCGGGCAAGTTTGTAACGCAGTGTCCGCTGACTAATACCAAGCTTTTCCGACGCGAGTTTCCTGTTACCCTTAACTGATTCAAGAATATCGAGAATTAACTGTTGCTCATAAGATTTGAGGTCCGCCTGTGGCTGCGATTCGCCGCTGGTGGATAGTTCATGATTTTCAATCGCGACTGCACCACGATCACTTGCTACCGATTCGTTGGCTTCATACTGAATATCATTGACGCCAATGCTATCTCCTGGCTGAAGTATTAATGCGCGCTGTATGACGTTATCCAATTCACGCACGTTCCCTAACCAGCTATGAGAGACCAGTTTCTGTTTTGCTTCATCAGAAAATCCGGGAATGACTCTGCCATCTCGCTGCGCGTTGCGCTCCAGCAAACGCTCAGCAATCGGTAAAATATCTTCACGCCTTTCTCTCAGCGGAGATATATGTAATGGAAAAACATTGAGTCTGAAATACAAATCTTCGCGGAAGCGATTTTTCTCAACCTCTACCTTCATGTTCCGGTTTGATGTTGCCAGAACCCTGACGTCCAGTGGTATGACCTTGCGCCCCCCCAGACGTTCTACCTCTCGCTCTTGTAACACTCGCAGAAGCTTGGCCTGTAATCCCAAATCCATTTCCGAAATCTCGTCCAGCAAAAGCGTACCACCCTGGGCCTGTTCGAATTTTCCTGGCGAGGCCTGGTAGGCACCCGTGAAGGCACCCTTTTCATAACCGAACAGGGTGGCTTCAAGCATGTTATCCGGAATGGCTGCGCAGTTAATGGCCACGAACGGCTTTTCCGCTCTCGATGATTGCTCATGAATATAGCGAGCAAGCACCTCCTTACCCGACCCACTCTCGCCAGTAATCATCACCGTCGCATCACTTTCAGCGACCCGGTTTGCCAGTGCCATCAACTTTTTGGAGGTATCATCGGCCGCGATGAATCGGCTTTCGCCTTCAGCATCCTGTGTAATATAGCGGCCTACCGTATTGACCAGCACTTCCGCCTCAAAAGGCTTGACAAGATAATCACTCGCCCCGTTTTGCATGGCCTCAACCGCCTTCTGTATATTGCCAAAGGCTGTCATCAGCAATACCGGAATTTCAGGCTTGTCATTCTTGATTTTTTTCAACAGGGAAAACCCGTCCATCGGGTTCATTTGTACATCACTGATCACCATGCTAACGTCCTGCCTGGCAATCACATCCAGTGCGCTTCTGCCACTATCTGCCACCGTTACCGGAAATCCGGCGATATCCAGTGTGTCGTGCAGTGCTTCACGCAGCGCTGCATCATCTTCAACAACTAAAACAGTAGCTTGACTACTCATTAGGCGCTCCTTCGGCGTTAGTTAAATTAATTTGTTCGTATTGGTGTTCATTTTGTGCTGCATCCGTTACAGGCAAACGAATACCAAAAGTGGTTTGACCCTTTATCGAATCAAACCAGATAAAGCCCTGATGAGCATTGACTACAACCTTTGCAACCGCAAGCCCCAGACCCGTACCCTGCTGCTTTGTGGTGTAAAATGGCTCAAAAATATTTTCTTGTTTACCAGATGGAATACCCGGACCATTATCCTTTACAAGAATTTCTACCGTTCTTGTATCTCGCTGTGCTCCCACGGTATGTGATGCTATTTCCAGCTCTAGTGTCGGTAACTGATCATTGTCTGACTGCAGTTCCCAGGCTTCAACAGCATTGGTGACCAGGTTGTATAAAACGCCAACCAGTGCATCCCGGTTGCCCGTCACACATAGATTTGCGGTTTTATCATCGATACGGAGCGTACCGCCGACAGAATTAATGATGGGAGACACAATCTGTTTTAATTCTTCAAACAGTGATTGCATACCTATTAGGTCGTTACCCATCTTGCCACCTCTCGCAAACACCAGCATATCGTTTACCATGCGCTCGAGATGTTTTAGCCGTGAACTGATCTTTTCACTACAGCGACCCAGGTCGGCTTCGGTGAGTCCTTTTCTGTTCAGGTGAGCGGTATAAAGCAGACAGGATGCGAGTGGTGTTCTGATTTGATGAGCCAATGTCGCAAGCATTTCCCCCATCGACGATAATCGCTGCTGTCGATCCAGCATCTCCTGCAACAGTCGGGCCTGGGTAATTTCCTGCAGGACAATGATCTGGCCAGGTTCATCCCCGAGTGGACTTGTCGATACACTAACTATCCTGCCCTCTGAGGTAACGATATCGCCATTGTCGTTGGTCCTGAGTGCGCGCTTGATTACATCCCGCCAATACAAGCCCAGCAAAGGCTCGCCTACCAGTTCAATCGCGATCGCGTTAACCTGTTGAATGACACCTTCACCGTCCAGCACCACAACGGCGGCAGGCAATGCGTTCAGCAAATGCTCAAGTCTGTTGGTTAGGCGGATTTGCTCATCACGATCGGTGTGATGCTCTGCCCGTGCGTTGGCTAACTCGTTGGTCAGATTGGCAAGCCTGGACTGCAATCCCTGATAGCTTGTTGTTAGCTGCTCGGATACCTTGTTAGACTGTGAGAACGCGTCCTGCAGACCTTGCGCCTGGCGAATGCCTGGTTGATTCATCTAGATCATTACCCCTTGTTTTAATCCAATCAGTGGATGATTATCCACTCAACTGGACAGGAGCAAGATCTATGCCTGAAACTTATTTATGATAATTAACAGTTAGTTACAGATATCAGGAGGCAGGATTGTCAATATTATGTCGTTTCTTCCGTACGCTGGAGACCGTACTTACGCATTTTTTCAACCAGGGTTGTACGACGTAATCGAAGACGATTAGCCGCATGTGCGACAACACCGCCCGCATCCTCCAGAGCCTGTTTAATCAAGTTATACTCGAGATTATTCAGGTGCTCCTTCAGGTCAATCCCATCTCGTGGCAAGCGAGGAATATCCAGTGGATCGACAGTAATGCAGGAATCCGCGGCCGTTAGTTTTGCAGGCAACTCTTCAACCTCGGATTGAAATTTTTGCGGCAGGTCGTGAATATCGACAACACCATAGGGATGCATGATAACCAGGCGTTCGATCAGATTGGCCAATTCACGAACATTTCCTGGCCAATGATACTGGCAAAGCGACATGACCGCTGTCTGGGTTAGTCTTACTGACCCCCGTTTTTCATATTCAAAACGTTTAATTAGCTCATTTAGCAGCAGCGGTATATCTTCAGAGCGCTCTCTGAGCGGCGGCATGTCGATAGGAAAGACATTCAGTCGATAGAACAGGTCCTCACGAAATTTGCCATCTTCAATGGCTTTTTCAAGGTTTCGATGGGTCGCAGCGATAATCCTTACATCTGAATTGAATGTCTTGTTACTGCCAACCCGCTCGAAGGTTCTTTCCTGTAGCACCCTCAGCAGCTTTACCTGCATATGCATGCTCATATCGCCGATTTCATCGAGAAACAGCGTTCCGCCTTCAGCTAACTCAAAGCGACCCTGACGCGCACTGATCGCGCCGGTAAACGCACCCTTTTCATGACCGAACAATTCACTTTCCAGCAAGTCCGCGGGAATCGCACCGCAATTGATGGGTACAAACGGTTTATCACGTCTTGTCGAGTGGTAATGAATATTCCTCGCGACAACCTCCTTACCGGTTCCCGATTCGCCCAGAATCAGCACTGTCGCATCAGACTCCGCAACCTGCTCAATCAACTTACGAACCTGACGAATGCCCCGACTGCTACCCACCATACTACGGAACAGTTCCGGAGAATGAGAGCCCTGTTCTTTTTTCTGTGCGTCTTTATATAGCTGCGCCTGTTGAAGCGTATTCATCAGCTCCTGGTATTTAACGGGGAGATTGATCTTGCCAAAAAGTTTCGCTGCCAGATCAGAATTTAAAGCGGCCTTTTTCTTTTCATCAACAAGGAGTAAAACCGGAAGCTTGGGTCCCCACGACTTCAAGTCATCGATGATTGAGGGAAGCTCATTACCCAGCGAATCAGCTAGTAACACAGCACCGATCTTGTCAGGCGTTTTTGCGTGATTCTTCCAGGTATCAGGAACAGTTAACGCTACCTCTTCGCAATCAATAAATTCAAGGATTGCCTTCAGATCCTGATGTTGGTTTTTATCAGAATCAATAACCAGTACTGAATCCATATATTGCTCCCTCTTCAAAATAAGAAGAAATCTAGGTTGATATCCGTATAGAATAACCCGTTTTTAATTATAATGTCAAAATCCCGTCACAAATAAAACAACAATTTACATAAACTTTATCAATCAAACAGTTAACTTTTGGGTTTAACTGGATCAATGGTCACACCTCGCCAATGATTGGCCACGACCCACAATCCACCATTTCATTATCGACGCTATATTGTGCTAGTCCCGGATTGGTGTTTGTTCAATGCGATAATTCTTCTATGCTGGCGAAATATCAATTTCTCTAATCCACCGCGGACAGCATGGGATAAGTTCTCGAAACCCATCATGACCCTTTTTTCACCGGCTTGTTCACTCACCAAAGTGACCTTGCCCTGGAAGGTCAATGGACGTGGATATCTTTGATCTATGTAGACATCAACAGACAATTTTTGCCCGACCTCAGGCACAGAGGAGGGTGCCATCCAGGATATACCGGTTGCACTTAACCAGATTTGTACCGGTGAAGGCGCCTTCATCTGTTGCGCCAGGATTTGTGCGACCATTTCAAGTATCAGGTCAGTCTTCATTTCTACGCGGCTCAGGTCTGGCGCATTTCCCTCTTGTGCCTCATCATGTACCTCTGCTCTGTATTCCTCCAGTGCGGCGATAAAACGAAGCACATCTTCATTGGATTCAGAAATTTCCAGCTGTCTGGCTGGCGCCAGTTCACCCGTCAACAATTGCCAGGAAATGGGAACAAGTCCATCATAGACGAGTGATTCACCGAGCTGATCATTTTCCTGCATCGTCACCTGATTCCCTGGTTTAATGTCTTTTGTCAGTTTTTGAATTTTTACGAATTAACTGCGCTGTTTTCGTTTATCGTAAAATTATCGTTGCTTATGATAGCTAATTATTGTTTAAACACAATAATTAACTGGAATACAGTTGATTGGTGGAGATTGATGAGCAGAAAACTGTTTTTGAAGAACTATTTGGTGTAGCCATCTATTGCCTGGCGACCCCGATTGATCTTGTTCAACTCGGATTTTAATGCTGAACAGTGTTGTTCACTTAAACTCAGAATTTCCTGGTCAAGGTCTATTATCTGTAACAGCGCTACCTCCAGGTGGTCAATATCATTAAGCTGGTCTGATACAAAGGTTTTTGCAATGGCATCTGCACGTCGTTGTTCGAGGCTTATCAAATCTTCCCACTTTCCTGATCGCGCGCTTTCAAGCATTTTATGACTGAGTTCGAGGATCAACGGGATTGCCGACGGAACACCGGAACGGGTATCGTCGATCTGTTTTTTTGCTACAACCGGGGACATCACTATCTACATGCCGGAGGTACGCGACAATTCCGGTTTACTTTCCTTCATCCGCGCATGTTCTTCGATAATATCCTGAGGAATTGCATCCCAGCCACTTTTGATTTTCAATAACAACCCGATGACCTCATCAAGATATTCCACACTATTTTGCACATTGGCCTCCATCAATTTGCGATTCATATAGTCGTACAAGTCATCAAGGTTTTGTGCAATCTCACCGCCCACGGATTTATCCAGACTGAGCCGTAAACCATCGATAATCGAGATGGCCCAGCTAATGTGCTCTCCCTTTTTCGCCACCTCTCCCCGTTGCATAAATCCTTTCGCTGCGGCAATTTTTTCCATCGCCCCTTCCATCAACATCTGGATGAGCCGATGCGGCGTGGCATTTTCGATTGAACTTTGCACACCTGTTTTTTGATATTGTTCTAGCGCACCACGTGTATTCGTTAAACCCATTGTCCTATACTCCATTTATGTGACTGTTTACCACTATTCCTGATAGCAAAAGCCTTCTAATACTATTAACAAGCACTACCTAATATACTTATCGCGCAGTTGAATTAATTCTTCACCCCTCAATTAGTCGAATCCTTGCGGGTAAAACCCGGTAGATTTGCCAGTTGTGAAGTCAGAAAATCGCTGGTTGTTCTCAGTTGACTGACCAATGCATCCATGGCGATAAATTGTCCTCTAATCCTCTGCTCATAGGTATCGATACGCCTTGCCTGTGCCTCACGATCTTCGGTCACATCCTTGATTTGATCCGTCAGGCTGTCAGTTACCGAAGCAAAGATGCTATCCGAGCCCAGCAAGCTACTCATCATCGCATTGAGCTGATAGGCGTAACCCTGACTGAATGCAATGGTACCTCTGCTACCGGTCGCACCACCGTTAATCAACACCTTTAAACCCTGCGCTGCACCTGTACCGGTCAGGTATTGACCGTCCCCTGTTGCCTCCGAGCTTCCTATCTTACCTGCAACATTCAGACCAGCACTAATGGTTGGGGTCGTCCCGACCAGACCATCCCTGCCATTACCCCCGGCAATATTCACGCTGGATTCGGAGCCATATTTTTTGGACTTCAATGTCAATATTCCTGCGGCCTCGGACACTTCAACGCTTACGCCAGCATCCTTGAATGTTGTTGTACCATTGATCTGTGACTGAACCTCAGCGGCCAGGGCAGCGGCAGTATAGGTGCCGGCTGTCAAGGTTACATTTGCACTGACACCATCAACATCAACTGATATCGTATCGTTGCTACCACCAGTAATGGTCAAATTGGCCGCCGCAGATCCTGTGATCGATGCCTGGGTAGCCAATTGTGTAATGGTCACAGCGTGGCTTCCTGCCTGGGTCAATGCGCTTGAACTATCAAACTCGATCAATGAATCCGTCGGTGCACCCACTGCGGCGAAGATAGCGGCAACATCATCAAAATTATCACCAATCGCCTTATCAAGTTTGTTATTGTCAAGCACCAGTGTTCCGTCAGAACTGCTACGCGTAATACCTATATCGGCCAGGGATGAATAAGGTCCGCTAACCCCTTCAATCTGAGTGCTTAGCATGCGCCGCACTTGCGTTTCAATATTTCTTAAGACACCATCACCATTTAAAAGGCCGGATTCCTGGGTATCAGGGTTATATTTTGACAACTCATTAATCGTTGATATCAGTCCATTAAAATTACCAACAAATCCTGCAATGGCGGTCGACGCGCTACCCTTGTCCAGCTTGACTTCCAGCGTAGCGGTACCCACCTTCAGCAGGTCCATCGTTAATCCACCAATCGTGTCTTTTAATGTGTTGGTTGCACTGTTGACGCCAATGCCATTAATCGTCATCGTGGCGTCCTGCGCTGCTCCGTTTTGCTCCAGATGGGTTGCCGCGCTATTAAAGGCGAGTAACGATAGTCCGGAATCATCGGTATTGTTGGTATCATCATCTGTTGCGGAAATTTCGAGGCTGTTGGCAGCACCGGTCTCCGAGGTAAATGTCAGTCGATAATAACTACCGTCATAGATGATGGATGCATTAACCCCAATATCGGCTTCATTGACGGCATCTCTGATGCCCTTGAGACTACCATCTGTGATCTCTACCGTTGCAGTCGCCTTTTCGGCATTTTGGGTAAACGATGTATAGGAATCGGTTGGTTTGTCATAAACAGTCGTGCCGAACTTGAATACCAGCGAACCGGTACCAACCACCGCTGTCTCGCTTGTGAATTGAGCATTAGCCAATGTCGGGTCCGTAGACAGTTTGTGCGAGTCGGCTAACTGCGTTACCGCCACATCATACTTGCCGGGAGATGCGAGCGACGAACTACTTGCAGAGATAACGTCGGTATCACTTGAAGTGGCTTCTCTGGCACGGAAAGTCGAAGCATTGTTCAAACTTGCCAGGGAAGTTTGTGCTGTGGATAGTGCGCTTTTTAACGTGCCAAAGGCAGACAAGCGCGCTTGCAATTTAGCTTCCCGGCGATCCAGGCGATCAACTATCGGCTTGTTTTCAGCCTCAACCAGCTGGCTCACAAGCGAGTTAATATCCAGTCCGGAACCTATTCCCGGCGTAGTGATTGAAGCCATATTACCCTCAAATCATTGATTTAATCTGATAATTGCAATAATGGTACCAACCTCATGCCGATACCATTATGGCTTATAGATATGCTCAGGCCTCAACTTCCAACAGGAGGCCATTCTGATCATCGTTGGTCAGATTCCTTGCCATAACCAGAACTTCTTCAGCCGGGATCTGACGGATAACTTCTTCCGTTTCAGAGTCATAGACTCTGATCACAACCCGATTGAGATCTTCGTCGACGGAAAACTCCAGCTGGCGCTGGATATTCTGCACATGATCTTTGATTTTACTCACTGCCTCTGTCAGCGCTCCCGCATCAACTGCGGTAGAAACTTCCCCACTTTCCATAGAGGGAAGAATATTGCCGACCTCTGGCGAAACTTGCCGATTCGCGCTTGAGGCTGCTTGTACTCCGTTACTTGTCACCCGTTTTGAGTGTTCTACCGACCGTCCGTAGTTAGTTGAACGCACCACATCCGTTGTGACCTGAGCTGTTAGGTCATTAGACATGATTATTATTACCTCGCGGTCTTGTTAACTTGTATTAGGGGTACCCGAGGCCATAGTGGCCCCGGGTTTTCCTAACGTCTTTATTGCAATAGTGATAATACGAGCTGTGGCAATGAGTTAGCCTGTGACAGAATTGACACACCGGCCTGTTGCAGGATTTGTGAACGTGTCAGTTCAGCGGTTTCTGCAGCAAAGTCAGTATCCTGTACTCGGCTACGCGCAGCGTTCAGGTTCTCAGAGGTTACGCTCAGGTTAGCGACTGTAGACTCGAATCTGTTCTGAATCGCACCAAGATCTGCACGAATTGTTGAGATTTGGGCCAATGCGCCATCGAGAATCGAAATCGCTGCGTTAGCACCTGACGTTGTTGAAATGTCAACAGACGATAACTGTGTCAACGAGGTATTGGCACCGCTCAGCCCCCCATCGCTCAACTGTGAACCAGCCAGCGTGAAGTTCTTGTCTGAACTCAGTGTCAATGTACCACCTGTGCGGTTTGCAGTTGCACCGCCGGCATCCGTACCACCAGCTACAGCACCTGTGATATCAACCATGGCTGTATCAGAGATACTCTTGGCTGTTGTTATACCAGCAGCACCGACCAGGTCATTGGTCAATGTCAACGTACCTGCAGTTGCAGTCGTTGCAGCGCTCACAGTCGTGTTACCAGCCACTCTCTGCGCATTGATTTGAGCAGCCAATGCGTCATCGAGCTCCACCTCGGTATCACCAGCGGTGGTCGTAACCAGCACGTTGCTTGTGGTTGTTCCCGCTGTGTTGAACTCATAGGTCACGCCGTCAACGGTTACCGTATCTCCGTATGCGATATCTGTTGTATTAGCGCCAGCGGAAGCAACAACTACAGCCTGGGTGTGAATCACAAATGACTTGGTGTCGTTACCTGTTGGATTGGATTCAGTAGCCGCATCCAGACCAGTAGCATTGTAAACATCCGTACCCAATGCAGCAGTTGCGCTGGAGATCGTAATGTCTCTACCTTCAGATGAAGTCAGTGTTAAAACACCAGTCGACTGGTTAGCCGACGCTGTTACACCTGTTTGGTTGGTCACGGCGTTAATCGCTGTGACAGCATTATTGGCCTGGGTTACAACACTCGCATCCTTGGAGACAGAACCAACAGAGATACCGTTAATCACCAAATCACCATTGTTCAGTCCCTGTCCGGCAATTGGCGCGACACCGGTAACCGTCGTAGAAGCTGTCGCAGAGACACCTGTGCTACTGGTTACAGAGTTGATAGCAGTTGCTTTAGCAGCTGCACTTCCTACTGTCACACCAGCCGCACTGGTTGCAGCCGAGGCTGCAACTGCAGTTCCATTAATCGTGAAGTTTGATCCATCAAACCCTGTCGTTGTGACTGCAGTTGCACCATTTGTCTGGTAAGCACCTAACAAGTTGGTGGTTGCACCGGAAATACCAAAAGATATAGTCTGGTTGGCTTCCGCACCTACCTGGAACTGTGCCGTAGAGAAAGATCCATCCAGAATCTTCTGACCATTGAATGATGTCGTGGTCGCGTTGCGCTGAATTTCATTCAGCAACTGAGATGATTCAGCGTTTAGCGCCGCACGGTCAGATACAGAGTTCGTGGAGTTAGCTGACTGGATTGCCAGTTCACGAATACGCTGTAACGCGTTACCCGCTTCAGACAAGGCGCCTTCAGCTGTTTGAGCAAGCGAAATACCGTCATTGGCGTTTCTAACCGCTTGGTTCAAACCGCGGATCTGTGTTGTGAATCGCTCTGAAATCGCAAGACCCGCAGCGTCATCCTTTGCGCTGTTGATCCGTAGACCTGAAGACAAACGTTGCAGAGAGGTATTCAACGCACTCTGCGATTTGTTCAGGTTACGTTGCGCGTTCAGCGACGCGATATTAGTATTAATAATTTGTGCCATTTTTTTCTCCTCATCCCGATGCATCCATTTAGTCTAAAGACGCTTACGGGCTTAAGTTGAACCTTAGCGGATACACTTCCTAAGATGGAAATAATCACCGCCTCCAGCCCTTTTATCGGAAATGCACAAAATATCTTTAATTTGATATGGATTATTTGTAAACCTGTACCATTTCTCAGGGTTTTATAATCATTTGCCCCTGCCCTTATACCGGATTAAAACCTCATGACACATTGTTTTAGTAGGTATTTTTGAGTTAATTCGGGTTATGACCCAATGAATAAACCATTATTTTTTTGATTGTTATCAAGGCATATTTTGTGCATTTTTATAAAAACTTTATTGGCAGGAAAAAAGGTAAAGTTTTTCTAAATTCTGTCGATCAACGTCACAATACTGGTATCGAGAAAAACAACTTTTTTAATACAGGCAAGTATTGTCAGAAACATAACTGAGAGTTCATGAATGAATATAAAAAACTTATTGATTCCTTATAAACTGGTGGCAATGTCTGCATCGATTCTGCTTTTCGCAGGCGGAGCGCTCATCTATTTATCTTTCGCCATTAATGACGGAGACAGGGTCATCAATGACGTTATCAAGTCCCAAAAAGTAGCGCTTGATCGACTGCATTCATTAAATGTGTCGGCAAAACAGTTTGATGAGATGCGTTACTGGCTGACAGATCTCGCGATCACGATGGACGAAGCATCCACTGAGCGCGCCAAGACTGCATATGAAGAAGTTAAAAAGGAACTGAAACTTTTATCGATAACTGACAAGGACCTTGTTTCATCCTTAATACCTAAAATAGACAGTTTTAACAACCTTATGTTTGAGGCCTTTTTTTCCTATCTT
This sequence comes from Gammaproteobacteria bacterium, assembly GCA_046754065.1. Lineage (GTDB taxonomy): Bacteria > Pseudomonadota > Gammaproteobacteria > SZUA-140 > SZUA-140 > JBHHVB01. The sequence goes on from JBHHVB010000009.1 coordinate 40,763, forward strand.
GAAGGTGAAAATGATGCCGGCAAGGAGAAATTGAACCAAGGAAGGGAAATTGCACTGGCCGTTAATAAAGAATTGATCAACCGGGTTAAAACTGTTGACGAGGAAGTCAAGAATTCTACGGGACAACTGGTACAAAACAATGACTCGTTGTTGTTGGCTGCCATTTCTGCGCTGGTTGTATCTGTTTTCGTCGGTGTACTATTTACATGGATTTTTTCCCGTGCCATTACCCGCCCGATCAACTATGCAGTCACTGTTGCCGACAAGATTGCTGATGGTGATCTGAGTGAGGAAATTCAGGTCAACACGTCAGACGAGACCGGCAAGCTGTTATCATCCCTGCAAGCGATGCAGGATAATCTTGGGAAACGCATTAATGAAGATAAAATAAAAACAGACGAAATCATGAAAATCAAATCGGCACTGGATTCCACCTCCGCCAACGTCATGATTATCGATGTGAATAACGACATTATTTACCTCAACCATGCAATTCATTCGATGTTTGACACCGCTAAAAATAGTATCCGCACCGATATCAGCGGCTTTAGTATCGAATCACTGCAAGGTTCGAATATTGATGCCTTGCATCAGTCCCCGGGATTTCACAGCAGCAAGTTGGGAAACCTCGATGGCTGCAAATCCTATGAAGTTTCTCTTGGCCAATACACCTACAAAATAGTCGCAAACCCGGTGATGAACACGGAAGGCGAACATGTAGGCGCCGTAGTAGAATGGCAGGATCTCACCAATGAACTAATCATCCAGGCCGAGGTTGACCGAGTCGTGAGCGCTGCCAAGTCTGGTGATTTCAATCAATCAATAGACGTCTCATCGATGACGGGGTTTATGAGAACATTGAGTGACAGCATTAATCAACTGGTACAAACCAGTGCCCATGGGCTTGAGGAGGTCGTTCGGGTATTAGGCGCCATCTCCAAGGGCGACCTGAATCAGAAAATTGTTGAAGAATTTCCAGGCACATTTGGTGATCTTAAACGTTACTGTAATAGCACCGTAGACAGCCTTAATTTTGTGATTGGCCAATTCAGGGAAGTCGTTGATGCTGCGAATGTCGGAAATTTTGAGGCCAGGGTTGATATTGAGAATATGCACGGCTACCAGCTTGAGCTTAGCAATGGCATTAATGAACTGATGGATACTACCGCACAAGGATTGTCTGAGGTTAGACGTGTACTTGGTGCAATCTCCAACGGTGACTTAAGCCTGAAAATCGAAAAGGATTTTCCGGGCACGTTTGGTGAACTCAAACAATACTGTAACAATACAGTGGATAGTCTCAATCATGTCATTGGTCAGCTGGCGAAAGTCGTTAATGCCGCGAACGAAGGCGACTTCAGCGCTCGCACCGATACCAGTACGATGAAGGGATATCAGGCCGAACTAAGTACGAGTGTAAATTCCTTGATGAGTACTTGCGCCGGCGGTCTGAACAATATCGCCGATGTGATGAACGAAGTCGCCCAGGGTAATCTCGACGTAAGCATCACCGCGGAATCCAAGGGAATATTCGATATGTTGAAAAATGACATCAACACCACCGTTAGCAAACTGACCGATGTCATTGGCAATATTCAGAATACGGCATCAACGGTGAAAGTCTCTGCTGACAGTATCGCTTCAGGCAATGGTGAACTGAAAAACAGAACAACTGAACAGGCTGCATCACTTGAAGAAACGTCCGCTAGCATGAATGAACTGACAGATGAAGTCGAACAAAATGTTGAAAACGCCAGGACGGCCAGCGGACTGGCACAATCCGCCCACAAACACGCTATCAATGGTGGCGAGCTCATTACGAACACTATTAACGCGATTAATGAAATCAATAGCAGTAGTAACGAAATTGCAGGAATCGTTAATGTTATCGAAGACATTTCATTTCAAACCAATCTGCTCGCAATCAACGCTGCCGTTGAGGCTGCCAGGGCCGGCGAGGAAGGACGGGGGTTCGCTGTCGTCGCTGCCGAAGTCAGACAGCTTGCCGAACGCAGTAGCACGGCGGCAAAAGATATTATCAAGCTGATTAATGAAAGTCTTGAGAAGGTCAACGAGGGCGTAAGGCTTTCAAACCTGTCCGGTGAATCACTGGAAGAGATCATTAACGGTGCGAAAAAGGTTGATAGCGTTATTCAGAATATCTCCGATGCGACTCGCAATCAATCTTCCAGTCTCCAACAGGTTAAACTGGCAATTGACCAGATGGATAAGATTACGCAGAAAAATGCGTTAATGGCAGAACAGGTCACCGAGGATAGCAAAACAATGGAAGCTGAGGCTGACACACTAACCAGTGTGGTAGGTTTCTTTAAAACAAGTCAGCAGTCCTGACCCCTTTTTTTGACTCCGTTTTTTGTTTAAAGGAGTTCAAACTGACCAGTTATCATCTTTTTCATAATTCAGCGCTATTAACAGCTCGCCAAATCTCTCTTTAACTACGTCGACATGCTCCGGAGTAAAATATTCTCTCCATCCACCCACCTCGCCTTTTCGGATAAACTCATTGCCCTTGCTAGCATTAATATAGTCAATGCCCTGGGTTGTTTGTTCTTTTGCACGCATCTTCTCAAAACTGCATTCCGCAATGGCGTGCTCGATAATGGTATTTTCTACCTGTATGCTTAAATTTGATAACAGGTTTGTGACTGCCTGCAAGGGGCTATTCACTAATGATTCGTATTTTATCAGAGAGAGATTATCTTTGTGATCCAACCAACTTTGAACATTATCTGTCCAGGTTCCAAATGCGAGACCCTTATCGTATGGCTCTGTTATCAGCGAATTGAAACAGGAAGAAAAGTCACCCTCATACCCCATTTTTTTGCCAAAATGATAATTAGACACGATCACGTCCCTGACGTCCCGGACGAGATAAATGACATTAGGATAACCTGTGTTATATTTTTCATGCGACTTGATAATTCTTGGGGACCCGATCTTCAACAAAGTATCATTATCATTTCTGTATATATCCGGAATATACCGTTCGATATTATTGAAATCGACATCAGTCGCCTGCTTAACGATCATTGCCAATAAAAACCTTAACCAGGTATTACCAGAACGAGGGTATGACACAAGAAAAATATCATCATCAAACACATCGATGGATTGTTTGGCCGTAAGAATCTTTTTCGGTTTTGAATCGCTTTGCGCAGGCTTTTCTGCCGTTACGTTCAGACTTATTTTGATTCCATAAGCATTGAAGCTGCTGGTGTCTTCAAATATACCAAATTCGTCGACAACCTTTATGTTTTCAAACCCTGCCTCCCGAAGATACATACCGAGTATTTCGTCGTTGAAGCCCACCTTATGAAAATCATAATCATCCAGCTGACCGCCAAATATCATACGCATCACGTGAAAGCGTTGCCCAAAATCGAGTTTATCCTTCTGTAAAAACATATAGGCAAGTTTATCCAAATCAGGAACGCTGATATAAAGCTTGCCTCCCGGTTTCAACGCGCGGCGCCATTCTTTTAACACATCTATTAGTTCCCGTGCATAGTCAAAATGCTCAAGCACATGGGAACCATAAATCTCACCGAACGTATTATCTTCAAATTGTGACAAGTCTTTCGCGTTACCAACATAATCGACTTCGGGTCCGGGAATCGCATTCAATATTTTCCAATCAGGATGCGGTTGCTTACCTCCAATATGTAAACGAGCTACTGCCTCGCTGGCTGAGCGCACATCATCCGTCGGCCTTTGGACAGTTGTTTCCTTTTCCGCCGGTTCAGTCTCAACAGTAACTTTTTCCTTACCTGCGTCAGAATCCTCTCCATGAATCGGTTCATCATCGTTAACGGATTCCCTATTATCGTAAAACCAGTTCATATACTGGCGTCGTCTTTCCATTGCAGGTGTTATGAACCCTGTTTGATATAATCTGTTCAACTGCTCTCTGGACACACTATCCACCACCCGTGAGGACATCACATTAAACAACTCCCTTAATTCAAGAATGGAAGCCTTTAGCCACCCATCCAGATTATTATCGGGGGAAAGCGTATCGTATCGATGATGAACGCATAAAAAAGGTTCATCCAATGCGATCGATTGGTCAGAATCCAGCACAGACATAACGTAATCATAGGCAAAGATTGCGTTTTTATAATTTCCTAGCTCAAATGCGACCCTGATAAACGACAATAAATTGGAAAAACTTGCATCAGATTTCAGTATCTCAAACAAGACCTGATAGGCACATTGAAGGCTCGCATGACGTTTCACTAACGACCTGTCTACCTGTTTTGAATGAAAATAGTAGTCCAGTGCCTGCTGGTGCTTTTGCCATACGACTGAGCTTGCATTTTTTTCAATATAAGCGGACCACGCAGTGATCATATTGTTTACATAAGGCATATTCTGCATCGCATCGATCCATAAACCCGCCGGAGGTAACTCATGATCATCATCACCTGCGGTATCACGCAAAACCAGACCCTGTTCTTCCAGCATCTCTGCCTTGTCAGGCTTGCACATGAAGACGATCTGTTGGCAAAGGTCAATACCGGTTGATTCATCGAATGGCACGAGGCAATTCAATCCCTGGACATAGCGAAAACTTTCGTAACCGATTTGGCGCAGGTATTTTACTGGCCCGACATCAAACACCTGCCCTGATCTTATGTCTAGCATGATTAGCGACAAGCCATTTTCAAAAAATGAATGATTAGACTCGACTAATGCCTGATTTTCGACTCGATTACCCAAATTAATAAAATCTACCGATCCCAGCTTAAATTGCTGCTTTAAACGATCAAATGATAGACGCCCTTCCGCAAATACAGCTGGATTTTCATCGATGATATGAATATTGTTTTGCTGGATCAGATGTATATTATTCCTGAGGTATCCCGGATCGCAGTCTTCGGAAAGTAACGAATACACACTGCCATCTAGTTGCACTTGTTTTGCCGCTTCAATACTGATCACACCATACCCCGCATCCATATCCACTACGGTCATACCCGGTTTGAAAACCAACGATATGAAACTGAACTCCGGATAAAGATAATCATCGTGATCAATACTGCTACAGGGAACGGTAACTCCAGATTCAGTGCCTGGCATTACGTCAATCTTGTCTAACCTATAATCGGTCGAATTTTCTTCACCTTCAAATAACTCCCAGGGAGCCACACTCATTTTTTCTTTCCATGCATCCTGATAGAGCGTTTCTAGTTGCCGGGTAAAGCGATCCGGATCACACAATATCGATGATTTCAGCTGGACTGGTATTAGCTTGTGCAGTTTTTCCAATCTTTCAATATCGTTCGCAAGCTGGAGAGCAATATCGATATATTGCTCTTCGGAATAGGCAATAATTTCCTCGATACCGATATTTTTCAGGATTGAATAACTAACACGTTGGGCGTGCACATCACCGACCAGTGTCAGTACAGGCACCCCCATCCACAGTGCCTCACAGGTTGTAGTGGTACCGTTGTACGGAAATGTATCAAGGGCGATATCCACCTCATTATAATAATCCAGATGATTATTTTTCTCTACGTGATAACCCCTTAGCTCCAGCCTGTCCTCATGAATGCCATATTTGGCAAACTCGTTTATGACATTTTTCTGAATCTGTGACTGTTCGACATTACCGGATTTTACGATCAACCTTGACCCCTCCACCCGGTTCAGGATTTCAGACCAGACCCGTATCGCGGTTGGCGTAATCTTTCCTACATTATTGAAAGAGCCAAAGGTTATGTAGCCGTTTCTCTTCGCAGCCAGTTCTGATGAAATCTCCCGGTCATTAAATTCACCAAAACAAATAAATGACTCCGGCATATAGATGAGTTGTTCCGTATATTTTTGTTTTCCTGACTCGGAAAAATGATCGGTTATTCGATAGTCTACCGACCCGAGACCCGTCGTATTCGGATAACCCAGATAGGTAATTTGCACGGGTGCTGGTTTGTAGCGCATCACGGACACTCTCGAATCCCCTGTGTGACCCGATAAATCGATGAGCATATGTATTTCGTCGTCGACAATTCTTTGCGCAAGCTCCTCGTCGGTCAAATTATAGATTTTCGCAAACAGGTGACAAGATTTTTTAATATTTTTAGTCACGTCATCATCAACCTTACTATTCGAATAACAGACTATCTCGAATTTTTCGTGATTATGTGACGCAATGACGTGTTGTATAAAGTGACCAACAGAATGCTCTTTAAAGTCAGGTGATAGATAAGCGATGCGAATCTTCGCAGAAGCATGTTTCAGACATTTATGGTCTACATAGGGCTTTATATATTTCGATGCCCTGTTACCCCAGTCTCTGTGAAGATCAAACAACGCGTTGCTACTGATATCTTCTGGCCTGTTCATGGGCAACAGCAAGCCTTGCATCAAACCGACTATTTCCTGCCCCTTTTCTCGTTCGGCTATTCTGAAAACATCATCCTTTATTTCACTCATCTTTTGCCAGTCACAGTTCGCACCAATAACCGGATATGCAGATAACAGTGCTAACCCGGGATCTTTCAAACCGGTCACTTTTAGTGCCATTTCATATGACTCGGGTGAATGTACCATTTTTAAGGCACCAATTAATGACGCGTAGACATTAGGGTCCTCATTCAGGCGAAGCGCTTCCTTATATTGTTCGATGGCCTGATCATAATTCTTCATCACCATATGCAGACCGCCCAGGTTATGACGAACGATCCAGTAATCCGGATTTACTTCGAGTGATTTATTCAGGTAAACAAGCGCATCGTTAAACCGGTTCATTTTTTTGTAAACCGCACCAATATTGCTCAATACGATATAATTTTCCGGTTCTTTTTCGAGAACGAACCGGTAATGTTCGATTGCATCCTGCAGTCGCCCTACTTCGTTATACGATGCAGCAAGATTGACATGTGCATCGATTGAGTCTGGCTGTCGTTTTACGACATCTTCCAACAACTCGATCGCACGCTGGTAGTTGTGGTGGCGAAACTCGAGTGTACCCATCCAGAATATCGGTGCGGTACTCCCCGGCTTCTTTTTCATTGCCTTTTTAATAAGTTTTTCGGCCTCTACCAGGCCTCCAGCCATCATTTTATCCCTGGCTTCTTTTAGCAAATCACTTACCTGCATGACCCTACTTCCCTAATATATTTAATTGCGTAACAACTTATAAATAGTTAAACAACGAAAGACCCTGGATTTGCATATAGGACTGTTGTGCTGCCTGTAGTCCGACCAGCTGCAGATTCAACCGGCTGATCGCCTCGGTAAAATCCAGATCCTGCAAATTGGACAGTGTCTCCTTGATATGCAGGGAATAGTCTTCATTAAGGTTTTCCTGCGCATCGATTGCACTAAGTCTTGATCCAACTTTGGCGCGAATAATACGAATATTCTCCATTGACTGGTCCATGTTTGATAACGTTGCACTGATATTATTGTTAAGCTGTGCAAGACTTGCATCATCATGCGCACCTGTTTCCAGTGCGACTGCCAGGTTCTGAATGGTTGTAAACAGATCCTGGTTTTGACTGGGACTGATTGTAAACACATCATTATTACGCGGTGTGCCGGTTATACTCGTTAGCATCCCATTGACGGTTATCTGCGCACCATCCACATAATTGCCATTTGTCTCAATATTGCCAAGACTATCCTGAACGAAATATACGCTCCCATCCCCATTATTGATCGTTACATTCGCATTGGGTGTTGTGACGCCGGTAAGCGTGGAGCCAAAATATCCAGTAGCGGTATCCAGATCACCATCGGACATACCAGTGAGAGACTCATCGATAACGATTGGTGTACTGGAAGGAGTGGTTCTGGCCAGATATAACGTGTTATTCGCAACATATGCCCTAACGCCAGTCGTCGCGACATCATCGTTGATAACACTCGCCAGGCCATCCAGTGTATTAACCGGGGTTCCACTTTCCGCGACTGAATAAACGGTATTACCATCAATCTTTAATGTATAGGTTAAATCATCATTGGTTCCGATATTATCGCCAAATACCAAACTATTCGTGGCAGACGTTGCTGCCGGGAAAACGAGTGTGTAACTGTCGCCATCAATCAGCGATGCATCCACGACACTACCCGGGTCAATCAGCCCATTTCCGGTATTTGCTGAGGAACCGCTTGTATAGAACGTTCCATTACCATTACGTATCTGCCGAAACACATCCGTTCCGTTATCACCGACCGCCACCTGACGTGTGGGTCCTATCTGCAAATAGCGCTGCCCGTCATCACCACTGTAAATATAGTTACCCACAGCATCGACCGAGAATGGCTGTACATTTCCTTGATAACCGGAAAACAGAAATTCCCCACTGGCGTCTTTGGTGTTGGACAGAGTAAGAACATCTTCAAGACGCTGCCGGATTTCGCTTGCAAACATCAGTCGGTCCACGTTAGTGTACGTGGAGTTGTTTCCCTGTACCGCCAGTTCCCTGACCCGGTCCAGCACACTGGTCAATGATTGAAGTACCGTTTCCTCATTATTCAAACGCGTCCGGGCAATATCCGAGTTCTGTTGGTACTGATTGGTGATATTCATCGACTGCTCAAGGTTAAGCACCTTGGATGTCGCTATCGGATCTTCCGAAGGTGACAGAAATTTCTTTCCCGATGCTAACTGTTGTTGAGTCTGACTTAACTTGGATGATTGCTCCAGCATCGCACTAACGCCATTAAGCTGCATCTGGTTGGTTGATATACGCATCTTTATACCTGCACTATCGTCTTACCGCACCCAAAAGGGCCTGAAACATTTCGTCAGCAACCGAGATTACCTGGGCTGCTGCCTGATAAGCCTGCTGAAACTTGATCAAACTCGCCGCTTCCTCATCCAGGTTTACTCCCGATTTTGATTCCCTGGCCTGATTTGCCTGTTCGAGCAATCCAGCGGTTGCATCCCGGTTGATATTTGCCTGATGTGTCTTTGCACCGACATCAACGACCATTTGACTGTATGCGCCTTCGAATGTTGTTGTTCCATTACTCAAACTCATATTGGTTTGAAGCCCTGCAAGCGCCAGTGCATTACGGTTATCCCCTACACCATTGGTATTCGGGGTAACCGAGTAGTTATCACCAAGATTGGGTTGCCCTGACAAGGTCGTGCGAACACCATTAAAACTGATCGGCACACCATTTGTGTAAGTACCACTGGTCTCGGTATTGCCACCACTATCTATGACGATATAACTGTTCGCTGCACCACTGTATGTGATGGTACTGTTCGGTGATCCCCCGGTTAGCGCTGACCCGAAATAACCGGTCACGCTGTCTCCGGCATCCAGCGCCAGCGCCGGATTATTTGCGTCTACTAATTGTTCAGTTACGGTGATTTGCATAGCGGTCGGTGGCTCATTAGCCAGATAAAGTGTATTACTGACTGTATCGACATATGCGCGTACACCTGTAGCCGACACATCATCATTGATCGCTGCTGCCAGTGCTGTCTTGTTCGCTAACGGCCCCGCTGCCTCATTTTGCGCGTGAACCACCACGCCATTAATGACGAGTCGGTACTCGAGAGCATTATTCGTGGCCGCATTATCAGTAATCGTTCCCACAACACCATTCGCATTGGCGGCGGTCGTATCCACCGCATAAATGGTATAGCTGTCCTGGTCATAAGCTGCCGGATCAGAAACTGATCCACTGTCGGTCGTGGCTGTACCGGTATTAGCCAGACTATCTGTTGTCCTGACGGGGCTGCCTGCAGCAATCGAGGATGTACCATTTAACGCAACAGCAACATCTCGCGCGCCATTTCTGACGGGTTGTATCAGGAAGCTGTCTCCGTCAGCCAGCAAACCTGAGGACAATGATAGGGTCATACCATCAACGGTCTCGGAACCACCCGGGAAGGTGGACAGGGTAGTCACGTTCCCGTCACTGAGGCGCGTTAATGAATAGATTGAACCGGTTCTGTCAAGACGATAATCACTTGGCGTAAGGGCATTGGCATCACTGACGACAACCCCGATTTGTGCTGCGGGATTGCCTGTGTTACTCGAGCTCGCATGAACAATAGGCGACGAAGTATCAATAGGCGTAAAAAAGTCTCCACCCTGCACGCCATTCATATCAACACCTAATCGGTGTTGGGTATTAAATATACTGCTAATGCCCACTGCCAGGTGTCCCAGATTATTTTGCGCAGCATCGAGAATCTGATTTCTGAAATCAATCATACCACCCAAAGAACCGCCTGTCAGTTGTGAAGTGATATTTACAACGCTGCTATTGGTGCTATAACCCACTTCCAGACGCTCGTTATCAAATATGTTGCCAACTGTGCTCAGTGGCCGTGATTCAAATCCTGCAACCACCGCCTGTCCATTTCCGATGAACACATTGACGGCGCCACCGCCCTGATCATAAGTTTGCACAGTTACCTTTTCTGACAGTTTTTCTATCAGCGCATCCCTATGATCCAGAAGATCGTTTGGCGCACCGGAACCACTCGAAATCGCGTTGGTGATACTTCTATTGGCCTCCGCAATGGCCGCTGAAAGACTGTTTATATCCTTCACGACAGATTCAATGCCAGAGTTAATGCTTGTCTGAAGATCCCGTATACGTTGATCAACATAATGAAACCTGTCTGACATCACGTTGGCTTCTGTCAGCATCACCTGTCTGGCTGGCACTGAAGAGGGATCGTTGGCCACACCCTGTACAGAGTCAAAAAATCCTTGCAAGGTCGGCATTAACCCGGCATCGGGATCAGCAAGCAGATTATCCAGTTGGCTGGCAAACAGGCTGAATTCATTAAACTGACTGTTTGCCGATGCGCTGGATCTGATCTGCATTGACTGGAATTCATCATAAATCCTTTCAATGGTATTAACCTTTGCGCCAAGTCCAACAAAGCCGGCAGTAGTTGGCTGCGGATTTCGCGTCGTCACATCGATACGCTGTCGGCTATATCCTTCGGTATTGACGTTGCTGATATTATGAGACGCTGTAGCCATTCCTCGTTGGGCTACCAACAATCCCGAAACGCCTGTTCCCAGTATCCCTTCAGCCATTATCCAGTCCCCTTATGGAAGGTTGATAACCGGCATTTGACAGCGCTGTAGTCATGGTTTCGCTACCCATCACCCGAATAATTTTCTTTGCGTAATCCGGATCGGTAGCATACCCGGCATTCTGTAGTCCGGTTATATACTGGCCTGAATCCTTACTATTATTAATTACATCCTGATAACGTACGCCAGTTTTTAAAAATGTAATGTAGTCATTAAAACCCTCTTCGAAGGAATGATATGACCTGAAACTTTCTTGCCGTTTTTCGGCCACACCATGGCTGAATTCGAGCGTAGTGGATGAAACCTTGTCGCCCTGCCATCGATGATCTGCTTTGATATTAAACAGATTATGGCTACTGGTTCCATCCGGCCTGGACAGGACAGTTTGACCCCAGCCTGTTTCCAGCGCCGCTTGTGATAACAATATTTCAGGATCCACACCGATCTCCTGCGCGGCCTTTTGAGCATGAGGCAACAGTTGTTTGACAAATTCATTCGCTGAAGAAAACGATGATACATGATGACCCTGTTTGACAGCATTTGCCGATAACGTATTTTTTACACCTTCGACAGGCTTTTCTTCTGATTGGCCACCGAGTTGCCGGTAAATCATATCAGCAAGTCCTAGCCCTTTGCTCTCGGACATGGATAGTGCTATTTGTTTATCAAACATTTCCTGATACATCTTGCTTTGATCATTATCGAAAATTCCGTCACCCAGGCTGGTGTTGCGCATGTTTTTCAGCATCATCTGGGTAAATAGTGCCTCGAATTGCTTTGCAACGGCTCGCAGTGCCTCCGGTGAATTTTCACCGGCTGTCTTTAGCTCATTCAGCCCTTGAAAATCTGTATATATACTTGCTTGCGAAATCATTTTATTAACTTTTATAAGTAATCCTGGTATTGGACCAGCTTGTTGGGCTCAGCATTAATAATGCTTTACTGAAACATCGTCGGCTGTCATTTAAATCAAATAACAACCAGCTCGGCCCTCAATGCACCCGCCTCTCGCAGGGCTTCAAGAATGGCGACCAGGTCACCTGGTGCAGCGCCGACCTGATTGACGGCCCGAACAATTTCATTTAGTGACACGCCAGGTTCAAATAAAAACATACGATTATTTTCTTCGCGGATATCAATCTCTGTTGCTGGAACAATGACAGTATTGCCGCCCGACAATGGACCCGGTTGGCTTACGGAAGGAGCCTCAGTAATGGTTACCGTCAGGCTGCCATGAGCGACCGCTGCCGACGTCACCCTGACATGTCTGCCAATCACAACTGTTCCTGTTCTTGAGTTAACAATAACCTTGGCAGATGTTTCACCAGGCTCCAGCGTAAGATTCTCCAGCATGGATACAAACATGACTCGTTGCGAATGGGATTGTGGTGCCGCCACCTGGATTGAAGAAGCATCCAGCGGTAGCGCGGTCCCTGACCCCATCGCGGTATTGATTGCATCGGCAACACGTTTTGCCGTCGTAAAGTCAGCGTTATGTAAATTCAGCGTAAACGCGTTATCCCCTCCGAATGTGGAGGGTGAGGGACGCTCTATTATCGCACCGTTAGGAATTCGACCAACGCTGGGAACATTGACGGTAATCCTTGAACCATCGCTTCCGGAGGTTCCAAATCCGCCTACCACCAGGTTTCCCTGTGCAACCGCGTAGACAACGCCATTACCACCTTTTAGCGGAGTCATTAACAGGCTTCCGCCCCTTAGGCTCTTTGCGTTACCCAGAGATGACACAGTAATGTCTATCGTCTGACCGGGCTTTGCAAAGGGGGGCAGGTCGGCATGAACTGTTACAGCGGCAACATTTTTCACCTGCGGGCTAATGTCAGGTGGCAAGGTTATGCCAAATTGAGACAACATGCTCTTCAAACTCTGTACGGTAAACGGGGTTTGACTGGTTTGATCCCCGGTTCCATCTAACCCGACAACCAGACCATAGCCAACCAGCTGGTTGCTACGCACACCGGCCACCGATGCTAAATCCTTGATTCTCTCAGAAAAAGCACTGGCACTAAAAAAGATCAAAAATACCAGAATGGCTTTATTGGCGATATTCGCTGCGGGATTTGATTTTTTCATCGTTTTATCCGAATTTGTTTACACGAAATTTTTAGCCTTTTTGATAACGGGTGCCTTTTGTTTAAAAAGGCCACCATTTACCATTAAAAAATCGTGCCAACCAGCCCATTTCGTTGCTATCAGCAACAACACCTTTACCCCCATAGGCGATTTTTGCATTGGCAACCTGCGTTGATAACACTGAATTGTCCGAGCGAATATCGATGGGGCGAATGATGCCGGAAATACGAACATACTCATCGCCCTTGTTAATTGTAATCTGTTTTTCACCCTCTACCTTCAGATAACCGTTTGGCAATACTTTAATAACGCTAACGGTCAGGTTACCAGTGAGTTCATTGCTTTGTTCACTGTCACCCTCTCCTGAAAATGTTTTGGCTGAATCGAGTTGAGCCTGCAATGTACCACTACTGCTGAACGCTACAGGCGCGCCCAACAAGGTAGGGTTTGCAATATTGATATCATTTTCCTTGGAGGTACTCGTTTTGGCTGTCTTGCTGGCATTTGTCTGCTCGCTTAATACAATCGTCAGAATATCCCCGACCCTGCGTGCCTTCACATCCTCGAACAATGCTACCCCATAGCCGGTTTGATAAATGCTGCCATCGACACTCTCTGGTGGCTCGGGAATCATGACGACCGGCTCGGATTCATTAACCACTTGCTGTTGCATTGGAATGCTTGAACAGCCAGATAATGCGAGGATCATCAACCCTGTTAGACCGATAAATTTGCCAAATTTCATGATAATCACCTCACCCCGATTGTTAATCCATTACTACAGATTATTATTCACATACTGCAACATTCTGTCTGTTGCAGAGATTGCCTTTGAATTCATTTCATACGCACGTTGCGCTTCAATCATGTTAACCAGCTCCTCAACCACGTTAATGTTTGAGGTTTCAAGTGAACCCTGGTTCAGCGTACCTAGCCCCGTTAGACCCGGCGTGCCGGTCTGCGCGGTACCACTCGCGCCCGACTCCAGGTACAGATTCTGACCGATAGGTTGCAATCCCGTAGGATTGATAAAATCAGCAAGTTGTATGGTGCCTACCTGGGTTGGTGTTGACGACCCCTGCGTGGTGACACTGACGGTACCATCGTTTCCAATCGTAATACTCTGTGTGTTACTCGGAATTGTGACTGCTGGCTGTAATACATAACCGCTGGCATTCACAAGCTGTCCCTGCGCATCCATGTGAAAGGTTCCATCCCGTGTGTAAGACATAGAACCATCGGGCATGAGGATCTGGAAAAAACCACGGCCCTGAATCGCCATATGTAACGGGTTGTTTGTTTCTACCAGGTTACCCTGTGTAAACAGTTTTTCTGTACCCACCGTTTTTACACCGGTACCCAGATTTAAGCCGGAAGGAAGCACAGAGTCTTGTGACGACTGGGCACCAACCTGCCTGACATTCTGGTACAACAGGTCTTCAAAAACCGCATGGCTTCTTTTAAATCCCGTCGTATTGACGTTTGCCAGGTTATTCGATATCACAGACATTCTTGTTTGCTGTGCATCCAATCCCGTTTTCGCTATCCACAAAGCCTGACTCATTGCCTCATCCTCTTATGTTATTTAATACCCAACAGCTGTGCTGATGCGGTATCCAGCTTCTCAGCTGTACTCATTAATTTCACTTGTGTTTCGAACTGTCTTGCCATTGCAATCATATTGACCATTGCCTCGACAGCGTTAACGTTACTGTTTTCCAACGTACCCGATGAAAGTCGCACACTAGCGTCTGCAACGGCCGGCACACCCGAGACCATCTTAATTAATCCATCGTGGCCCTTTTCCATTTCGATCTGGGGAGGATTAACCAGTTTTATTCTATCTACGGTTGCGAGCGCCGCAGGGGGTTGCCCAACAGGACGGATAGAGACCGTACCATCATCGCCAATCTCGATTTTTTCGGCCTGTGGTATCGCTATCGGTACACCACTGTTTCCGAGCACAGGATACCCCGCGCCGGTCATCAATGTACCGTTAGCGGATAAGCGCATATTGCCTGCGCGCGTATATTTCTCGGTGCCATCTGCTGCCTGCACTGCGATCCAGCCATCACCATTTATGGATATATCGAGCTCACGACCGGTTGTTTTCTTGGTTCCCGCCGCAAGATTTACACCATTGGCCTCGGCACCGGCATAAACTCGTGTTGGATAACCGACTCCATAAACCTCCTCACCCTGAAATGCGGTCAGGTCTTCCTTGAATCCGGTCGTACTGACATTGGCCAGGTTATTAGCATTAATCGCTTGCGCCAACATCGTCTGTTGAGCGCCGGTCATTGCGATATAGAGTACGTGATCCATCTTTCAGTCTCTCTTTGTTAATTCAGACCAGCGTTAACCTACCGGATATTGATAATCGCTTGTGTGATGGTATCAGCGGTACTAATCACCTGCGCATTAGCCTGGAAATTACGTTGCGCGGTAATCATCCCCACCAACTGTTCTGTCAGATCAACATTAGAACCTTCAAGCGCACCAGAAGTTATCAGACCCAGACTTGCCGTTCCAGGTGGCCCAACCAAGGCCGCACCAGACTCGAAGGATTCAGCCCAACTTGTATCACCCAGCTGACGCAGACCCTGAGGGTTACTAAAGTTACCCAACGAGATCTGTGCGAGAGTTCTTGATTGACCGTTTGTAAACCGGGCCAGCACGATACCACTATCGTCGATGTCGATACCGCTCAATCGACCTGTCGCAAACCCATCCTGAGTCAGCGAATTCACGCTAAAGGGACTACCATATTGACTAAGATCTGCATAATCCATCGTCAATGTCATTAAAGAAGCGCCGCCACCCGGATCAAATGCTGGTGTGGATAATGTCGAAGGCGGTGTCGCCGCACCATTGATCTGGGTTAATGCGCCTGCGGGCGTGAATGTCAGGGTATCGCCTGTTGTTCCGCCGTCTACCTGGTTACCATCAACGTACATCCAGGTCTGCCACTGATTTGGAATGCCTGTTTTACGATAATAGGTTGTTGCAAGATGCGCCGTACCCAGAGAATCGTATACGGTAAGCGAGGTTGAGCTATTATAGGTTGAAGCATCAGTGACATCGAATGTACCCTGGGCAGAGCCGTTAGCCGTCATTGCAGCGGCATTCGCGCCCGCCAGTGTCACGGTTGCAAAATTGTCGGTAAGGTCAATAGTTGCACCGGCGGTTGGCCCGGTGGCGATATTGATCGTAGGATGTGTCTGGGTGCTCTGTCCCGGGGTGCCATTTATGCCCGTCAATATACCGCTATCATTATCGAATTGGAGTGTTGTGACCGGCGTCGCAGCAATACCATCGACATAGGTCACGCTTTCCCAGACATCGGTACCACCAGCACCACCCTCTGTGGTTTTCTTGAAGTAGGTTTGCGCGGTGTGTGAGCCACCATAACTGTCGTAAATTGTCGCCGCTGCAGTTGAAGTATCGTTAACTGTATCACTCACCGCTCCCCCGGTAACTGCCTGTGCATTATCAAATGTTCCCGTATTGGTTAATACCGAGGTTGAGATTGGTGCTGCGGGCGTACTCGACGATGCATCAAGATTAATACCTGCATCAACCGTTGCTGTCGCCTGGGGAGAGATATCACTCTGATCCAGCCTCAGGTCACCCAATGCACCGGTAATTGTGCCAGCTGTATCCGCCAAAAACCCGGTAAGGCGCTGATCCTGGCTATTGACGATATACCCTTCACGATCGACCCCGAATGTTCCCGCACGGGTGTAAACACTGACACCATTATCATTTAGACGAAAGAAACCCTGGCCACTGATCGCAAGATCGAGATTATTATCGGTAAATCCGACATTACCCTGGGTAAACTGTTGCGCCACTGAAGATACCCTGACGCCACTACCAATAGCGTTTGACGCGGTCCCCAGATTTGATGATGCAAAAATATCCGAAAACTGTGCCCGGGATTTTTTGAATCCCGTTGTGCTGGCATTGGCGACATTATTACCAAGGACTCTCAATTCTGCTGATGATGCGTTGAGTCCACTGAGTGCTGTACGAAATGGCATAATAATTCTCCTCTTAACGAGTGCTACATAACTTGTTTAACTTTAGATAACTCGAGCTGCCCCATACCGGTCAGATTCAGTTTTATCTCCTGACCTTTACCGAGCGTAACGCTGTCTACTTTTGCTGCTATATACGTTTGTAAATCGACCGGCTTTCCATCCAGTAATGCATTAGCCTTGATCTGATATTCCCCATCCGGCGCTGGTGCACCATCATCTGTAAATCCATCCCACTTGAAACCAATCTGACCACTGGCCTGCTGACCAAGATTTATTTTTCTCACCAACTGGCCATTTGTGCCAACGATATCGACCGAAAGCGCTGCTGTACTGGAAGGCAGATCAATTGTTCCGGATACCCCACTGGCACTTTTCGAATTTGCCGTATCAGATGCCACCAATACTGAACGCCCCACCATTGCCGAAGCCTGCAACGCCTGATTTGAATACATCGCAGTAGCTACCTGCTGGAAAGAGTTATGTAACTCCTGAATGCTGGCGACCGAACTGAACTGCGCGATCTGACTAAAAAATTCGGCGCCTTCCATAGGCTTGGTCGGATCCTGATTCTGTAATTGGGTAGTCATCAACTTCAGAAATTCTGCCTGCCCTAACTGATCATTCTTTTTAGGTTCAGGTCGGGATGAGATGCCGAGTCCTTCCAGGAATGTATTGTCTATGCTTGTCATTCTATTTCCTCACAACATGTACGGATCAATTACTCGCCTAGCCTCAATGTACTCAGGATGAGTTGCTTCGAGGTATTCATTACTTCAACATTGTTTTGGTATGACCGGGATGCCGAAATCATATTCGCCATTTCAGATATTGGATTCACATTGGGCAGATAAACATAGCCCTGTTCGTCGGCCAGTGGATTATCCGGTTCATATTGTTTTCTGGGTGTCGCCTGACTCTCGACAATATCCAGCACTTTCACACCAACGGTGCTGTTCTGCTCTGCATCCAGAACAGTTGAAAACACCGGGTGTCTCGCCTTGTATGCAGTTTCTTCACTACCACTGACACTTTCCGAGTTAGCCAGGTTACTAGCAGTGGTATTAAGTCGGATTGACTGTGCACTCATTCCGGAACCAGCGACGTTGAATATCTGAAACAATGACATGATTATTCTCCTCTGATCGCTGATTTAATGGACCTGATGGTCCCATTTAAAAAACTGAAGGCCGTTTGATATTGCACTGCATTTTCCGCGAAATTTGCCTGCTCTGCCTGGGTGTCAACGGTGTTGCCGTCTACAGAAGGCTGAAGTGGAACGCGGTAGAGTGTTTCCAGACCAGCCGACCCCTGCTGCATACCAATATGGCTTTGATGCGTGGTTCTTAGCGTTGAAGATGACTTCTGCGCTGATGACAGCGCCTCCTTGAAATCAATATCCCTGGCCTTATAATTTGGTGTGTCGGCATTGGCGAGGTTAGTCGCTAACACCTCCGCACGACGGGAATGAACCTGCAAAGCCTTTGCAGCCACTCCAAATGCGTCATCCAGATTTATTGCCATATTGATCTCCTTGCTTTCTTACATCCTCAACGTAGCAAGGCATATGCCAAAAACAGTATTAGCAAAGATAACAAGTGGTTAGGTAGTTTCGGGAGGGATTAAACGGGAACTTTCGCGGCAAATTTCGCACTAACCGGCAATTGTTCGTAGCCTATTGCCAACTGGTTCTGCCACTTCGCCAGAATCCGGCCTAAACCGATTATCGGCTACAACAGGGCCTTATGTTGACATAAGTCGGGGAATTAAACTGGACGATTCATTAGATTGGCTGAGAACCCGTCTGACTGCAGTCTTTTATTTCAGATGAAAGATCATGCCGTTTTGAAAACGCACTGCTTCATATTTTTCGGATATTGCTCCGATAGATTCTGAACCACCCAAAATCAGATATCCACCGGGTCTTAGCACAGAGGTCATTCGCGTAAGAATATCCAGTTTCACTTCAGCAGAAAAATAGATCAACACATTGCGGCAAAAGATGATATCAAAGCGCCCAAGGGGCGAGTAACTCTTCATCAGGTTCAATTCCTTGAACGTTACTCTTTCCCTGATCTGTGGTTTAACCGTCCACTGCTGGCCACTTTGATCAAAAAAGTTATTCTTTCTTTCGGCTGACAAACCACGTCCCAGCGTCAGGCTATCATATGACGCCTGCCGTGCATCCTCCAGCATCGTTGGTGATATATCGGTTCCGATGATTTGTGTTTTCTGAATACTGCCAGGTCTTTTCTGCAGGAATTCCTGAATAATCATGCTAATGGAATAGGCCTCTTGACCTGACGAGGATGCCGCAGACCAGATCCGAACTTCTTTTTGTCCTTTTGCAACATGTTCCTGCAAGAATTTTTCTTTCAGGAAGTTATAAGGATAATTATCGCGGAACCACGAGGTTTCGTTGGTTGTCATCGCGTCGATGATTTGCGCATGCAGATCGGCATTGCGCCCGGTCTTCAGCATCTTGACCAACTCAGTGAGAGACGGTATTGAATGTTCTCTCATCAGACGGCGCAGGCGACTGCTTACGAGGTATTGCTTATTGTCACCCAGTACGATACCGCATGCTTCTTCGAGAAACTGCTTGAACGCCTGGTACTCTTGTGGATCAATTTCCTGGGTTGCTTGTATATTTGCTGCCATCCGATGGATTCCAATCTTGACTTATTATCACAACCAGCATTCGCTGTCCCTGCATTATTTTCATGAAAGAATCATATCATGTAATTCGCTATGCAGCGTTTTTTTCTGCTTCATGAACCTGTTCGAGTCGCTCCATAATCGCATTGGCCAATTCCTCCGGATTGTATTTGGGCAAAAAGCGATCTGCGCCTACTTTTTCAATCATCGCGTGGTTGAATATTCCGCTGAGGGAGGTATGCAACATGATATAGATATCCTTCAGATCAGCATCCTTTCTGATCTCTGTGGTCAGCGTGTAGCCATCCATTTCCGGCATCTCCACGTCTGAAATGATCAATAACAGATCCTTCAGCTTCTGGCGGTCATTCTTGGCCCACCCTTTCAGTATCTCCAATGCCTCTCTGCCATTTTTTGCCATGACATACTGTACG
Source organism: Gammaproteobacteria bacterium (assembly GCA_046754065.1). Taxonomy (GTDB): domain Bacteria; phylum Pseudomonadota; class Gammaproteobacteria; order SZUA-140; family SZUA-140; genus JBHHVB01. The sequence goes on from JBHHVB010000009.1 coordinate 61,034, forward strand.
CCTAGTTGTTCCAGAGGTCGCTGGATCTGTTTTCGCGCAACGGCAGAATCATCGGCGGCCAGAACAATCTTGTGGGACAGTTCATCCTCAAGAGACGATTCTATATCGCGGTCACCGATATCAGTAGCAATGCCTGTTACCTCTGACAATACCTTTTCAACGTCGATGATCTGAACAAAGGCATTCTCATATTCAGTGACTGCAGTAAGATAACAACTTGATCCCATCCCTTTGGGCGGTGGTCTAATGGCTTCCCAGTTCATGTTCACAATGCGATCAACACCGCTTACCAAAAATCCCTGTACGACACCGTTGTACTCCGCAACGACTATAAAACCATCCGTCTTGTGATCGATGGAACCCTTACCGATCGCCATCGCCAGATCCATCACCGATATTGTATTGCCACGTATATTTGCGATACCACACACGACGGGATGAGAATTTGGCAATTGAGTCAATGGAGGACAGTGAATCACTTCCTGGACCTTGAATACGTTGATTCCGTAACGCTGTTTGTCACCCAAACGAAACATCAACAGTTCCAGGCGGTTATGGCCCGCTAATTGGGTTAACCGATCGACTCCATCCATTATACTGGGCATAGAATTACTCCATTTCGTGACTATTGTTATTAGGTTTATCGTCAACAATTTCCAAATATTTAATAGCAATATGAATAGTTGGCTAAAAAGCGGTCTGGGGTACGAATATTGCTGCACCCGGAGAAGTCGACTGGATAGCAGCAAGGTCTAAATTGAGCGACAAGATCGTAAAATAGTCCTATGTTTAGCTACTGCAATGACTCTTATCTCGATCGTTAAACTCAGCTACGCAGGAAGAAGATCCTGGGCATGATACTTGCAGTTACCTATACAAACTGACTTTGGGTATGTATTTTTCGACCAATTTACTTAGAATTCTTGCTTAATAACATATGTTTAATAGACTTTTTACAGTGCGGTTCAAAATCTTGACGGTCCTTTTGGCGCTTGCCAGTCTGCCCTTATATGCTGGTAGCGGACCCGATTTAGAGTCTCAAGCGTCAATACTTGCCGCAGCAAAGTCTTTTATCGCCGCTGAGGCAAAAAAATCAACTAACGGCGAAGTCTTTGTCGAACCAGGACAACTTGATTCAAGACTCAGATTACAAAAATGCGATCAGGCACTCGTCGCGTTTACAGCCCCAGGGGGCAGAGCCATCGGTAATACCACCGTCGGCGTCCGCTGTGAAGGAACTAAGCCATGGAAGCTATACGTACCGGTTCGGATTCGGGTAATAGACGAGGTAGTGGTAACGAGCAGACCCATTCACCGTGGAATGGCCATATCGGAACAGGACGTCGAATATGCGCGGCGAGACATCGCTTCTCTGTCAGGTAACTATCTTAACAACAAGGCTGAGGTCGTTGGACAGGTAGCGAAATACCCGTTAAGGGCAGGCATCGCCGTTAGTTCGAGATCACTCACCAGACCCAAACTGATAAAACGTGGAGAAGGAGTCATCATTTTCGCGCAAAACCAGGGATTCGAGGTACGCATGCAGGGTCAGGCGTTGATGGACGGGAGTAAGGGTGACTTTATAAAGATCAAAAACCTGAATTCCAAACGAGTTATTGAGGGCAAAGTGATCGCTACCGGTATCGTCAATGTTCCGTTATAGCGCACAAATTGCTTATAAACACTTAAAGTTAATGCAAAAAACAGCCGATATTACTAAATAGATAGACAGGAGGTGAATAATGGCTATTGAAATCACTGGACAATCGACATCACAGTTGCTGAAAAATACCAATGATGGCTCAGACGTTCAGATCGCAAGAAACGATGCAACCGCATCTCAGGAAGAAACCGGAAGACCCTCTTCCATCGATACCGTCAGCCTTACCGATACCGCCACTATTCTGCACAAGGCAGAAGCAAAAGTTGAATCAACACCGGTAGTGGATCCACAGCGGGTAGAAAGCATTCAAAAGGCAATCGCTAACGGCACTTTCGAAATGAATAGTGAACGAGTCGCCGAAAAAATGGTTAACCTTGAAGGTATGTTTGCGGCTTGACGGCCGACAAGCCTGGGCAGAATATCATGAACATTGAAAAGCAGGACCTGAATATCAAGGATATTTTTCAGAATGAGATTACACTTTCTCATCGCTTACTGGACATATTAAAACGCGAATATGCTGCCTTAACCTCGAACAATACCGACGCCATCGAGCAGGTTATTGAAAGAAAGGTTGAAACCATCAACCAGCTAGAAAAGCTTGGTACTTTACGCATGGGCATCATAAACAAGGCCGGTTTCTCCCCAGATAAAAATGGTATCGTGAATTTTATTAAAGGTCGCGATCCTCACATCGGCAAAACACTCTACCAATGCTGGCAACAGCTGCTGGACCTGGGTAGAAAATGCAAGATGCAAAATGAGGTCAATGGCACCATCATTCAGGCGAGCTACATGTTTACCCAACGTGCTCTCGGTATTCTCCATGGTCAACTACCGGGCGATGAGCTTCGTTATGGACCGGATGGAAAAACTCACAACGGTAACCAGTCGAGCGCCCTGGCAAAGGCCTGATTACTGCTGGAATCACCGTTATTAATCCCAACACCTTATTTCAATACGACGGGTGCAACAACATGCCCGGCTTGCTATAATCCCCGTCTTCCAATTGCCCCGGTAGCTCAGCTGGATAGAGCGTCCCCCTCCTAAGGGGAAGGTCGCACGTTCGAATCGTGCTCGGGGCGCCATGAAGAATACAAACCCTGTTTTATCATCATAAATGTGAACAATCGATAGAGATAAAAGCATGCAAAGCCTGTGGAATGAACAAGAAGCAAAACAGTTTTCAACTGACCTGGAACTGCGGGTGTACACATCCCGTCTGTTAGGCAGAGATAAATCGCTTGTTCTACACGGCGGCGGCAATACATCGGTAAAAATCACGGAAACAAATATTCTTGGTAATCAGGAAGAAATGCTTTATGTAAAAGGCAGCGGCTGGGATCTTGAAACCATTGAACAGCCCGGATTTTCTCCTGTCAGATTAAGGCACTTGATCGAACTTGCCAAACTCGAATCGTTGTCTGACATGCAGATGGTCAACGAACTGAGAACACAAATGACTATCGCAACTGCGCCAACCCCGTCGGTTGAAGCAATTTTGCATGCGACGATACCATATAAATTTGTCGATCATACGCATGCCGATGCAGTTATCTCGATTACGAATACTCTAAATGGCCTGGAACAAATTCAGTCTATCTACGGCGATGATGTTGTCATCATTCCGTACGTCATGCCCGGCTTTGACCTGGCACGGCTATGTGCCGAACAATTTGGTAAATATGCTACCGAAAAAACCATTGGCATGATTCTGATGAACCATGGGGTGTTTTCTTTTGGTGATGATGCCAGGCAATCGTATGAGCGCATGATAGAACTTGTTTCGCGCGCAGAAAACTTTCTTAAAGACAAAAATGCCTGGGAGCTATCATATTCTGCGCTTGCGCAACCAGATGAAAAAATTCGACTTGAAATCGCTCAGCTCAGATACGATGTTTCACAGACAGCCGGTCATCCGATGTTGCTAACGACACACCACGATGACAGAAGCCTGCATTACGTACAGAACGAGAACATTGAAAAGATTTCCCAACAAGGTCCTGCTACACCCGATCACGTGATCCGTACAAAGCGCATCCCATTAATTGGCAGGGATGTTAATCAATACTCGAATGAATATATAAAATATTTTGACGACAATAACGGCTTGTCAAAAGAACCCAAATCCATGCTGGACACCTGCCCACGTATTGTTCTGGATAAACAACTGGGTTTATGCTCCATCGGTCGCTCAATGAAGGACGCAGCAATTGTTGCCGATATCTATCAACATACCATCGATATCATTTTACGTGCCGAAAAACTGGGTGGCTACCAGGCACTTCCAGCAAAGGATATTTTCGATGTCGAGTATTGGGACCTGGAACAGGCAAAACTCAAAAAATCAGGCGCCAGTCCTGTTTTTAGCGGGGAAGTCGCGCTGGTAACTGGCGCAGCGTCTGGCATAGGAAAGGCCTGTGTCGATTCGTTATTAAAACGCGGATGCACAGTTGTCGGAATTGATATCAATCCGGATGTGACAGGTCTGGTCGATGCCAAACAATTCCTCGGCATTCAATGTGACGTGACTGATGCAACACAGATCAATGCCGCATTGGAAGAAGCAGTCAGGGCCTTTGGCGGCCTGGATATTCTGGTTTTGAATGCAGGCACCTTTCCTGCCGGATGCAAGATTGAAGAAATGACGGACGAATTATGGAAAAAGGTGATCAGTATCAACCTCGATGCAAATCTTTCTATCATGCGTGAATGTTATCCGCTGCTGAGACTGTCACCTCGTGGTGCAAGAGTGGCCATTATTGGATCAAAGAATGTTGCTGCACCGGGACCTGGCGCTGCGGCCTACTCGGCGTCAAAGGCAGCATTGACCCAGCTCGCCAGAGTAGCGACACTGGAATGGGGAGCAGAAGGAATTCGTATTAACATCGTCCATCCTGATGCAGTATTCGATACCGGCATATGGAGCGACGAGGTATTACAATCAAGAGCAGATCATTACGGGATTTCCGTTGATGAATATAAAAAGAAGAACCTTCTGAAGGTTGAAGTCAACTCATCAGATGTCGCCGAGCTTGTTGCCGAAATATGCGGTCCGTTATTCTCCAAAACAACGGGCGCGCAAATCCCGATAGACGGCGGTAATGATCGTGTAATATAGGGAAATTGATACAATTCGGCCTGCTCAATGTAATTTGACCCTGAACTTGTACCTATTCCCTTTCCTCTTTTCCCTGATATTATTTGGTATATTGATTGCATATTTCTTTCTGGAAAACTATAGAAAGCGATATGTTTAAACTATTTCAGAGAGAAAAAAATCAGGAAACTGAACCTGTGCAGTCTATTTCCGGGCTCCGGCATGGTGAGCTCATCGAGATCATGCGCCGGTTCCCTATCGGCTACAAGGTCCGTTCACAGCTAACCTACCAACAGGATCTCGAGCATGAATCGATAATTATCGCTTATATGATTAATGACAGGATCATCTATTCACAGAAAGACATACAGCAAATCAACAAGGACAACGAAAAGGTTTTTTCAATTACCGTTGATGGAAAGAAATCGTTTATTAGGGATGTTAGAAGCTTTGCTTTTATTCTGCCATCGCAGCAGGATATCAATGTCAAGGCATCGACAAAAAGGCTAGGAAATTTTGGTAAAGTTCGTCAATTCCGCCCCGGAAACCATTTAACCCTGACAACGATTAATAAATCCCAGGGATGCTGGAGAATCAATACAGCGGTAAAAAAATCAGCAATCCTGGAAAAGGGTTATTATAAAAACCAGCGGATATCTGTCGTTGAAATCATTGAAGACACGATTGCCTATACAGACCAGCGCCAGCACGAACGAATTAAAACCGAAGCACCTGCTTCACTACAGCTTGCAAGGGAATCAGAACCCCAAAAATGTTTGGTGAATGATTTTTCGGAGCAATCAGTTCGAATAAGCTTTGAAGAAGGCAGTCCTATCGAGCGGGCCATCAGCATCGGCAGGTCAATATTTCTAACTATTGCGATCGAGGAAGAAGACAAGGCATTTATTATAGAAGGCCACATCATCAGGAAAAACCAGAATACCGCGGTCATTGAACTCAATTCGCTACTCAAGGAAAATGAATTTGTTGAGATGGAGCTGCTCGATTCGCTGGACTTCAAGGCCAGCATGTTGAAGCATCCTAAAACTGCGCTTTCTGAAGAAGATTAATCAACCGGTTTGGTTTTCTCTTTCTGGTCAGGCAGGTAGTTCGTTTACAAACACAAATGGCAATATGCGGCCTGAAACTAGAATCCGAAGTACATCAAGACACCGGGCACAATAAGCCACAAAAGTCCTTTGATAAAAAAGAATAGGAAGCCCACCACACCCAGACGTCTCGCCCATACAGGAATGGGACAATGTTGTTCAATAATCTGTTTAAGATTGATGTCCATTCAAGACCAAGAATTCTTTAAATTCAATATTATTATCACCTGATAATAATAGCGGCCGATTCGTCAGATTCTTGATCCTGTGATTCTTATATTCCTTTATTTACAACAAGTTAAAACTAACTATATTGCTGATTCGAGCACGACCCTGTGATCGGTGTCTTCGCTTATGCAATAGGGCAATGCACTACTCATGAACTTCATCAACAGCTTTTGAGCCTCGCGATGAATTGCGCCGGTCTCACCAATCAATACAATCATGCCGGGATAGTAGATGACTTTGAAGCCTGTCGTATTTGCAACAATCATGGCACACCTCCTGAGACATGTTCCGAGGCGTGACAACAATTCAGATTCAATATCAGTTGTTGTTATGACGCCTCATTTTCGTTAACTCCCTGCCTTTATTCTTTTCCTTAATCATATTTATACTGCTGCAAGCTTAATTAGGGCTTACAAAATTAAGGGGTATTCTTAAGCAGGGATTAACTTACCGTTTGCTTAATCCGCAAGGATGGCGTAGCGATTTATCAATAATCATCGAAAACAGCGTTCCATACTACCTCAGCAGGATAGGTTGAAATGATGAAAGGTAGTCAGCACTAGCCCGAAAATTTCACTTCGGGCTAGTCCATGGGTTGGAACTCGGACGACTCCTGTTTGGACATATACTCATAAGTAGCCCACCTCAGGTCAGCAGACTCCTGTGCGAGTTTCATTAGACGCTCTGCCTCTTCCGGATGCGTCTTTTCCAAATGCTTGTAACGCATTTCCGTGTAGGCATAATCCGCCAATTTCATGCGTGGCCTAGGTGAATCCAGAACAAAAGGTTTCTTGCCCGCCATGCGCAATGCAGGATTGTAACGCATTAATGGCCAGTAACCGGATGCCACCGCCATATCCTGTTGATGCAAGCCCTGGGTCATATCAATGCCATGAGCAATACAGTGGCTGTATGCAAGAATCAATGACGGGCCGTCGTATTCTTCCGCCTCACGCATCGCCAGTAATGTCTGTTGCGGGTTGCCACCCATTGCAACACGTGCAACATAGACGTTTCCATATGATATCGCCTGGAGAGCCAGATCCTTTTTACCGATGCGCTTACCACCTGACGCAAATTTTGCGGTTGCAGCAACCGGCGTCGCTTTAGATGCCTGACCACCTGTGTTGGAATAGACCTCGGTATCGAGCACCAGCACATTAATGTTTCGACCACTGGCCAATGCATGATCCAGCCCTGACGATCCAATGTCATAGGCCCAGCCATCACCACCAAGCAGCCAGACGCTGCGACGCACCAGATGGTCAACAACGCTTAACATATTTTTCGCCTTTGGATCATCGATATCCCTGAGTTGTTTTTTCAATTTAGCAACTCGTTCTCGCTGACGATGAATCTCTGATCCAACCTGCTCCGCGTTAATCGTTGTATTGATAAATTCTTCATCAATCCAGGGCGTCATCTCACTGAGCTGTTCTTTCGCCAGATGCATGTGGTGATCTGCAGCTATACGCATTCCCAAACCAAACTCGGCATTATCTTCGAACAGGGAATTCGACCACGCAGGCCCACTACCCTCTTTATTCATCGTCCAGGGGGTTGCAGGCAGGTTACCGCCATAGATAGATGAGCAACCGGTCGCATTGGCTACCAGTAATCTGGGGCCAAACAACTGAGTCAGTATCCTGATATAGGGTGTTTCACCACACCCCGCACAGGCACCCGAAAATTCAAACAGTGGCTCCAGAAACTGAACACCGCGCACCGAGGAAAAATCGATGTTGGCCCGTTTATTAATGGGTAACGTTTCGAAAAACTCGATATCCTTGACGCCCTGATCGAAGATCGGCGTTTTATCCGCCATATTAATGGCCTTGCGTGAATTATCTGCCGGATCCAGTGCCGGACAGGCATTCACGCACATCTCGCACCCGGTGCAATCCTCGAGATAAATTTGCAATGTATAGCGAGTCTCCGGAAATCCACGTGCGGCAACCGGTGCAGACGGAAATCCCTTATGCGCGCTATCCAGCAAGGCTTCATTGTAAAACTTGGCTCTGATGACGCTATGCGGACAAACGTAACTACAGTTGCCACATTGAATACACAAATCAGGCTCCCATAATGGAACGAAATCCGCAACGTTTCGTTTCTCCCACTGCGCGGTACCGGAAGGATAGGTTCCATCAACCGGAATCTTGCTAACAGGCAAATCATCACCGCGTCCGGCCAACATCTCTGCCGTTACTTCCTGAACAAATTGCGGCGCCAGAGACGAAACCATCGCATCCATATCACGTTGACTACTACTCTGACAGGGAATTTCCACCTTGTGAAGATGATTGAGTGCGGCATCAACCGCCTTGAAATTTTGCTCGATAACCTGTTGCCCCTTTCGTGCATAGGTCTTTTCAATCGCGGTCTTGATTTGGGCTATCGCCTCATCCCTGGGCAACACACCCGACAATGCAAAGAAACAGGTCTGCATGATTGTATTAATACGGCGTCCCATACCCGCATCACGAGCAACGGTTGATGCATCGATAACAAATAACTCTATGTTCTTGTCGATGATGGTCTGTTGTACCGGTTTTGGTAACTCATTCCAAACCTTCTCTACAGCAACCGGGCTATTGAGCAGAAACGCAGCCCCGTCCGCAGCATTCTTCAACATCTCAACCTGGTAGATGAAATTATATTTGTGGCAGGCAATAAAATTGGCAGACTCAATTAAATAAGGTGCACGTATCGGATCAGGCCCGAAGCGCAAATGAGAGATGGTTTGCGATCCTGCCTTCTTTGAGTCGTAAACGAAATATCCCTGACAATATAGATCAGTATTTTCACCAATAATCTTGATACTGTTTTTATTGGCTGAAACCGTACCATCGGAGCCCAATCCATAGAACAGGGCACGGGTCACATTATCTGGCTCAATATCAAAACTGTGATCAACGTCAAGACTGGTGTGCGTGACATCATCAGTGATGCCGACGGTAAAATTATTTTTTGGTTGTTCCTTGTTGAGCTCGTCATAGATGGCCTTCACCATCGCGGGCGTGAATTCTTTTGATGAAAGACCGTAACGACCACCAACCATCTTTGGCAGCGTTTTGATATCACCGTCATTAAATGCCTGTGCCAGGGCAGTAACCACATCCTGATAAAGTGGCTCACCTGCAGCACCCATTTCTTTAGTACGATCAAGTACCGCTATCTTGCGCACCGTTTCCGGTAACACCTTAACAAGATGCTGTGTACTAAATGGGCGGAACAGGCGCACGGTGATGACACCATATTTGGCGCCCTGCGCATTTAGCACATCGATGGTCTCTTCGATGGTTTGAGCAGCCGAGCCCATTACCACAATCACATGCTCAGCATCTTCAGCACCATAATAGTCAAACAAGCGATACTGACGGCCCGTCATACTGGCCAATTCGGCCATCGTCTCCTCGATGATTTCTGGCACCTTGTTGTAAAACGGATTGGCGCTTTCCCTGCCCTGGAAGTACACATCAGGATTCTGTGCCGTTCCACGTATAAACGGATTGTCCGGGTTTAATGCGCGTTTGCGATGTTCGTAGACCAGATCATCATCAATCATGGCGCGAATGACATCATCGGAAATGAGTTCTATCTTGTTTATCTCGTGTGAGGTACGAAAACCATCAAAGAAATTGATAAATGGCACGCGAGACTTTAATGTCGCGGCATGACAAATCAATGCGGAATCCTGCGCCTCCTGCACCGAAGCTGAAGACAGCATCGCAAAGCCTGTCATTCTTGCAGCCATGACATCCTGATGGTCACCGAAGATGGACAATGCCTGTGCTGCCAATGAACGTGCTGCAACATGAAACACGGTTGAGGTTAATTCACCTGCAATCTTGTACATGTTGGGCAGCATCAACATCAATCCCTGGGATGCTGTAAAAGTCGTGGTTAATGCGCCGGTCTGGAGTGCGCCATGAGCGGTGCCGGCCGCTCCACCTTCACTTTGCATCTCAATCACATCGGGCACCTGCCCCCAGATATTTTCCTTTCCCTGCGCAGACCACTGGTCACACAACTCCGCCATATCCGACGATGGCGTGATTGGGTAGATCGAGCAGATTTCACTCACCTTGTAGGCTATGTTGGCAACACCTGTACCACCATCGAACATTACCTGTTTTACTTTTTTATCCTGACTCATTGAGCTGCTATCCCGCTATACTATCTTCCGCAACCATATCAATCGCATGGCACGGACATTGTTCATAACAGGATGCGCAGCCGGTACAACGGTCATAAATGTATTGATAGCGCTTCCCTTTACCCAGCTTGATAATGGCATCCTCTGGACATGAGCCATAACAGCCATCACATTCAAAACAGTTACCACAAGAGAGACAGCGTTTTGCCTCAAACTGGGCTTCTTTCTCAGTTAACCCCTGCAGGATCTCATCAAACCCACCGAGTCGCTTCTCTGGTTCAAGCTCACCCTGCTCAACCTGAGGCGCATAGGTTCGGTACCAGACATGGAGTTTATCGTGTTCAATTATCGGATGTTTTTCCGGTGGGATATAAGTTTTACCGCGTAGCCACGCATCGATATTACGCGCTGCTTTCTTTCCATGACCGACCGCAATCGTCACCGAACGCTCACTGGGCACCATATCTCCACCGGCAAAAATACCCTCAGCACCCGTCATCATATTAGGGCTCACAATCACAGTGCCATCGGATTGAAATTCAATGCCTTTCACTTTCTCCATAAAGCCGGTATCGGTATCCTGGCCAACCGCCATAATGAGAGAATCAGCTTCCAGTGTCTCAACTTCACCCGTAGGTTGTGGCCGACCATTCTCATCGATCTCCATTACCTCTACGGTAAAGGTTGAAGCGTCAATTTCCTTAATGGTGCGCAACCAGTTGATCTTCACGCCTTCTTCAATTGCTTCATCGGCCTCAAATTCATGCGCAGCCATGTTTGCGCGATCACGACGGTAGATTATCATCGCCTCTTCAACGCCCAGACGCTTCGCGGTGCGAGCCGCATCCATTGCGGTATTTCCACCGCCATAAATCGCAACCCTGCGACCCAATTTAACGGGCTCACCAGTTTCTACGCTCTTGAGAAAACTCACCGCATCCAGCATCTTTCCTGCATCGCGACTGGGAATATCAATCTTTTTACTGATATGCGCTCCCACTGCAACAAACACCGCATCAAAATTTCCTTCAGCCTTCTCGGCATCAATATCCTCGACACGGTGATCGCAAACAATCTTCACCCCCATCTCTACTACGCGGTTAATTTCATCTTGAAGTTCCTGGCGTGGCATACGGTACGCCGGAATACCAAAATGGATCATACCGCCTGCAACAGGTCCCGCTTCCCTGATCTCAACCTGATGCCCCAAGCGGGTCAAATGATACGCAGCAGATAATCCACTTGGACCTCCGCCAACGATAAGCACCCGCTTACCTCCGGGACGCGCCTCAAATTCAGGTTTCCATCCTTTTTCCATCGCAAGATCGCCAAGAAATCGTTCCACCGCGTGAATACTGACTTCCTGATCGGTATAGGCCCGGTTACACGAGGTCTCGCAAGGGTGATAACAGACGCGGCCATGGATCGCAGGAAACGGATTATCCTCAATCAGTTTTTGCCAGGCCGCGTGATACTCGCCACCCTGAGCCAACTCTAACCAGGCCTGGATGTTTTCTCCCGCCGGACAGGCATTATTACAGGGTGGTAAAAAATCCATATATACGGGACGTCGTAGCCGTTGCGCACCTGTTCCAATGTCATGCTTGGTCAGGTCCAGTTTGGCCGTCATATCCTTGGATGTCATGGAGTTACTCCCAACTGCTGTGATAATTTCTTGGATTAGGTTAATTATATTTATCTTTATTCAAGCCGCTTCATTATACACACCATTGAGTTAATCATTAACAAAGAAAACATTCATCAATGAGTTATGCGAATATCCTGTATAGATATCTAGAATAATCTTGTATATTGTTGATTACTTTGATGATAAATGAATATTTGTTTCAGATTATCGATTTGATTGTGGTTAAAAAGAGGGGCTGTAACATTAGTGAGTAAACGCGTAGGTAAATATTTTTTCAACCCAGGCTAGTATGAGTTACTGATTGCCTATGGAGATAAATGGAATAGTTGAAACGTAAATTACTGTGATTATGATACAGACATAAATGACAAACTTTAACGGGTCCCGCAAGATTGTGTCCAGCAGGTTTTTTTGCTTTCCTTCGGCGACTGATTTTTCATAATCTGCTTTTGCCTGCTGGGCTCTTTTTTCTTCATAATTTTCGATTAGCCGTTTTGCCGCATCCAGTTGCTCGTTGTCGTTTAACCAAATCGCAGGCATTGAAG
>JBHHVB010000010.1:0-62114 GCA_046754065.1 Gammaproteobacteria bacterium
ACCCGTCAAGGTTACGCTAAGAACCACTATAGCGATGATCAATTCAACCAGCGTGACACCATTTTGAATACGTCTTATCATAATCATTTTATCGGCCAGAGACTAAACATTATTAGTGGCCAAGACTATTCCGAAATATGATTCAGCAGGAGGCTGTATAGGCGGCGAAGCCTGTTTCGGGCTCAATTCGAAGTGTACAACCACCAAATGCAATATTGAGACTGGCTGTCAGGTAGGTTCGCTGGTTCTGCCCCTGCCAGGGTCGTCCATATTTATCAAACCGAACCAGAACATTTGGTACGGTCAACGCTGTTGTTGATTCAACAACGTAGTCCGTACCATACACGGGATGATTCTCGCTGGATGGATGCGGCATAGCAACGGTAAACGAATTATCTGCGTTACCTGTGGACCACCGGCAATCTGTGTCGTGATGCTGCAATCTGACAATCTTCGCAGTGTTTTCAAACTGAACCTCCATATCACAACCGCTAGCAATGGCAACCTTCTTGGCGTAACGTACAAGGTTGACCACATCATCCTTGAATCCCCGATCGCGAATCAGGTCGGTATTCGCAAACCGCGGCATTGCGACCGCAGAGATGATACCGAGTAACACGATGACAACCACCAACTCGGTCATCGTAAAACCCTGCATTCCTTTTCTGTATGCGTTACAAATCATGTTTAATCGTATGTTAGTTACTCTAAACCATCCAAATAAAAAAGGTGGATTACGTCGCAGCGTAATCCACCTTTTCAGTCAAGCGATTGATAATTCGGTTAACAACCAGTCGTAACAGTGGCAACTGTCGCTGCACCCCCGGCTGGCGCCTCGGTGTAGGTGATTTTACAATTTGCCGGTGTGGCTGCATCATCGCGTGTCCAGGTGACAGGTGAAGCTGCGCCACTGGCTGTATAACCGGCGAGGTCCCATCCAGCCGCTTCATCGATTGTAGCGACATTCGGATAACCATTAGCCAGCGTAATAGTTTGACCTTCCATTGACACTGTTCCGTTCACCGCTGTACCTGTTGCCAGTTGCATTGAGTGTGCTAATCCAGCTGCACTACGCATGCTACCTGCGATACCTTCTACCGCAGCTTTCTTCGCTGAGCCACCCAGATCTGCAAAACGTGGTAAAGCAAATGCCGCCAAAATACCCAGTATGACAATGACCATTACCAGCTCGATGATTGTAAAACCTGATTGTCTGTTCCTCATTTTTTTAATCCTCTTTTAAAAGCTTTAGAATATTCAAATTCCCATCGTTTTGGCCACTTTCAATCCAAGCAAGCCGCGTTAAAATACTTACGTATTCGGTTCAATTTTCATATCGGCACCGATAGCGGATCCTTTAATGAAAATATGCTTTTTTTAAAAAAATAGTTGAATACAAACAACGAGAACTAGTCGGTTATCCCATCGCCGCCTTGCCCAGGTCCCACATCGGCAGGAATATACCCAGCGCCATGACCAGAACCATGATGCCAATGACCGTCAATAACACGGGCTCCAGACTAGCACTGAGCCGTGCCAGATCAAAGTCCACTTCCCGTTCATAATATTCTCCGACCTCCTGAAGCATCGCATCAACCATGCCTGAATCTTCACCTACAGACAGCATTTGAATAACAACGGGTGTAAACAAGCCGCTCGCGGAGGCAGTACGGGTTAACGGCTCTCCCCTTTCCACTCTACTTCGCATCTCTCGTATCAATTCGGTGACATAAGTATTACTTTCAGAAGTCGCACAGATATTCAAAGCCTGGCTAATCGGTACACCCGCCTTGGTTGTCATCGCTAGGGTGTAGGCAAACCGGGTTAGCAATGCACGGTGAATGATACTTCCAAATATTGGCAGCTTGAGCTTGTAGGTATCCCAACGGAAGCGTCCAACCGGTGTTTTAAGTACCACTTTTATTGAGACACCCGCGACGACAATCAGGAAAATCATTGCTGGCCAATAATCGACCGTAATATTTGACGTGAAAACCAGAATTTTGGTAAAAATCGGCAGCTCGGCATGAAAACTTTTAAACACATTTGCAAATTTCGGAATAACCATCAGGTTAACGATAAACATCGCTATCACGATTGCGATCATGACAAACATCGGATAGCGAGTCGCAGATTTGATACGGGCTCTTGTTGCCATCTCCCGTTCAATATTCTGGGATACCATCCTGAATGACTCTTCCAGCTGACCGGTGTTCTCTCCTACGCTGATCATACTGATAAACAGCGAATTGAATACCTTTGGATGTTCTTTCATCGCCGCAGATAATTCTTTACCACTGTCTAGCCCGGCTACAATGTCTATCAGTGCCTGAACCATCAATGGGTTCTGTGTTGTTTCGAGCAGGCTATTCAGCGCCTTGACCAGGGGCACCCCCGCTTTGGTTAGCGAGTACATTTGTCGGCTAAAGAACATCAGGTCCTGTAATGAAGGTGGTTTGGCAAGGAACTTTTGAAAATCAATTGACTTGTTTGACTTCTCCCTGTCTTCCGCAATATTGACTGGTGTTACACCACGCTCAATGAGTTGGCTGGCCGCAGAATCGGCAGAATTCGCCTCGATCTTCCCGCTAACCGCCGTACCGGATACGCTGCGACCACTAAAAACAAACGTCGTCATTGCCTAGACCCCATCAGATATCCTGAAAACTTCATCAAGAGTAGTGATGCCCTTTAGCGCATAATTTAGCGTAAACTCGGTAAATGTGGTGAAGTTCGGTAGCGCTTTTGCCCGTCTTTCGAATTCATGGGTATCATTCTGACTGAGGGCCTCGGCTAACTGTTCATTCAGCTCCAATAGCTCATACACACCGACCCTGCCACTGTAACCGGTTTTTCTGCATCGATTACAACCTGCACCTTTCTTCATATGTGCATGATCTGCCTGATCCCCCAGTTTTTCCTTTAACCATTCCTTTTCGGCAACGCTCGGTTCATATTCAGTTTTGCATTCCTCACATATGCGCCTCACCAATCTTTGTGCTAGCACACCGCGAAGTGCAGAGGCGACGAGATAACCTTCTGCTCCCATATCCATTAATCGGTTAACGGTACTGATTGCATCATTGGTATGAAGCGTAGACAGCACAAAATGACCGGTCATCGCAGCCCTGAGTCCAATCTCGGCTGTTTCCTTGTCACGCATCTCACCCACCATAATCACATCGGGATCCTGTCGTAATGTTGTACGCAAAACCTTTGAAAAGGTTAAGTCGATTTTTGTGTTAATCTGCACCTGATTAATTCTGGGTAGACGATACTCAATTGGGTCTTCTACGGTAATAATCTTGTGTTCGGGTTCGTTTAGCATTGTCAATGCAGAATACAACGTTGTCGTTTTACCACTACCCGTCGGCCCCGTAACAAGCACCATCCCGTTTGGTCGTTTTATCAAGGCGGTCAACCTGCTTTGCAGGTCCTCAGGCATACCAAGCTGCTCCATACTAAGCAGTGATTTGCTTTGATCCAGGAGACGCATCACAACCGATTCTCCGTATTGCATCGGCATCGTTGACAAACGGACATCAATGGATCGGTTTGAAACCTTGATATTAAAACGACCGTCTTGTGGCAGACGTTTTTCTGAAATATCCAGATTCGACATGAGTTTTAATCTGGAGATTAATGCCGGCGCAATTTTTTTCTCCGGCATGACCTTTTCATGGAGAAGACCATCCACTCTTTGTCGGATACGCAGTTCATTTTCTCCTGGTTCAATATGAATGTCCGAGGCATTCATGCGTATGGCATCAGTGAAAATCGAATGAAGCAATTTAACAACTGGCGCACTGGATATATCTTCGTCAGCACCTGCTTCGTCAACCGTATCGTCGGATGACATTTCCTGACCCAGAGCCTCCGCAATGGTGGACAGGTCATCACCACCCTGATAAATCGAATCAATTGTATTTAAAAGATCTGATTCACTAATAATCGCTGTTCGAATCGGCTTTTTCAGAATCCGTGTCAGCTCATCGGTCGCAAACAAGTCAGTTGGTTCAACCATTCCCACAAGAAATGAATCACCCATGTCCTCAAGCACGATGGATCGAAAATGTTTCGCATGGGTTTCCGGTAGCAAATGAACCAGTGCTTCATCAAAATGATGGTTTTTTAAATCAGCAAGCGGGACGTTTAGCTGACGTGACAGCAAGCTCAGCAGCTCAGTTTCTGCGATATAACCCAGGTCAACCAGGGTTTCCCCAAGCTTTTTGCCGGATCTTTGCTGTTCATCCAGCGCACTTTTCAGCTGATCGTCAGTGATCACTCCTTCTTCGATCAATAGGTCTCCAATTCGGACCTTGCGTCGTACAAAAATCACGTCTTCTTGTCGAGTGGCCATTTAAATCCTCTTAAATGTGAATGACCGATTCAGCATTACTGAGCCGGCATGAGCAGACTTATTGATTATTACAACGGCCGATCCGGGGGATACTTAAGATGAAAGAACAGGAACGGGCTATGTTTTGGGATAATGAACTGCCTTTGGCGATACCCCAGAAACAAGAAAACACATTAAATAGATAAAATAACCTATTGTTATTATTTGTTATTATATTTTAAATTGCCTGTAGCCGACGCCTAACGTACTGATTCAGAGACGGTTTTAACTTTCCAGAACTTTGCGCTGATTGATAGGCTTGCTTTGCTTCACTGTAGCGCCCGAGGTATTCCAATGATATACCCAAGCCCATCCACCACAATCCATTTGCGGGTTTAATCTTTACAAGCTCTCTGTACAAGACCGCTGCCCGGTGATGCAACTTGTTTCGCTGGTAAATGGCTGCAAGTAAAGCGTAATATTCCTGATCAGAAATAATGGATGGTTTTCGACTTTCCAGCAACGCCATTGCCGATTTGTTATCGCCCCTGTCAACCAGCATGCGAGCATAGATTTTTCTAAAGTTCAGATGAGCCGGTTGCGCCATAACGCCGGATTTAGCCTCAAATTCGGCACTCTTCTTGTCACCAATCTGATTATATAAAGAGATCAATAACTCTCGTGCTGAATACTGATCAGGGCTGGCGTTTAAAGCTATTTTCAATTTTTCTATCGCGCCTGACAAATCCCCTTCCCGATAGCGTTGATATCCGGCCTGGTAGGCTGAAAAGGCCTGTTGTTTCGGTGTAAGTGGTTTTAAATCTTTTTTGGTGCGTGGAGAATCTACCGTTTTATCATTTATCTCTTCATCCACCTGTGCGATTGCGGTTAAGCTTGTGCGGGAATTATCCGCTTTCTCAAGCGCAAGTTCTGGTGCAGAGTCATTGCTCGCTACATCGCCAATTCTCGCTGATGTATCAGGTTGCGTAACAGGTGTATCGAATCTCATAGTGCTGCTGGCCAGCATTGAATTATCAACGACAGGTCTGCGCGTTATACCATTCGATGTAACTTGTTGTGTATCATACATCGAAGAATTTTCGTTACCCACCAATTGGGCATTCTCCATACTGCTATTTGCCTTGATAAGTGAAAAATCCTGTGACGTTTGCAAGTTGGATAGTATAAACACCAGCAGTGAAACCGCTAACAAAGAAAAAATCCAGTAAAAAATTCGGTTATTGCTCCGCTTGTTAACCCGGCCTGGTAACGCCAAACCGTCAATAACCGCCTCTGAGCTAATAGCCACATTCCGACGCTTGTCGAGATCGATTAACATTTGATTAATTACGCTCATCATTCATCTCCACCAATCATTACATAGGCCGACCAGTAAACGGCATTGCATTAACAAACGAAACAACAAAATCCAAATGGTTACTGTCGAGCGATACTGTTATCCCCGATAGCAAGGTGATTACGGCAAACGAGCCAAAAACCATCCTGTGCAGATTATATCCTTGATGATTGTTCACGCTTTCAGTGTCTCTTGCAGCATTACGAACATCCCTCGCATCGATGGTACTTTTCCCTTTACCGTAGGCAACGAGCATCGCCTTATGACAAAGAATATTAATCAATCTTGGTACACCTTTGCTCTGGCGATATAATGCTTCGATCGCATTGGGCAAAAAGATAGTTTTTCCGTGAAATCCGGCCTTTACCAGTCGATAGGAAATGTAGGCATTAATGCCCTTCCAATCAAAGGCATTTAGCCGATATGAAAATGTAATTCTTTGTTTAATCTGTCTAAGTGATGTTCTATTAAGCTTCTGATCCAGCTCTGGCTGTCCGAACAATACGATTTGCAGAAGCTTTGATTTTTCTGTTTCAAGGTTCGTCAACAGTCTGATGCATTCAAGGCTATCATCGGCCATTGTTTGCGCCTCATCGATACAAAGGACGACCTTCTTGCCATCTCGATTTAGTTCAACCAGTCTGCCATAAATTGTCTTTAGCATATGGTGGCGTCCGCTATCCAGTGAGGCAGATATTTGCAGCTCTTCCGCCAATGCACACAGCAAGGCATCCGGGGACAGACTGGGATTCGGGATATAAGCCACTTCAAAATTCTGATCCAGACTACCCAACAATTTTCTGCATAACATTGTTTTGCCGGATCCAATTTCTCCGGTAACTTTGACGAATCCCTCGCCCATTCTTAGCGCTACAACCAGCACATTCAGCGCTTCAAGATGGCAGCCAAACGGGAAAAAGTAACCCGTATCCGGTGTCAGATTGAACGGCTGTTCATTGAGTCCAAAATGCGAGAGATACATCTTATATATCGGCCTTCATCAAAGAATATTAAATAATCGCTATTCAAGGCATTGTTTCTGCCATCGTACCGAATAGCTCCGATTTCCCACCGTAGTGAAATCCCTGATTTAATTCGCCCATACGTCCGGAGACCATCCCAATATCCTGAGACCACTCGTTTCCATTTTCTACGACCATGGGTCTTAGCAGCAAAACCAGTTCGCTTTTCTTTGCAACCTGTTTGGTATGGCGAAACAGGCTCCCCACAAATGGCAGGTCGCCCAGCAACGGCACGGATGCGACAGATTCCTTAGTCGTGTTCTGCATTAATCCGCCAATGACGACAAGTTGACCATTTTTTGCCCTGACAAGATTGTCAGATTCACGTACGCTGCTGAATGCCAAGGGTAAAGTGATTTGCTGATCCAGGATATTCAGACTCTTGGTTTGATCAGTCACTTCACTAACGGCTGGGTGAATATGCATGATAACGTAACCCTCTTCGTCAATCTGTGGTGTCACATCCAGCAGGATCCCCGAGAAAAACTGCGTTAATTTAACATCCGGTGTTGTGGATTCCCCACCAGCCGAAGTGGTTGTGGTTGTGGAAATATCGGTGACAAAAAACTCATCAGTACCCACCTTGATGACCGCTTTTTGATTATTGACAGTTGCTACACGCGGGCTGGATAACACCTGGACATTACCCTGCGTTTCTAGCATTTCGACAAACGCATTGAAATCATGAAAATTCAGCGCTAATGAAAAAATACCACCAAATGCGGAAGCCGCCGTACCATTGATGGCGGATGGATCACGCGGATTCAGGTTCCCGGAATTCCCCTTGATCAGTGATGAGATGACATTCCCGTCGAAGACACTTCCGCCACCAACCTGCCCGGCGACAACCCCTTCGTTTCGGTCATTCTCGACCAATACAGACCAGTTTATGCCTGACTGAAAACCATCATTAAGCTCTACTTCAAGAATCTTGGCCTCAATGATGACCTGTCGATGGACAATTTTCTGAATAGAATCCAGAAATTCCTCGATTTGCCTTATTTCGCTTCTTTTGGCGCTGATTACAGCAATGCCTGAAACCGGGTTTACTACTACCTTCCGGCCATCATCCTCCCCGACAATCGTTTCAAGCGCTGCCTGCAGGTCAGTCCAAAAATCAATTTCGGAATCGGTACGAATACTTGTTCCGGATAATGATGCGGTCGTTGAGCCACCAGAATCCCCTTCTCCCGAGGAATCACCTGACTGCACCTGTTGCCCGGATCCAATCTTGATATCCGAGTTCCCGGAACGCTTGATATCGAGATAATTGATCTTGAAGATTTGCGTATGTAGCTCATCTGCCAGCAACGTATAGACATTACCGGATTGCCTGTAGTCATAACCGTAAATATCCCTGACGACGGCCATTACCTCGGCCACCGTGACATTACGTAAATTCAGGCTGATTTTCCCCTCAATCTTGGGGTGCACAACAATATTGTAGTCTGTTCCTTCTACCAGACTAAAGAAAAATTCCCTGACCGGGATCTGGTTCGCCGCGATGTCAAACCGCTGTTCAAGCTTCTCAGGGGTTTGTCCTTCAAGCGCCAGATCCAATGGCGGTAATAACGCGTCTGAAACATCAGCAGGAATTGATTCATCAGCGACGATATCGCTCCCCACGTCCGAGCTTTGCAGTACTTCGTCGATCTTGTCAATTGTCGTACCCGAACGTGGGGGCAAGACTTCGCATCCCGCAAGAAATGGCCCAATGACTGCCAGGATCAGCCAGGGTTTATATGAACATGCTATTGAACTATTCATCGTACGATTTTAATCCCTTGATTGCGTCGTTGAGTATTCCCAGTTACAGGGTTTTTAATGGAACGATCATATAATGTCAGTATGATGTCTTCTCGATTATCCTTGAGCAATACGGCCGATGACTTGATATCAATAACGACGATATCCCCAAGCCGATCCCCTTTTTTTACCATCTGATTATTGATGACAGCAATTTTTGATTTACCGGATACAAATGTTGAAGTTAATTTGAGTTGTCGTCCATTCACTCCAGCGTCAAGTGTTTCTGACATTCTTTCCATTGTTACCGCGCCAGAGGAGCCATGGAGATAAGCTGGCCGGGTAGGATCCTTCAGTTCTGCCAGTGCTGGACTGTTCAGAGCGAATAACGCCGCACACAAAATGATTTTGGTTTCGATTTGCTGAGCGGTTTTAACCTTACCAAAATAATTCATCGTTATATGCCTATCCAACCGGAATTCATGCTCAGGGTGTTTACCTTTAGCGAGATACTTGCCATCGGATAATCGATGACATCGTAATCTATCCCTCCCCAGAATATTTTCCAGGGTAGTTGCTCAACTGCGTGGAGAAAATCCAGTGTAGAAAAATATTCGCCCTTGAAATCGAGTACGATTGTGTGCCGATAGACTATATCCTTGTCAGCTTCTTCATCATTATTGTTTGATTTGCTAACGAGGGGCACTGCGCCAAGCGTTTCAACCTTTAGCAGTTGTAGCGAAGAGTTTTGTAGTAATAATTCTTCAAGCAGTTTCGCCATATCTGAAGGTTTTACCAATGACTTCGTCATAAATTTCAGCTGCTCGTTGGCTTTTGCCAATTCAACCCGGAGTTGGTTAATGTATGCCTGTTTTTTAAGTCGGGGGTCATTTTCCCGGCTTTCCGTAACCAGCTGAACCTGTTTGAATATATCTGCGGTTTCCTTTTGGATTTTGGTAATGTTGCTTTGACGTAAAGCCAGCTTGTCTTCAAAACCTCCATAAAACGTAAGATTCCAGATGACAAATATTGCACCCAATAACACGGCAAGAATCAGCACCCTTTCCCTTATGTTAAGGGAGTTGTATTGCGCAAGTTTTTGCTTAACCGGATCCAGCATTATTTTCCTAATGAGCCCATGACTGATTGCATACGTAACTTGTTGTCGGAAGTGTTCACGCCGGTATCCAGACTAGCATTGAATGAGCCAGCGCTTTCGGTGCTAGAGGCTTTTTCCCGTGTATTCAGGTAATAGTCTATGTACGCACTTTGACTTTTGTTTCTCGTTAACTGAAAAATTTTGAACTCGGTTCCGGCAAAGGCCGGTTCTGCGGCAAGGTTCTGGATATAAATCGGAACGAGCTCAGGAGCGGTAGCAGTGCCGATGAGAGACAGGCCAGTTCCCCCTTCTGAAACAGAAATATTGGTCAGCCAGATTCCGGTACCAATCTGAGCCGCCAGCCCCTCAAGAAAAGGTGAAAAACCATCCTTGTTACCTATCTTGTCACTCGATAACAGTGCAACGATATCCGCTTTGGATTCAATCTGTTCGTTAAGGGTTTCCAGCTCTTTCTTTAGTGCCTCTTCATTAAGATCAGAGGGGATCTGGCTAAGTAACAGGTCCAGTTGCTCCTGTGCCTTGTCGCGTTGTGCAATAACTGAATTTTCCTGATCAGCAAGCGAGGATAATTCTGTAAACTGATAGGTTGAAAATCCCACCAGCAATAATCCCAGGGCCCCGCACGCGACTAACAGCGTCTTTCCGTTTAGCTTTTTCTGCTTTTCTATAACCAGGTCTATCAGGTTGATTTGCTGTTTCATAGGCCTAGCCCGCTTCCCTTAACGCAACGCCTAACGCCAACAGAGTCTGGGATTGCAGTTTTTCATCGACAGGTGTATTGCTGTCAATTAATCCGTTGAGTTCCAGCTTTTTCACCGGAAGGTTTAAGCCACTCGATAAATTTTCCAGTACCTCATCGGGGATCACGATATCGGATGCAGATATGACGACCGATTTAATGGGTGAGTTAGATGAGTGACGTTCGTAATAGTCGAGGGATCGCTGTGTTTCGATAATGATGCCTTCGTAAGTGTTACGTGCCTCGGCGGACAATTCATTCGCGAACATCGGATTACTGTCTTTATCCTGGCTGCTGGAGATGGTGCGCATCAAGTTGATACTTCCGACATGGATGTTCCTGGCAAGATAAAGTACGGAATCACGGCACAGGACAATCATGCCGCTGTTTTTGGATAAATGAATTAACGCAACACCGTCTTTTTCTTCCGGTAAAAGTGTTGCGATATTACGTAACGCCAGTTCAGGTATATCCAGTACCGACAGGCTGACACCAGCCTCTTGATAAAAACCAATGCGTTCAAGGACACTGGATTTTTTCGTGACCACGGCATAAATCATCCCTCCACCACTACCGCGCAAATTGCGCCCCGGTATATCAAACGCGTCGATAGCGGCCTCTTCAATATCGTAATCAATGAGCTCCTTGATCCGCCAGCGCAAAGCCGAGAGCATTTCTTCAGACTCTACGTTGGGGGCTTCGACCAAATGCAGGTTGCAATGGCCCGGCTCAGTGACGGCGAATGCGTTGGCGCCCGCTAGTGGATGCTGATTAACCAGCTCGTAGAGAATGGTGCTATGGGAATCGGTGGTCGTTCGAGGCCAGTAAATCATATCCTCAATAACGGGTTTGTCCCCCGTGTTAGAGACTCTAACCATGGAAACGCCGTCGCCCAATGTGGAAAACCCAACGACCGGTCGGGTTTTGCCGGACTTTCTGGCGGGTTTGGCCCCTTTTTTAGAAAAAAAGGAGAAAAGAGAGCGTAGGGATCGATCGGGCTTGGAAACAGGTGTTTCCGCTTCAGAAATCTGATCATCAATTGCTGCCTGGCCCATATTCCCTCACACACTCATTAAATTCCAGATCCAGCTAGAATATCTCTCTGCACCACTATAAATTGGGGTTATCCAAATTAACTGACACTATATACTGTGATCTAAGCTAAAAAGCAAGTATCTCATCTAAAATGAGCAGTGAATGGAGACGCGGTAACAGAAGCCGATGATGGTGGATGGTTAATCACGGGAATGAACTTTAATATCGATTAGAAACAATGCCTTAAAGCCCAACTTAACTTCATGTGCCGGGAACTTTTTCTATTATCAAGCAGACCATTTAATTAATGAATTACATTAAGAAACAGAGTCTATTTATTGAATGAACTAGACAAGAAAAAAATCTGAAAAATATGCCTGTCGCGACTAAAAAATCTAGAAGGCATCATGCTGGTATATGACCGGATTCTTTTCCCGAGTGATCTGCTTTCCTGACTGTTTTGATGCTTTTTCAGCATTCGCCCGCTGCGGTGCCTGATTGACTTGAGCAGCTGGAACATGTGGGCTGCCAACTTGCGCTTCGTGATTTTCGATATAGTCACCCGGCAGGAATCGATCCACGGCCCACCAGGCAGCCGCAGCCGTGCCAAACAACACAAACGAAAAGCCGATTAGCCATTTTTTCAGGTCAAAGTCTGGTCTGGATTCGCCTTTTTTAACCGGCGCACGCCTGCAATAGGGAGCCTGCGCCGTTATCAATTGCTCAATCTGGTCCAGACGGCGTTGATCAGGGTACGGCGTTTGATCAAATATAGCGACCAGCCGTTGCTCAACGGTCACCTTGTGAGGATCCTGACCAGGTCGCATCTTACCGAGTCTCACGCATGTACATAACCGGGTTATCACCCTTGAATATGCCAAAGCTCGCTTTACCGGTGACATTAGACAATGCCCCCGTCAACGGGTCGTTTACCGTAAAATTCACGGTACCCGCATCGTTGGGAGCGCTCAGGTTAATATCCAGTAGGCCTCCCGTGATCGTTCCACCCGTGCCTAGGCTCACCGTTGTCGTATTACCATTGTTGCCAATCGCGATCGTTTCTGCACCGACGGCCAGCGTTCCATTTGCTGCTAAATCGGTCTCGTAATCAATATTGCCCAGATTCACCGGCGTACAATTATCTGCTGCATTGGTAACAAATGCGCCTACTACCGCTGCACCGGGATCAATATCCATGTAGTACTCTGCTCTGAGCTGGAGCGATAACGGCTGGTCGGCAGGTCCATAAACATCATCTGCTGATAGACGCCCTGAACGAACCTCTCCAGCCATGGGAATGGCGATGGTATCCCGATCTTTTATTACTTGCGGGGTCAGATGATCAATGACGATGTTCGACACACCATCGGCATCTTCAAAGCCCAGATTCAGATTAATGGCTGGATTGGTTAGGGGTAGCACGGTGTTGACCGCTCTGACATAACTCAACGAATCCGCACCTCCGAGAGAATCTACGCCGAGCGTGTAGTTTAAGGGCATGTCTTCTGTTACGTTAGCAAGATTAGCAGTCAGGCTTACATTGGCATCCAGAGGCGGTGCTGCATGGGTATAGTTCGACGGATCAATGCTCGGTAAGGTCAACGTACCTAACGTTGCATTTGTCTTCGCCAAGTTGCTAAAGCTTGCCGCCGGGTCCAGTTTATTAAACCGGCCCTTATAGTTTTGCAGTATCGTGACACCATCGGGCAATACCGGGTTGACTGTGATCTGCGGTGCGACTGCGCCAACATCAGTAAAACCAAAACCCTGGCCCATGTAGGTGAAACCATTGCAGTTTGCAGCGAAGGTTGCTGCGCCTGGATTGGTTGGTGTAATGGTAAAATGATCGGGCACGAAACGACCAATTGTCAGGGGGCTGCTGGTGATCTCCCGTTCAGTGGATGTTGAACCATCACTGGCATCGGCACTGGCATAGGCCGCGTCATTATTCAGCGTGACGGTAATCCAGCCCACCTCGTTATAGCGCACATCATCACCTTGCGCGACGCCGGCTGTAAAGACGATATCCGTTGTATTCACGGTATCATTGAAGTTAAAGAATGGACCATTGGACTCTGGTTGCATCCAGCTTGCACTGTCCGCTGGATGGCTAACCGAAGTCACGGCACTTAGTGCTGAAAGTTCGACCGTAGCATCAATCGTATGACTGAAAGAGGTGACTGTGCCAGCCGGCACCTGTGAATCCTCTGCAGTAAACTGCAGCTTGAATGGTTGCCCGGCCTTGTGAATGACCGGTTCGTTAAATGCCAGGTTTCCTGTTGCATCACTGGCCATTGGCATGATACCCGGCGTGCTGTCGGTCGGGATTTCACCTACTGCAGAGCCATTGCCATGTCCCGCAAGTAAACTGTAGTGGTCCGGCCTGACAGTAAAGGGATCCGAACACGCGACGCTGTCATCCGTTGTGCTGGATGTAAAATTCCAGTCGGTCACCCGGATGCGTGCATTTTGCAAGGCCTGGTTTACGGTAACGTTGACTGATTTATCTGGATTGGGTGTCGCTGCCCAAATTTTTCCGCCTGATTCCGTTGGTTGATCGACTGTCTTGAAAATGAGGCCTTGTGGGGGAACGCTTGAGGCATTAAATGTCGGAATTACGGAATGATCAAAGTTGTATTTGAACACGACATTACTGCTATTGATCGCGGTTGCAGTGGTACAACCGTTGCCGGAACTACCATCAACCAGTTCAAGACCAATCGTATGATCCAGAACGCTGGCAAAATCAATCTCTCTTGTATCCATGTTGCCATCACCATTGCTATCCTTGAGTGCATAGATATCGACATCAAAAGACTCGTTTACCTTTTTGGTATGGATGACGCCTAAAACCGGATCAGAAAAACTGGGTGAACCGTCTGTACCGCCATGCTGAATATCCTTGTGCTCGGCGGTTTCCACGGCATTGAAGGCCCCCGCTTTGACCGGGATGGGCACGCCGTAGATTCTTGCATCATCGATACTGTTCGAATTGGCGTAACCATCGGCTCGCAATGGGGATAACGTTGCACTGACGCTACCCACGATATCATCGTTTTGTTTGAAATAGATGATTGATCCTACACGTTCTACTCGCAGTTGTGATCCTGAAGAACATAATTTGGTAGTCGGTGATCCAGGAATAACAACACCATCAACCATCAATTGATATACCGGTTTTCGAGTGCCACTACAATTATAGCTGCCTGGCCAGTATATATAAATTGCGTACTTCGGCACATTGGAGCTGTGTGATGCCGGTGACAATCCAAAGTACTTGGGACTACCCCCAAGGTATCTAAATACAACACCGCCATCATCACTGATTTCACGCATCGATTCACCGCCGCCCCATCCACTGGCTGTCAGTGTATTCGTGGGTGCCGTCGCATTAAACAGTGTGTTCTGATCCCACATCACCGACTGCTGGGGAAAGGGAAAACCGTATGCCAAATTGGAATCGCGGCTACTGATACCGCTGGCATTTTCTGCCTTGACGTTGAAGTAGACGGCCTTGTAAGGCGAGCCGCCATTGAGTCCAATGACTGTTGCAGAGGTCGCAGCACTAACGCCATCATTAGCCAGTTGCCAGGTGCTTTGGTCGTAGCTGTACCAGATGTGATAATCGATAATCGGGGATCCATTGATGGGTGGGGCAGTCCAGTAGAGTTGCACCTCACCGGTATTTAATCCGGGTTGGGTTTTCAAATCGACAATGCCGGGTGGTGCCTGGGTCGCTGAGACGCCGTAGGCCTGCATCCCGACTATCGAGTTATAAGCGTTATTTTTATACAGATCGACAAACAACGGACCGGTTTCACCGGGCACGCTGGTAATCACTGTATCCAGCCGTTTGAAAAAGATCGTCGATCCAACCCGCTCGATCCGAATCTCCCCAAGGTTGCTCGGCCCTACCGGGCACAGGTTTAAGGTCTGCACAACGCTTCCGTTGACCTTGATATCATAGTTGTATCTGACCCTTCCCCAGCCGGTGTATCTTGAGCAGCCATACTGGTTAGTCGATTTAAACACCATCGCATATTTGGGTTCATTACCAGCACTATAGCCTTCAGGTGATAACCCGAATGTTGGGCCGCTGAGGTTATAAGTCAGCCGCAACGACAAGCCACCATCGTCATTGATCAATTTACTCGACTCGGCTCCGCCGGGACCACTACTTAACGTCGTGGTGCCTGAGCCAGTCACACTTCCGTTCAGATACCACCAGGTCACTGCCTCTTCCGGAAACGGAAAGCCATGCGCAACATTCGATTCCTTCATTGCCTGCCCAATGCCGTTGACTGCGTTAACCTTGAAGTATACCGCCTTAAATGGCTCGGTACCGACCAGCCCTGTGACAGTAGCCGATGGCGATGCGCTGACGCCATCATTTGCCAGTTGCCAGGTGCTTTGGTCGTAGCTGTAATAGACATCATAATCAGTAATGGTCGAGTCATTGTTCGGGGGTAGTGTCCAGTACAATTGGACCTCACCCACGCTCAAGCCCGGTTTTGTTTTCAGATCGACAATACCGGGTGGTGCCTGAACGTCAACACCATAAAGCCTGACGTTATTGACGTTGTACATGCCGCTTGTCTTTTGCACATCGACGACCAGCGGGCCGGTCTCGGCCGCTGCGCTGTATAGCACCCTGTCCTGATGCTTGTAATACACCGTGGACCCTACGCGCTCAATGCGGAAATTACCCATATTCCCCCCTCCGCTAACCGGACAAAATTTGCTCTGCCCGATCACGACACCATTCGCCTTGAACTGGTAGGTATAATCGCGTCTACCCCATCCGGTATATCGTGAACAACCATATCGGCTAGAACTCAACAGTACCATCGAATATTTCGGTTCAGTGCCAGCGTAACCAACCGGTGAAAGACCGAAGCTAGAAGTTGTATTGACCGTATAGTTTATATCGAAGCTAAAACCGCCGTCATCATTGATGACCTTGCTCGACTCAGCGCCACCCGGGCCACCTGCCAACGTCGTCGTATTACCACCACTGACGCTGCCGTTCAGATACCACCAGACTGTCGACTCCTCGGGAAATGGAAAACCATGCACAATGTTTGAATCTCGCGATGAAGGACCAACGGCATTGACTGCCTTGACCTTAAAATACAATGCGGTAAACGGTTGGCTGCCATTGAGGCCGGTGACCGTTGCGCTGGTCAGTGAACTGACGCCATCGTTAAACCGCACCCAGTTAGTGTTGTCATAGCTATAGTCGATCAAGTAATCAGTGATCGGCATGTCATTAGACGGTGGCGCTGTCCAGTAGAGTTGCACCTCACCCACGCTCAAGCCCGGTTTTGTTTTCAGATCGACAATGCCGGGCGGCGCCTGAACGTCAACACCATAAAGCCTGACGTTATTGACGTTGTACATGCCGCTTGTCTTTTGCACATCGACGACCAGCGGGCCGGTCTCGGCCGCTGCGCTGTATAGCACCCTGTCCTGATGCTTGTAATACACCGTGGACCCTACGCGCTCAATGCGGAAATTACCCATATTCCCCCCTCCGCTAACCGGACAAAATTTGCTCTGCCCGATCACGACACCATTCGCCTTGAACTGGTAGGTATAATCGCGTCTACCCCATCCGGTATATCGTGAACAACCATATCGGCTAGAACTCAACAGTACCATCGAATATTTCGGTTCAGTGCCAGCGTAACCAACCGGTGAAAGACCGAAGCTAGAAGTTGTATTGACCGTATAGTTTATATCGAAGCTAAAACCGCCGTCATCATTGATGACCTTGCTCGACTCAGCGCCACCCGGGCCACCTGCCAACGTCGTCGTATTACCACCACTGACGCTGCCGTTCAGATACCACCAGACTGTCGACTCCTCGGGAAATGGAAAACCAAACGCAACCTTGGGCGTGCGGGTTGCCGCACCGATCGCGTTGACCGGTATCACCTTGAAATAAACGGCCTTGAAGGGTTCCGTGCCGACCAGGCCGGTCACCGTTACTGAAGGTGTTGCATTGACACCATCGTTAAACAGAGACCAACTGCTGTTGTCATAGCTGTAATAGATCTGGTAATCGGTTATCGCAGGCCCATTTGCCGGCGGTGCTGTCCAGTAAAGCTGCACCTCGCCCGGGTTCAGGCCGGGTTTGGTCTTCAGATCAAGGACTGCCGCCGGGACCTGATTAGGGAATCCGTAATAAAGTATATTGGTAATATCCGAACTGCTGGTCTTATCGATATCAATGACCAGATCCCCTGGTGCCGCCGCTGTCGTCCAGATATCCGCGCCATTGCGGCGAAAATAAATTGTATTACCGACTCGCTCGATCTTGAACTGGCCATAGTTATATTTGGAGGTTGTACAAAAAGAGGTTGCGAGTTCAATTACCCCGTTGACGACTATGTCATAATAAACCCTGACTCGATTAGCTGGACTGCTTGGGCATTGATAATTCTGACTGCGGTTAAATTTCAACGCATATTTTGGTGTCGCTCCCGCATAATCCGGTGGCGACAGACCAATCGTTGATCCCGAGTTGCTTGGGGACCTACCCGACTTGATCGAGAATGTTATTCCGCCGTCTTCCACGAAATAGGCCGCCGACTCGGCCTGCCCGGTCCCTGTCAACGTAGCCGTATTCGCACCACCCAATCCCCCGGTCTGGTACCACCAGATCGCATTGCGTGCCTTGAACGGAAATCCCATCTCAGCATTGGACGCAAAATCGGTCTTGCCCTTGGCATTGATCGGGTAGACCTTGAAGTAAAGCACCCGGTAAGGGCCCGGATGAGGCAACCCGGTCAATACTTGAGTACTTGCCGTAGTCGGTGCATGAACATAGATCTGATCATCCGCAACAAAATTATCGTTACTGTAATGAATCTCGTAATCGGTAATTGCCGCACCGTTATCAGGTGGTGCGGTCCAGCTTAGTTGTATCTGGTTGTAGCTCGTTGTTGAGCTTGCCTTCAGATCGATAACACCGGCGGGTTTTTGAATACCGACACCGCTAATGGTGGCTGGTTGGGGACTGGTTGCACCAGAATGGTAAAATTGCAACTGCAGGTCTTCGGTGACACCATTGATTACCGTATTACCTCCGCCGGTGCTTGATATGATGAGCTGACTGCCGATGCGTTTCATCGTATAGGTATAGCTTTGGATTTCTGTACTGAATCGGCAGCGGAACAGGCCGGCAAACGAATTGACCTTGGTCCCTGTCTCATCGTATTCCACAGGATAACGTCCATAAACACCAGCCTGCCCTCTTTTACATCTGGATTGTGACCCCCTGGATCCATTGAACCAGTATTTTGGTATATTTCCTGTCCAGCCAACTGGCGACACGCCAAACCGCATGGGTTCACCGGTAAAAATAAATTCACCATCATCGTAAAGGATCTTGCTGGATTTATAGACGGTTGGGCTGGATGGGTTTTTCTTGTACCACCAGGTGACCGCTTCTGAAACAAAGGGAAAACCGTCAACCGTATTCGACACGGCTGACTGGCCATTTACGTTGATCGCGTAAACCCTGAACCAGACTGCCTTGTAAGGCGAAGCATTAGAGAGCCCGGTCACGGTGGCCGTTGTCGCACTGCTAACCCCATCATTAAAAATCGTGTCGTCCGCAACAAATCCATCGAGGCTGTAATGAATTTCATAATCAGTGATTGCTGCACCATTATCATTGGGTGCCGTCCAGTCCAGAGTCACTTGACCTGCCCCGTCCGTTGTCAATAGATCGGTTATCGCTTCTGGCGGGAGCAGTGAAACCACTGCGATATTTGAATCAGGCGCATCACCATAACCGTTTACCGCTATGACCTTAAACCAGTTAACCCCGCCTGCCACCAGACCGGTGATGCTAGCCGCACCATCCAGTGCATTACCATCGCTGTCTGCCACGAGTGTGCCGGCGGTCGCAAAGCCATCTGTGCTATGGTATATCTTGTACGATGCGATGGCAGTACCGTTGTCCGCTGGTGCCGTCCAGACCAGGTCATATTTTGAATTGATAGCGTCATAGCTACCGGACAAATCAGTAATACCGTCTGGCACAAAAGGCACCGTGGCTATATTGGAATCATTTGCAGCGCCGTTGATATTAACGGCCATAACCTTGAAAGACACATAGGCACCGGGTGTAATGCCGCTCAGTAATGCGGCATTATCCAAGCCATTGCCATCGCTGTCTGCGATGAGCGTTCCCGCAGTTGCGAAACCATCAGTGCTGTAATAGATCTGGTAACTTGTAATGGGTTTACCATTGTCGTTAGGCGCGGTCCAGTTGAGCGTAAAATTTCCTGCCGCGTAGCTTCCACTCAGATCAGTAATCGGCGCCGGTGGTATGATTTGAAAGTGACTCAGGATTGTTGCGGCGTCCAGTGCAGTATCATGCACAGCCAATTCATCAATGAGCCCTGAATACGGGTGACCTCCAGTATACAAGTTACCAACCACTGCATAAGATGTATCATCCATGTCCGCACAACTGACAGCAGCGCTACTGACATTAACACCGTCAATATACAGAATTGCGGTAGTTCCATCATAAGTTATCGCGGTATGATGCCACTGGTCATCGGCATAGGTAGATGGACTTGTTAATGACGCAAATCTTGTATTTCCCCCTTCACAATCCAGCCAGCCCCTGAATGAACCCGTCGTATCGTACGCCAGCGCGTGACTATAACTCGATCCATCATTTGAAATTTCAAGAATGCGAGGGTTACCACTACCGCCACCCGGGGATTTAAACCAGCCCTCCATCGTTATCTGGTTGGTAAATGCCAAAGCTGTAGTCAGTGAGGCCAGTTTATCATCAACACCATCAAAACTGAGTGCATTGCCGGAAATTCCCTGTGTCCAGACCGGCTGATCGGCCTTGTTATTAATAAAATTATCGATATGAACACGGTTGGTGACAACAGTTGTTCGTCTTGCGTAAGTCAACATACGCACAATTGTTGGGTCAGTATTATCCGCAACCAGATTTTGCAGCGTCGCCCACGACGATCCATTCCAGTAGTAAGCGTACTGTCTCGTACCAACACGCCTTAATCGCAATTTGCCGTTAATAAGCGGATTGCTTATCGTCGAGCCAACAATGTTGGTACCCGTGCCCTTTCGCCCCACAGCTCGGATGATTTTATTCGACCCACTCGTATAATATTCGAGGAACTGGAATCCCCCGCTGGATAAGGACACAACAAAGCGAAAAGGAATACTGTAAGTGCTGGTATTGGCTGGTGTACCGTCAGGAAAGCTGTAATCTACTATTACATCGTAGTCTCCAACCATATAGGCCGGATTAACTTGCTGAACGAATGCATAGTTCCAGGTCTGTGCACCAGAGCTGGCACCGCTGGTATTAATCGACTGGGCAAACAACTCGATTTGACCGGTACCAGTTGTTGAGATTGACGATGAACCTCCGGTGTCCGAAATACTGCCTGGCAATCCGCCTGATGAGGCATTGGTGTCACCCACATAAACTGTGCCACTCCACCCGGACGGAAAACCCGCATCAAAATTCTGGCTACCCATTGAAATATCATTGGCGCCAGCAGAATCGCCAACCAGGCTGCCGGTACCCTCATCCATTTTCCATTGACTCACTGTGGCTGCGTGACCCGCGATTGAAAACGCCACTATCCCTGTCAGGATAAGTGACCGAATGAAACATTTATTTGAGTAGCTATGTTGTCTTGTCATCGTTTTTTATACCGCCTTCATGAGCGCTGACTGATTCAGTTTTTCCTGCATCAGTTTGAGCAATTCTGCCGTTTGTCGTCTCACCGTGCCTTCGGGTAATCCAACTGCCTTGGCGACCTCTTTGTGTGTCAGTCCTAACCAATAACGCATCAGCAGCATATTTTGTTCAATATCAGGCAACTGTTTTATTAATTGGTGCAAATCATCATTACTATCAATAGATTGACTCACTTTTCCCGAAGCCCTCTCAACCTGCTCATTATCGTTAACCAGCGGGTTGTTACGGCCTTTACGGTAGTCATCAATGTAAAGATTGATCGCAATTCGAAACAGATACGCGACAGGAGAATGTGGATCCTTGCAGATCGACTGGGAAAACTTCAGAAAGGATTCTGACAGGATGTCGTAGGCGAGCTCTTCATTACAACCCCGTGCAACAAGAAAGCGCCACAAGCGATGTGACTGTTGCTTGTAAAAAGTGGTAAATGAGTCATTATCGTGGTCATTGCAGTAACGCTGGATCAGTTGTTGGGCATCGGCACGATCTATTGCGAGTCGTTCTGGCGAACGGCGCTCCCTGATTTCAGATTGCCTGGCAAGTCCCTTCATTCTACCCACTCTTCAGAATCCATATAGTTTTCAATGATTTTGTTGAACCAGATAACTTTAAGCCGATTGAAATAAGTATCGGCATGATTGGGTTCTACATTAGGAAATGAGTCGCCCGGCTATTGGCTAAACTCGACTACTGATAATGAGAAGGGGGTGTTCCTGTTATGTTACTCCAGATAACATCTATATCTTATTGAATATATTATTATAATTATTATTCGTTTGTTCAGCTAGCGACTCCAGGCTGAGATTTCTCAGGCTCGCCAGGCATTCTCCCACATAACGAACAAAAGCAGGTTGATTGGGTTTGCCTCGATAGGGAACCGGTGTTAGATAAGGGGAATCTGTTTCGATTATGTAGCGATCATCAGGAACCTTGCGCGCTACCTCCTGCAAATCCTCTGCATTTTTGAAGGTCACAATACCAGAGAACGAGATATAAAAACCGAGATCCAGCGCCCGCTTCGCCTGCTCCCAATTTCCGGTAAAGCAGTGCATCACGCCGCCTATCTGATCCACTGATTCCTTTTCCATGATGTGGTAGGTGTCTTCCCAGGCATCCCGGGTATGAATGATGAGCGGCAACCGGCTAGCCCGTGCTGCGTTGATATGGACACGAAATCGCTCCTGTTGCCAGCTCATATCGCCTTTGTTGTAATAATAATCGAGACCGGTTTCACCAATCGCAACCACTCTTTCGTCGTTTGCCAGTGAAACAAGTTGATCCAACGTGGGCTCTTCTCCTTCGGTCTCATTCGGATGCACACCGACCGATGCATGGACATGCTCGTATTGATGGGCAAAGGCCAGCACATCAGGATAGTTCTCCAGGTTGATACAGACGCACAACATTTGACCAACGCCATGTGCCCTGGCGGTCTCCATCACCGCATCAATATTCCCTCCTAACGCATCGAGGTCGAGTCTGTCTAAATGACAATGAGAATCTGTAAGCATGAAACCAAGATACTAGATACGGGGTGAAAGAGTAAAGGGGGGGCCCAATGAATCTGAATAAGGTTCTTTAATTTTATGCTTTTTTGCTTGTTTCAGGATGTTTTTACATCGTATGGGTCATTCGATCAGTTTTAAGCGCGCCCGCCAGGTAGGTTTCAATCTTGTTTCTAACGGCCTGTCCATCCTGATCAATAAACTGGACACCAATGCCAGCTACACGGTTCCCCTGAGCGCCTTTGGGTGTTACCCATGCTATCTTTCCTGATACCGGCATTTTTTCCGTTTCTTCCATCAGTGTTAATAGTAAAAACACCTCGTCCCCAAGCTTGTATTCCTTGTTCGTGGGGATAAAGATGCCGCCGCCACTAAAAAAAGAAATATAGGCAGAATACAATGAGCCCTTATCCTTAATGGCTAAGGATAAAATGCCCTGACGTTGTGATCCTTCGGTGTTTGTTTTATCTGTCATCGTTTCTTTGGTTACGAATATATCAACTCTAGGTTGAAGCGCGAGCGTCAGGTTTCACCCCGGAGATCCAGGTGAGTAGCACATCCTCAAGCAATAACTGTTGATTCAACTGCCCTTCTATAACCCTAAGCACTTCGTTTACACGATCCAGTCGCTTAAACAATTGTTGCGTTTCAAGCCGTTCAGACATCGTTTTCAATCGCGCCAGCATATCTGAATTATTTAAACCCGGTGGCTTTGACGATACCTTTAAACGGATCATGTCTACAATCCAGCCGTATAACCAATATAACGATGTTTTTGTGTCCAACTTTAGCCATTTTTCACCGATTAACACCGGGTCTTCCCGCCCCAGAAGCAGCCCTTCCAGGTCTGAAATGAGCATTTCCCGTTTTTGCAGCGCATCATCTGCCGCAATCGACAAGGCAGCGAGTGGCGCACCGCCGGCGATATCCAGCACTACCTGAGGATCCCCCGTTAAATCAGGACAATTTTCTAACCATTGAATAGCGCTTTCCCGATCCGGTTTTGCAAAACTGATTTTCTGGCATCGACTGCGAATAGTTGCTGGCAACAGGGCTGGACGTTCACTGATCAACACAATCACCGTATCCGGCGGAGGTTCCTCAAGCGTTTTTAAAAGACTATTGGAGGCATTGACATTCATCCGGTCGGCCGGGTTGATAATAACGACCCGGTATTTTTCATATTGTGCCTTCAGTGATAAATAATCCCCTAGCTCACGTATCTGGCCTACACCGATTATTTTTTTATCAGCAGGAACGTTGATATGGCGTATATCGGGATGGGTTTCAGCCTTCAACAACTGACAGCTGCGACATTGACCACAAGGCAGGTTGTTTTCGGGAGAATGACAAAGCAGGCCCTGTGCGAGCTGTTCAGCAAATTGGCTCTTACCCAGTCCAGCCATACCTGATAATAATAATGCATGGGGTAGTGATCCGGCATTGATTCGTTCAGTCAGTGTCTGCCACTGCCCTGTTTGCCAGGGAAGGATGTTTTTCAGCAAAGCCGACATGGTTTAATCCAGAAAGTCATTAATGACAGTTAAAATATTTTTCTGCACTTGTTCAAGTGGTGATGACGCATCGATCACACGGTATCGTTCTGGTTGTGAATTTGCCATTTTGAGATAGACCTCACGTACCTCCTCAAAAAACGCCGTATTTTCCTGCTCAAAACGATCTGCTGCACTACGGCTACCGGCTCTTTGTAAACCCAATTCAACGGGCACATCCAGCAGCAAGGTTAAATCAGGCCTCAGCTGACCTTGTACCCAGTTTTCGAGCGTCGCAATATGATCCATACCGATATCCCTTCCACCACCCTGATAGGCATAGGTTGCGTCCGTAAATCGATCACATAAAACCCACTTGCCTTCATCAAGTGCAGGTTTGATGACCTTTGCAATATGCTCTGCACGTGCTGCAAACATCAATAGCAATTCCGTGTCTGCTGCCATGCCATCATGGCGATAATCCAGCAGCAGTCCTCGTATTTCTTCACCGAGCGACGTACCACCTGGCTCTCGGGTAACAACGACCTCTATATCCTGATTGACGAGTTGATGGTGAACAAACTCCAGGTTCGTGCTTTTGCCCACTCCTTCGATACCCTCAAGGGTAATAAACTTTCCAACTTGATTCGCCATCTTATTTATTTTTCCTGTAGATCTGATATTTTCTAACCGCTCGATTATGGGCTTCTACGGTATCGGAAAACTGATGCGTGCCATCACCCTTTGCGACAAAATACAACGACGATCCCGGCTCAGGATGAAGCGCGGCAAGAATTGCCCGCCGACCCGGCATCGCTATCGGCGTTGGCGGCAATCCCTTGTGTACATAGGTATTATATGGCGTGTCGGTCTTCAGATCACGTCGCGTTAGGTTGCCGTTAAATTGATCCCCGATTCCATATATGACAGTGGGGTCAGTTTGCAAACGCATATTCTTCTCAAGCCGTCTAACAAAAACACCCGCTATTTGCTTGCGCTCCTCTTCTACAGCCGTTTCCTTTTCAACAATCGAGGCCATCACCAGGGCTTCATAGGCGTTTTTGTAGGGTAATGGCTGTTCCCTCTCCTGCCAGGCATCTGTCAAAAATTGTTGCATGGCCTGATTCGCCCGTTTCAGTAGATCAATATCGCTCGTCGATTTATTAAAATAATAGGTTTCCGGTAAAAACAGGCCTTCAGGGTGTTGTTCATCCAGCGCTAGTCTCGCAACGATATCCGGGATGCTCAGGTTTATTAACTCATGACTAATGTTTTCGTTGTGATTTAGCTCATCCAGCATCTGTCGAAAGGTCCAGCCTTCGACAAAGGTGATAGCATATTGCACGACCTTGCCACCAACAACGAGATTGAGAAATTCTGCCGGCGTCATACCTGGCGTGATCGCATATTCCCCTGCCTTGATCTCATGTTCTACGCCCTGCCATTTGGCAGCCCAGACAAAGTATCCGGGGTGAGCGACAATGCCATGTTGATACAAATCATTGGCAACCTTTTTCATGCTGCTACCAGGAGAAATATCAACCTTGAGTGACATCGCCTCATGATGGATTGCATTATTCATGAAGGAACGATACTCCATTAAGAACCATGCGGCACTAAAGCTTGCAATGATGACGAGTAGCCCGATAATTTTTCTTGTTATCACCAGCATACAATAAGGTCATTCCCACGCAGGTGGGAACCTGGAAAAACACAAAAATTGATTCCCGCCTGCGCGGGAATGACAGCCTAAAAAGGCACGTCCAAAGTATACTTACCCAGTTCATTCCTGATCCTGGTTGTTATCGTACCATAGGGAAAGTTAATTTCCTGAAAGTGACGAACCGCCCAAACTCCAATCAACGAGTTGGTAATAAAAACCTCGTCAGCATCACGAATATCTTCGAGATCAAGCGTCGATATTTTTAACGGGATATCAAGCCGATCGGCCATATCTATAATAACGCCGCGCATAACGCCTGATACACCGCTGGAAGATAAATCAGGTGTGTTCAAACAACCGTCTTTCGCGATAAATATATTACTCATCGTCCCCTCGATCAGGTGCCCCGCTTCATTCAGCATTAGGCCTTCAACGATATCGGGGGCATCCCATTCGCTCCTTGCCATCACCTGCTCCAGACGATTCAGGTGTTTAACCCCGGCGAGGATGACGTTCGATGATAGCCGTGTTTCGCATAACCTGACTGTTATGCCATCGTTGTGATATTCTTCAGGATAAGATGTTGCCGGTAAACGCATCACAACGCGTGTCACCTTTGTAGAGTCTTGTTGTTTTGGGAAGCGGAATCCCCGTTCACCCTGACCCCGTGTGATAATAATTTTTAGAACTGCCTGTAGTTGTCCACCAGCCACCTTAATGGATTCATCAAAAAGCAATGATTCATCAGGAGCGGGAAACTTTAGACGCTCACATCCCCACCGCAAACGATCCATATGTCTTTCCCAAAAACAGGGCCTTCCGTTTTTCATCGCGATGGTCTCGAATAGACCATCACCATAGTGTAATCCTCTATCGAGGGCGCTGAGTTGGTTGGCGTTTTCACCATTAACAAGTATCATGATAGTTTGCTTAAAGAGTCTTGCGCAATTAGTGAAGGCCTAGCGATAACAGCATGCCTTTTGCCTTATCCCGGGTTTCTTTAAGTTCCTTTTCTGCAATTGAATCGGCAACAATACCTGCACCCGCTCGAAATGTTAGTGAGCCTTCCTCCCTGACCATTGTACGGATCAGAATATTGAAATCCATATTACCATCATGATTGATATATCCCATCGATCCTGTATACGGTCCCCGATGGGCCTGTTCCAGTTCTGCAATTATCTGCATACAGCGTACCTTTGGACAACCCGTTATTGTTCCTCCCGGGAATACAGCGCGAAGCACCTGACCGGGGGTTACCGAATTGCCCAAAACACCTCGTACATTGGATACGATATGATGAACATGGGCGTAGCTTTCCACTACCATTAGCTCATTAACCTTTACACTTCCGGCCACACAGACTCGCCCCAAATCGTTTCGCTCCAGATCAATCAACATGATGTGCTCCGCCCGTTCCTTGGGGTGATTAAGCAAAGTCTGGGACAATCGAAAGTCTGCGCTGCTCTTATCGCCACGAGGCCTGGTCCCCGCGATGGGGCGTGTTTCGACCATAGAGTCCTTCACACAAACCAGCCTTTCAGGCGAGGAGCTAATGATGGCGTAATCATCAGATACATAAAGTCCGGCAAACGGCGCCGGATTGGTCTTTCTCAAGCTTGCAAAGAGCCTTGCAGCAGATATCTCTTGTCCTGCCAACTCTGCTTGCCATCGCCGGGAAAGATTAACCTGGAATACATCACCCTCTACAATGTAGTGCCTGATTCGATCCACCGCGTGTAAAAAGGCTGAAGGATCCTCCTCAAGAACGTTTCCTAATGACAAGGATATATCAGTTTCACATGCACTTGGGCAAGAATCCACATCGTGTTTCAACGCTGCGAGTTTTTCAGCATGCTGGGTTTCTGCAACCACAATGGTTTTCTTTAGTGCGTGGTCTCTGATGACGGCAGCAGGAAAACGCTGGGCAAATGCAATGGGTATCCTGGAATCTTGATCAGGGTACAACTTTAGCGCTGGTTCGACTTGTGAGGCCAGTTCATAGCCCAGATACATAAACCATCCGCCATAAAAAGGGATATCCGGATCAACATAAACTTTTTGATAGTTTTGAAGCCACAGTTGGTCAAAATACTTCAGAAAATCACCCTGACTATTTTCAACCCCCTCACTTTCAAGTCTGAAATCCTGGGGTAACGCAATTCGTTCATCGGGAAACGCAAACAAGATATCAAATCTTGCCTGCGCATTTCCATGAGCAACGCTTTCCAGAAAACAGGGGTAACGATCAGGGTGAGCGTCGTGCAGACACAACAAATCAACATATTTATCAATAACGCGAACAACGGGTGTTACGGCATCACTCAATGTTGTTTACAGTGCTGGTCGAATATCGAATGAGCAGCTCGGCTACACTTTTCTAAATATCAATGTACTGTTGGTACCGCCAAAACCAAATGAATTTGACATGGCATAATCGATCTTCATCGGACGGGCCTCGTTTGGCACATAGTCCAGATCACACGCCGGATCAGGTGTGTTTAGATTAATTGTCGGTGGCGCAACCTGGTCGTGAATGGCCATAGCGCTAAAAATAGCCTCTACACCACCTGCCGCACCGAGCATATGCCCGACCATCGACTTGGTTGAGCTGACTGCCAGTTTATAGGCATGATCTGAGAATGCAGACTTGACGGCATTTGTCTCCGCTTTATCTCCTGCTGGTGTTGAAGTTCCATGGGCATTGATGTAATCAATTTGGTCGGGATTGATTGCCGCGTTATTCATCGCATTTTGCATACAACGTTTTGCGCCCTCACCGCCTTCTGATGGGGCTGTCATATGGTAGGCATCACCACTCATACCATAACCAACAACCTCAGCGTAGATTTTCGCGCCACGTGCCTTGGCAAATTCATACTCTTCCAGTACAACCACACCGGCGCCATCACTTAATACAAAGCCATCTCTTTCAAGATCCCATGGACGACTGGCGGTTTCGGGATCATCATTTCGGGTTGATAATGCCCTTGCGCTACTAAATCCACCAAGACCGGTCGGTGAAGTTGCCATTTCCGCGCCACCTGCAACCATGACATCTGCATCGCCATATTCAATAATACGTGCAGCATCACCAATGCTGTGAGTACCGGTTGAACAAGCGGTGACGATTGCGAGATTAGGTCCTTTCATTCCATACATGATGGAAAGGTTGCCGGAAATCATATTAATAATATTGCTAGGCACAAAAAACGGCGAAATTCTGCGTGGCCCACCTTTGAGGAAGGCGTCATGGCCTTTTTCAATTCCCCATAAACCGCCGATACCCGAGCCGATCGACACGCCAATACGATGTGCATTTTCTTCCGTGACTACTAGCCCCGAATCCGCAATCGCTTCTTTACCCGCGGCAATACCGTAATGGATGAAAGGATCCATTTTTTTTGCTTCTTTGGGCGGAATGTAGTCACCGACCTCAAAATTCCGGACTGAGCCACCAAAACGAGTGCCAAATGCGGATACATCGAAATGCGTAATTGGACCGATACCACTTTTTCCGGCCAGAATATTCTGCCAGGAATCCTTGACATTCAGTCCCACCGGACAAACGGTACCCAGGCCCGTGATGACAATGCGTCGTTTATTACTCACTCGTTACCCCTGTGTATTTGAATTGGAATGCTGTTCAAGGCAGCAGACTTTGCTGTCGCTTAATGCCACAAGCTGCCACAACTGAAATTATACCGGATTTAGAAGCAGAAAGGCCGCTCGACACAAATGTATCTGCGGCCTTTCTGTGATACAGGATCGATATCAGCTCTGGTGAGCGTTGATATAATCAATTGCTTGTTGCACCGTAGTGATTTTCTCGGCTTCATCGTCAGGTATTTCGCACTCGAATTCTTCTTCCAGTGCCATGACCAGTTCTACGGTGTCAAGTGAATCTGCGCCCAGGTCATCAACAAATGAAGCTTCTTTGGTTACTTCCGCTTCCTTGACTCCAAGTTGTTCAACGACAATTTTTTTGACGCGTTCTTCTATATTACTCATGATTTGTGGATCCTCCCAAAATTTTTTGCTTCAGCCTTCAGGCCTGCGGCGGTATTCTATTGGATATAAAACAAATTAGCTAGAAAAAAACGGTTAAATCGTTACAGAACTCAATAAATTTCAGTTTAATTAATCACTTATCCCATATACATGCCACCGTTTACATGGATCGTCTCGCCAGTTATATATGATGCAGTGGAAGAGGCCAGAAACGCGACCGCATGAGCTACTTCATCCACACCGCCAAGACGCCCTGCTGGTATCTGGGCCAGTATTGCTGCCTTCTGATCATCGGGTAAATCATCCGTCATTTCTGTAGCGATAAACCCCGGTGCAACATTATTAACTGTAATACCCCTGGAACTGACCTCTCGAGCCAATGACTTTGAAAAGCCTATGATTCCGGCCTTAGCGGCGCAATAATTTGACTGGCCAGGGTTCCCTGAGAATCCGACTACCGATGAAATATTAATGATCCTGCCCTTGCGTGCCTTCATCATGCCTCGTAAACATGACTTGGACAGTCGATATATTGAAGTCAGATTGGTGTCGATAATTTCGTCCCACTCCTCTTCCTTCATTCTCAATAATAGATTGTCTCGTGTAATCCCTGCATTGTTCACTAAAATACCCGGTGAGCCAAACTGCTCTTTCATCGCGTTTAGCGCAGCATCAATTGATGATGGCTTGGTTACATCAAGCACAACACCACATCCTGTTATATTATTTTCTTTCA
The DNA here is from genome assembly GCA_046754065.1 of Gammaproteobacteria bacterium. Lineage (GTDB taxonomy): Bacteria > Pseudomonadota > Gammaproteobacteria > SZUA-140 > SZUA-140 > JBHHVB01. The sequence goes on from JBHHVB010000010.1 coordinate 30,533, forward strand.
AATAGTTGGATATGGAATCTGAACCTTTTTGTGATGTAGATGATCCTATTACCGTTGCGCCTTGATGACCCAACGCTAACGCAATCGCACGCCCTATCCCCCTGCTCGCACCTGTAACCAGCGCGACTTCGCCTGACAGAGTCATTAATTTGATTCTCCTGTTGTCGTTAAAGCTTTTCGCAGTGACGCCTGATCCATCACCGGTAGCACGTTCATCTGACGATCGATTCTCTTGTTTAATCCCGCCAATACCTTCCCTGGTCCGCACTCAATCACCGTCGATACGCCGTTATTAGCCATCGTCTGAATTGTTTCAACCCATCGTACGGGGTTGTATAGCTGCCTGACCAGCGCATCTCGAATATCATCGGCTGACTTGCCGACGCTCACGTCGACATTATTAATGACGGGGATTTGTGAGTCAGAGAACTCTACATTGTCGAGTTTTTCTTTTAATTTGTCTGCTGCGGGTTTCATCAATTCACAATGTGAAGGTACACTGACGGGCAGCATTATCGCGCGTTTTGCCCCGGCATTCTTTGCCCCTTCAATCGCTCTACCAACTGCGTTGGCTGTACCTGCAATCACGACTTGCCCGGGGGAGTTATAATTTACCGCAGACAACACCTCTCCATTCGCAGCGTCAGTACAAAGCTGGCGAACTGCCTCATCATCAAGCCCCAGTACCGCTGCCATGCCGCCTTGACCGGCTGGCACAGCATCCTGCATTAGACGACCACGTTCGGCAACCAACTCAACCGCAGATTCAAATGACAGCACGCTGGCGCAAACGAGCGCGGTGTATTCACCCAGACTGTGACCTGCAAAAAAAGCTGGAGTAGCGCCTCCCTTAGACTGCCAAATACGCCACACAGCAACTCCGGCTGCAAGTATGGCAGGCTGGGTCTTGTCTGTTTGATTAAGCGCTTCCTCCGGTCCTTGCTGAACAAGTTGCCAGAGGTCGTAGCCGAGCACATTTGAGGCGGTCGCGTAAGTCTCCTCAACAACAGCATGTTCAGATGCCAAATCAGCCAGCATGCCCATTGATTGAGAACCTTGCCCAGGGAAAATAATTGCAAGACTACTCATATTCTTGTTTTTCTCGCTATTTATAATAAATTAATCGGAAACTAGTAGGTTAGTAAAGCTGAACCCCATGTAAAGCCCCCACCAAACGCCTCAAGCAGCAATTTATCGCCACGCTTGATTCGTCCATCCCTAACCGCAACATCCAGTGCTAACGGTATCGATGCGGCTGAGGTGTTACCATGCTCATCAACGGTGACAACCACCCTGTCCATCGGTAGTTTTAATTTTTTAGCAGTCGCGGCTATGATCCTGATATTTGCCTGATGCGGAATTAACCAGTCAATATCGCCTTGTTGCATTTGATTGGCGGTTAATGTTTCATCCACGATACGACCCAGGGTGTTAACAGCGACCTTGAATACCTCATTGCCTTGCATACGTATGTAGGAGGCATCGGTCTTCACGCGCCCGTCACCCTCGATGACTTCATCAGAGACCATTAATAACTCGTTATATTTGCCATCAGCATGTAAGTGGGTCGATAATATGCCAGGTCTGTCGCTTCTCTCAATCACGACTGCGCCCGCACCGTCACCAAACAAAACACAAGTACCACGATCTGCCCAGTCGATAATTTTTGACAAGGTATCTGCACCAATTACCAGTGCCCGATTCGCGCTACCTGTATTGATAAATTTTTCAGCTATACCCAGCGCATAGACAAACCCGGTACATACCGCCTGAACGTCAAATGCGGCTGGTCCATGTATACCCAATCTTTCCTGAAGCAGGCATGCGGTACTGGGAAAGACTTTATCCGGCGTCGTCGTCGCAACGATGATCAGATCTATATCCTTTGCAGTGACACCGGCTGACTTTAGCGCACTTCTGGCCGCCTTCTCTGCAAGATCGCAGGTGCTCTCATTCGTTCCAGCGATATGCCGTTTACGGATACCGGTTCGCTCGGTAATCCACTGATCCGAGGTCTCAACCATTTTTTCCAGATCTTGGTTGGTTAATATTTTCTCGGGCAAGTAACTGCCAGTGCCTATGATTCTTGAAAATCTCATACCGCGCGCCTCTCAGTCAGCAAGGACTCAAGCTGGTTACCTATACGCTGAGGTACATCCTTCTGTATTTCCAGTATCGCCTCTCTGATGGCATTGGTAAATGAAAACTGATCCGCGCTACCGTGACTTTTAACAACAATACCCTGCAAGCCAACAAGTGTGGCGCCATTGTAACGACGGGGGTCCAGCTTGTCGCGAAGACCCCTTAGTACCGGTTTCGACAATAAAGCAGCTAACTTAGTAAAGGGTGTGCGCATAAACTGTTCCTTCATTGTATGGCTAATCATACTCGCAACACCCTCGCTAGTCTTTAAGGCAACATTCCCAACAAAGCCATCACACACGACAACGTCAACCGTACCTTTATAGATATCATCACCTTCTACAAAACCAACATAATTAATATCGCTATGCGATAGCAACCTGGCCGCTTCCTTAACCCGTTCGTTGCCTTTCATCTCTTCTTCACCAATATTCAAAAGGCCAACAGTCGGTCGATCGATATTTTCTACAGCGCTGGTCAACACTGAGCCCATCACGGCAAACTGGAATAAATGCTCCGCACATGAATCCACGTTTGCACCCAAATCCAGCATATGGGTATGCCCCTTGATGGTCGGTAAAGCGGAAATGATTGCTGGACGGTCGACACCGGGAAGCGTTTTTAACACAAACCTTGCGGTCGCCATGAGCGCACCTGTATTTCCTGCACTAACACACGCCGCAGCAGTACCGTCTTTAACCAGGTTAATCGCTACACGCATGGACGAGTCTTTTTTGTTCCGAAGCGCCTGCGAGGGTAAATCATCCATTTCAACCTGTTGCGAAGCATGCTGGATCACGAGTCGTTCTCCAACATTTGCGGACTGCTGCTGAAGCAGCTTCATCAATACTTCCTTGTCCCCAACAAGAATCAAGCGTATTTCAGCATTATCCTTTAACACATTAAGGGCCGCTGGAACAGTAACACTCGGACCATGATCCCCACCCATGGCATCTAGCGCTACGGTATATTTCAAGTCTTAATCGTCCTTAGCTTCAAATACCTTGCGGCCTCTGTAGTGGCCATCAGGCGTGACGTGATGACGTAGGTGGGTTTCACCTGTCGTCGAGTCAATTGAAAACGCAGGTGATTTCAAGCCGTCATGTGCCCGACGTGAACCACGCTTGGAAGTTGATTTTTTACTCTTTTGGACAGCCATTGATTTAACTCCTTAAATATATATCCATCAATGTTTACTACATGCATTTAACGTTTTGTTTTTAATTTTTCCAATTCAGAGAATGGATTAATTTTGTCTGTCATATCCGCCTCAGATTCCGCGCCCTTTTCCCCGAAGGAATAGTTTACCTTGCAAACATCGCTATCGTGCATCGGAACGATCGGTAAACTTAACATTAGCTCATCTTCAATCAGCGTCGTTAACGTAACGGTATGCTCCTCCAATATGCACGGTTCATATTCCTCCGGCAATTGTTCTGCCTCGCTCTCAGATTCAACAAACGCCAATTTAAAACCCGTATCAACCCGATATGTCATCGGTCGCATACACCGTTGGCAAATCAACGCCAACTTAGATGAGAATTGTCCATCCAGGTAGCATATTTTTTGCGCATCAACACCGAACTCAAGCCTGGTAGAAACCGTGCCCACCTGATCGACCAGTTGTTGCGATAATCTGGCCATACTCGTTAACGATATATCACCCGTCAATATTTGACCAGATTCAGCCATCCGTAAAGGATTCACCACATTGGGCAGACGATCGAACATAACCAGCCATCTTATCGCTAGAACTTATATCTGTCAAAAAATATCAACAAAATTAGACATTTTGCATATCCAAAGGACTGGGGTCAGTTCTAACATTATAACATTCAGCTTGATTTTTCTTTTTCGTACTTCCGCACCGCTCTACTAACGGTCATGTAATGCACGCCAACATGATCAGCTATTTCTGCCATGGTGTATGCACCGGAAAGATATGCTAAGGCCATTCCTATGTCCCGATTAGTAGATTGTCGCATATAGGATTCCAGGGTCTGAACCAAAGGCTTCTTATGGTTCTTCGAAAGTTCGCTTAATGAAGTTATCTGCCTTTCATTACAGTGTTGCTCGATAAATTGATCGTCACCCAGAAATAGTTGATATCTGCAATCGTCCAGAGGGCTTTCAATACCAATGCCATTAGAGAGAAATTCTTTTAATAGCGCAATTGCCTTTTTATGCTGATTGCTGAATTGGCTCAAAACCCAATTCACATCAAGCCAATCAGGTGATACGTCCGTATCAATTGTTGATCTGCAACTACTCCATTCCCAATCACTAGCAATAGTAACTATATCAGCCCGTACAGGATTCAGCATTACGTAGCGGATTAGCTCTAGTAAATATGATTCTTTTTGCACCAATATTGCTTTATATCTGCCTTGATAGAGATGACCAACTAACTTGTGCCTTTTATTAAAGTATTGAGTGTACTGTCCATTCAATTGGCGCATGCCGCGTGAGAGGTTTCCATCCACAGTCTCGACTAATAGATGATAATGATTTCTCATTTGGCAATATGCATAAACAACCCAGTTAAATCGTAGGCAGACTTTTTCAAGCTTTAATAACCAGCGCTGGTGGTCAATATTGTCGTGATAAATTGCTTCCTGCCGGTCACCACGAGAGGTTACATGGTAAATCGCCCCAGGGAATTCAATTCTTAAAGGTCTTGCCATTAGCGAATCTTATCAAAAATGTTGTAATGTTAGAACTGACCCCGGGCTGCAGGTTGTTATCATTGTAGCCCTTGAGCAGTATCGTTACGAAGGATGATATATTAATAACTGAAGAAGCTCTGAATAAATCTACAATTGTCATTCCCCAGAAGGCTGGAATCTATGTTTTAGGTAATCCCGGATTCCCGCTTCCGCGAGAATTGATTAAGAGATTTGTAAAATAACGTTGAACCCGTGGAGAAGGAACATTTCATCAAGCCAGTCGATAAAACCATACAATATTTATTTGGCGTCAAGCTCACCCTATCGCAGGTCATTACTGTCACGCCTGGGATTGCCCTTTGAATGTCTGTCACCCTCACTGGATGAAACGACTCATGCGGGTGAAACACCGCTGCAACTTGCTAACCGTCTTGCCTATGAGAAGGCAATCGCCGTATCGAAAAGGGTATCCGAAAAATCGGTGATCATTGGGTCTGACCAGGTCGCCTGTATTGACTCCAATATCCTGTCGAAACCTGGAAACCACGAAAATGCGAAACGCCAGCTACAATTGTCTTCCGGTAAGACTGTCGAATTCCATACTGCAGTTTGCGTTTATAATGTGAAAACGGAGCTCATACAGCAGGCAGTGGTTCCGTACACCGCAATATTTCGCCAACTCAGTGACGAGATGATTGAGAATTACCTGATACGTGAAAAGCCTTATGACTGTGCGGGCGCGTTCAAATCCGAATCACTGGGCATCGCGTTGTTTGAAAAACTGGAAGGCGATGATCCGACTGCGCTGATCGGCCTGCCCCTGATTCAGCTGACTAGCATGCTGGAACAGGCCGGTATCAACGTAATTTAAAGTTATCTGATTTTGGTTTCCAGCATGGCTGCCAATGATTCTGCGGTTGCAGCACCAATGCGTTCAGCAAAACGCTCAAAGTAAGGTACGCGATAGGTATAATCGACGATATCTTCTGCGCCAACGATTTCTCGTGCAACGTAACTACTGCTACCCAATTGATCAACCAATCCTAACGCCAGACCCTGCTCCCCGGTCCAGATCAGACCTGAGAAAAGTTCCTTCGCGTCTGATAAACGATCACCACGCCCCTTTTTGACCGCAGAAATAAATTGCTCATGTATGTCGGACAGAAGCGTTTTGACATGTTTCTGATCCTCTTTTTTTAACGGAGAGAATGGATCAAGAAACCCCTTGCTTTCTCCAGCGGTTAGCAGGCGCCGCTCTACTCCCAGCTTGCCCATCGCATCGACGAAGCCGAAACTGTCCATCAGCACACCGATTGAACCGACGATGCTCGCCTTGTCCGCGAAAATTTCATCTGCGGATGATGCGATATAATAGCCCCCGGAAGCACAAATATCGGTTACAACTGCATACAATTTCTTCTGCGGATATTTTTCACGCAACCTGACAACTTCATCGTACACATAACCGGATTGAACCGGGCTACCACCAGGGCTGTTTATTCTAAGAATGACGGCTTCAGATTTTTTGTTCTCAAAGGCGTTTCGAAGACCTGTAATGATCGAGTCAGCATTTGCCTCCTTATCTGCCGCAATAACGCCATTTAGCTCCACCAACGCCGTATGCTTGTCATGCTTGCCCTTGGGACTTTCCCAGTCTGCCGGTAAATAGACAATAAATATAGCCAGAAGGTATAGAAAAAAAAGCATCTTGAAAAAGATATTCCAGCGTCTGGCACGACGATGCTCCTGAATGGTACTAACCGCAAGATTTTTCAGTGCATCCCGTTCCCAGGGTTGTTCTTGGTCCGGCTTTTCTTCTACACGTGATGCGTTCTCGCTTGCAGCTGTTTTATCTTCTTCTTTTCCGTTACCCAACCATGGGTCAATTTTGTCATGATCATCCATCTCTTTGCATTCCCAATATTAATTCCATTTGTTCATCATTAATGTTTCAAATCACCTTGCCAGGATCGCTGCCCATCGCTGTCTGGTTCAACCAGTTCAGAATTTCATTGATATCCGTCAGACAGTGCAGCGGCTCTAATGCCATCAGCCGCTCCTTTGAATGCACCCCATAGTCGACGGCCAATGCATCAGTCCCTGCATTTCTGGCCATTAATATATCGTACTCGGAATCACCTATCATCAACGTCTCGCTTGGCATTGTACCGAGATGATCCATGATCTCAACCAGCATCTGCGGATGAGGCTTCGAAAAAACCTCATCGGCACAACGGGTAATATCAAACAAGTCCCTGCACCCTGATTCGTCCATTGACCTGTCCAATCCCTTTCTCGCCTTACCTGTAGCGACCGCGAGGAAATATCCTTGATCACGCAAATTTGTGAGTACAGATTTGGCCCCTTCAAACAAAACCGCTTTTACATGTCGATCAGATAGAAAATGCGAGCGATAAACATCTGTAAATCGTTCAATTGATGACTCGTCGGCATCAGGATATAACTGCAAAACGGCCTCTCTCAGGCCTAGTCCGATGACATTTCTAAGCCTTGGTTTCTCTCTAACTGGTAGTTTGAGCTCGCTGATAGTCATATCAAGACACGTTACGATTCTCGCAATCGAATCCATCAAAGTGCCATCCCAATCAAATACCAGCAATCTATATTTCATTTTTTTCTAACTTATTAACTACGCCGTTAAGTTCATCGTCTAATGGTGCTGTAATCGAAATTTCCTTCCCCGATGCCGGCAGATTGAATTCCAGTTGGTGAGCATGCAGAAACAGGCGCTTTAACCCGATAGAGCGCATGTGCCGATTAAAATCCCGGTTACCATATTTTTCATCACCTGCGACAGGATGGCCTGTATGCGTGGCATGGACTCTAATCTGGTGAGTACGCCCAGTCACCAACGTAACATCCATCAGACTTGCATAGGAGAAAATATCCTCAGGACTGAATATCGACAGTGCCGGTTTCCCATCCTCATGAATCTGCACCATTGCTTCACCTGATACGAGACGTTGCTTATTCATAGCAAAATTGATTTCTCTTGTACCCCCTTGCCACTTCCCTTTCAATAGCGTCAAATATCGTTTTTCCATGTCACCCTGACGAATCAAATTATGCAATTCAGGGAGAATTTTTCGATTTCTGGTAATCAGCAAACAACCGGAGGTCTCCCGGTCCAGTCGATGAACCAGGTCGATCTGTTGTTGATCCCCATATAGTGACCGCAAAATCTCGATGGCTCCATATTCTATTCCGCTACCACTATGGACCGCGATGCCACTGGGCTTATTGATCACGATCAAATGATCATCTTCATAAATGAGGCTATCACGAATCCGTTCGCGGAGTTTGTCCCCAGGTCTGGCTGGTTTCGTGTCAGCAGCCACGTTAACGGGCGGGATACGAATAATATCCCCTGATTTCAGTCTGTAGGCGGGCTTGATTCTGCCTTTATTAATTCGTACCTGCCCAGTGCGTAATAACCGGTAGATATGGCTCTTGGGCACCCCTTTAAGCCGGGTCATCAGATAATTATCGATTCGCTGGCCATCAAACGATGCGTTAATTTCTACCAATTGTACCTTTGTCGTCATGATTTCCTGGTCAGCAGATTAAAGGCTCGTGGGGTGAAGAAAATAACAGAATCGTTGGGATTTTGACACCTAGCCATCTGGGTTCATAAATTTGTTAGTTAAATCGATAACTTAATTATTCCTCTGAATAATTGCTGGTATGCCTGTTTCTTGCTATATTACGCGTGTAAGTTCATTTATAGAAGATTGTTTTATATAGAATTTACCCAATATGGCTGCTTTGTGGAATAGTTAATGCGGATAAAAGCTTAACAACCGCGCTCATATGACGGTTGTTTTAATGCAGCGAACTTATCTGCTAACGCTTCGCGAACAGATAACTAACCATACTCGCTATGTTGATATTAAAGATTCCAAAGGGTTTTATATCGCTCTGCCCTGTTTGTCCAAGAGCGAAAAAGAATTGAACGCCCCGTGCCAACGTTGTCATGGGGAAACGCCGAACAAGGCTGCCTTCGACCTCAAGTAAACAAGGTCAGAATGGGAAGACACGCTTTAATTGCATCGCGGCAATGAAAAGCCGGTTCGGCACCTCCGCACGCATGGCGGCGTGTTAGGGCGTCTGAAGGATTACAAGACAATGAAAAGAATGCTGATTAATGCAACTCAGCCGGAAGAGTTGCGTGTGGCCCTCGTTGATGGCCAGTATCTCTATGATCTAGACATAGAAACCCCGGCAAGAGAACAAAAAAAAGCCAATATTTACAAAGGTGTAATTACCCGCATCGAGCCGAGCCTGGAGGCCGCATTTGTCGATTACGGCGCTGACCGCCACGGGTTCCTGCCACTAAAAGAAGTTGCCCCCGCCCTGTTTCGAAACAATCCCAAGGATAATAAACGGGTGGAGATCAAGGAGGTTCTCGAAGAGGGCCAGGAAATTGTCATCCAGATTGCCAAGGAAGAACGCGGGACCAAGGGCGCCGCACTGACAACATTCATCAGCCTGGCTGGTCGGTATCTGGTACTTATGCCAAACAATCCACGAGCTGGCGGCATTTCCCGTCGAATCGAAGGCGAAGAAAGAAGTGAGTTGAGAGAAGCACTCAACAGTCTGATCATACCAGAGGGCATGGGCATGATCGTTCGTACGGCCGGGGTTGGAAAAAGTGCTGAAGAGCTGCAATGGGACCTCAATTACCTTACCCGGTTGTGGGACGCCATTGATAAGGCGTCGATCGAAAAGGCAGCGCCGTTCCTGGTCTACCAGGAAAGCAATATCATCATTCGGGCAATCCGCGATTATCTACGACCTGATATTGGTGAAATTCTGATTGATAATCCCGAAATCTACGAAAGCGCGTGTGAGTTCATGAAACAGGTCATGCCTCACAATTTGCAGCGTATCAAGCTTTATGAAGACAAGATTGCGCTGTTTACACGCTTCCAGATCGAAAGTCAGATCGAGGCAGCTTATCAACATGAACTATCGCTGCCCTCTGGCGGATCCATTGTCATCGATCATACTGAAGCACTGGTATCAATTGATATCAACTCGAGCCGCGCAACAAAAGGTGGAGATATCGAGGAAACTGCACTGACGACCAACCTGGAAGCGGCCGACGAAATTGCCCGGCAGCTCAGAATCCGCGATCTCGGCGGATTAATCGTTATAGATTTTATTGATATGACCCCGGTACGTAATCAACGGGAAGTTGAAAACAGATTGAGAGAAGCTCTCAGGAAAGACCGGGCAAGAATTCAGGTTAGCAGGATATCCCGGTTCGGATTACTGGAAATGTCTCGCCAGCGGTTACGTCCGTCTTTAGGCGAGTCCAGCCAGGAAATCTGTCCTCGCTGCAATGGCCTGGGGGCAATCAGAGGTGTAGAATCCCTCGCCTTGTCTATTTTACGCATCGTCGAAGAAGATGCGATGAAAGAGAATACGGTCCAAATTCAGGTTCAAATGCCGGTCAATGTTGCCACCTATTTGCTCAACGAGAAACGCGACATTATTAGTGAAATCGAAAAACGACATGGTGTTTCTGTCTTGCTTATTGCGAATTCACTGCTTGAAACACCCAACTATAAGGCAAAGCGGCTGCGCGCCGACGAGCTACCCCGGTCTTCTACCGCCAGCTATGAATTGACTGAGGAGCTCGAAGCACTCAAGGAGCCTGTGCATCAACCAGCAGGACAACGTAAGCTGGCTGAAGAGCCGGCGGTGAAAGGGCTAATGCCCGCTGCGCCCAAACCAGAAAGCAAACCCCAGCAGGCTGAAGGCGGTGGATTTATCAAATCGTTTTTTTCTTCATTTTTTGGAGCGCCCGCACAAAAACAGGAACCAGCAGAAGCGGAAAAACAACCCGATCCGCAAATAACCGGTAGCAGCAGGTCTCAATCTACTCGGCAAAACCAGAAGCCGCAGTCCCGAGGTCGGGGTGGACGCCAACGCCAGGGTAACCAACCGGGCAGGAGACAAAAAAATAATAAAGATCGTAAAGGTGCGAACCAGGCAGCTTCCAGCAAGCACTCAGGGACTCAATCTGAAAAAGTGGAATCCGCTAAAGCTTCCCAAAACAACGAAAATCTCACTTTGGAAACGCAAACGAATACGGAATCAAAACAACCACGTAAAAAACCTTCAAGACGCTCCTCCAACCAGCAGCGCGGACGACGCAATCGATCTAAACAGCAACGAAACGAGAAACTTGCTGAAGGGAATCAGACGCAAAAACAGGATCAGTCCAAACCGGAACAACAGCAACCGTCCCAACCCGAGGCAACCGCACAGAAAAAAGATCACAAACAGGATTCGCAGGCAAACCCCGGTAACCGTGGAGATATTCAGCAAAATACATCTCCTGCCCAACAACCCATCGAAGACAAAAGGAATTCAACCTCAAGCGAGGCAGCAGGCACAGGAAAACCTGAATTAAAGAATGGACAGACTAATGTTAATTCAACTTCAAATGACTCGGTAAAACCTCAAAAAACCGCTGAATTTTCAGGTAAGGATAAATCTCAACAGACGAAAGATAAAGTTAACCTGAACGTTGCATCTGATACTGATAACGGCCGAATCAGTGATGCCGTCAAAGAGGTTGTTTCTCATACTCAGCCAGAAAAAATACAGCGAGAGGCATCAGCAACCACAAACAAAACAACCCATGCGGAAAGTAACCCAGCAGATGTTTTCGTACCTAACTTTATCAAGCGGGATAATGAAGAGAAAAGACCGGTATCTGATACTGCATCAGTTGACAGCGATTCTGGCTAGTTTTCGGGAAAGGATAATTACTGAAATGCGCTAACTGGTTTTCCGAATGTGGCTAATGAGCCCATCCGAGGCTGCTTCTATCAAATCAAGCACACGATCAAAGCCTTTTGCCCCGCCATAATAAGGATCAGGCACCTCGTTTTCCGGTAACTGCGGCGCAAATTTTAAAAAGAGGTTCAGTCTCTGTCGATACTGAGTCGGACAGATCGTTTCCAGGATTTCAAGATTATCCAGATCCATCGCCAATACATAATCAAATTGTTCGAAGTCCTGCTCGACCACCCGACGCGCCACCTGTGAGCTGATATCAATACCTCTTTTTAACGCGGCTTCCTGCGCTCGCACATCAGGCGGATGTCCAACGTGGTAGGCATGAGTACCAGCGGAATCAACCTCAACCCCGTCCTGTAATCCTGCATTAGCGAGCTTATCTATAAAAACACCCTCTGCAGTAGGAGAGCGACAAATATTGCCCATGCAAACGAATAATACTTTAATCATAAATTACACTAATAATTTTCTGTATTGATTTGAAAAATAATAAGTTACACGTTCTATGTTGGTACTATAATAGCAATGTTATAATATTTATGTATAGCCCAATTAATATTGGGAGCTGTCGGATTAAATTTAAGGACGATCGAATGACTGGTAATTTGTCTGATTTTCACACCTTGAAAAAACTGCTTGGTACCCATGTGAAATACCATGGCTTGAAGTACGAAGTCATTGAAGTATTGGATGATGGGCCCATGCTTGTTTTGCAGGATGCTGAAATGCACACTTCTATCCAACCAGACCAGCATGGCGAGGCTCACCGCCGTGTTCCACAAGTTATCACTGTGCCAATTCATTCATCTGAATCAGAAGTGATTGCGCCTGAAGACATCGGCCTGGAATTGTTAGACTAACCTGTCATTAAAGCGGTAACCCGGTTCAAGTCGCTTTCATTGTCAACACCATGGCCTGGGTGCTGCTTCGCTACGGCGACATGGATTTTATGCCCGTACCATAATACCCTTAACTGCTCCAGGGCCTCCATGCCCTCCAAATGACAGGGTGTCCAGTCAACATACGCTTTGATGAAGCCTGCCCGATAGGCGTAAAGGCCGATATGTCGATAATGTTCGGAATTCTCCGGAAGTGCCTCTGTTGTAATTGAGAACGCATCCCGGTCCCACGGTATCACCGCCCTGCTAAAGTAAATCGCCAGATCGTGCTGGTCTCTTATTACCTTGACGACATGTGGATCAAATAGCTCTGCGGCAGTGGTAATACGTTCACACAATGTAGCAACGCTGGCATCACCATTTTTTTCCAGGTTATCTGCCACCTGACGAACCAATGCCCCCGGCATCATTGGTTCATCACCCTGCAAGTTCACAATTACCTGGTCATCCTTATATGACATTTTTTCTACTACTTCTGCCAGTCGATCCGTTCCGGACGGATGATTTTCAGAAGTCATACAAACGTGTGCGCTAAATCCCGTTGAGACATTAAAAACCCGCTCGTCATCGGTTGCAATGATGACATCATCCGCGCCACTTTCGCAGGCCCGTTCGTATACGTGTTGAATCATCGGCTTGCCAGCAATTTCCACAAGCGGTTTACCAGGCAATCGGGTAGAGGCGTATCTAGCGGGGATGACAACACTAAATGTCACAGCTTTTCCTTTTCATCCAGCGTAACCTGACGAGCCTCTTCTTCCAGCATAACCGGAATATCATCTCGAATGGGGTAAGCTAACCTGTCTGCTTTACAAATCAGCTCCTTCGATTCCTTCTTGTAAACGAGAGGTCCTTTGCAAAGTGGGCAGGCCAGTATATCAAGTAATTTTTTGTCCATGTGTTACCTCTGGGTTCAGGGTCTTCTGATTCGATATTTTCTGAATTGATGCAAGAATACGCTCTTTAAACCGAAAATCCAGTTGTGCATCTATCGTCAGGCACCAGCATCGATTATTTGCAAATCGTCTGCATTTTACCGCATCTTTTTCGGTCATTATGACAGGCAAGTCATCATCAAAACTAACATCCTTGCTCGAAAATTTATAATGATCGGGGTAACCATGTCGCCTGATACGGATTCCCAACTGTTCCAATTGAGAGAAAAAACGTTCATTGTTCCCTATACCTGCAATGGCATGCACTTCCATTTGTCGCAATTCTTCCAGCGCCATTACCTGCGATTCATCCCTGACATTGACCAATTGCAGAGGCACCACTGACATTGGAAACTCGTTACGGATCACGCCACCACTATTGACCACAACGAAGTCAGCCTCCCTGAGTCTGGATGTGGATTCCCGGAGTGGTCCGGCCGGTAATGGCAACCCGTTGCCAAATCTGCGTACACCATCGATCACGATAATCTCAATATCCCTGTCTAGCGCATAATGTTGCATACCATCATCTGAAACGATGATGTCACAGTTCGTGTGTTCGAAAATTGCGTTGGCTGCCTCAACCCTGTCAGGAGAGACAGCGACCGGACATCTGCATCGTTTAGCCATCAGCACTGGCTCGTCACCAACCATGGCGGAATCACTGTCTGGTCTCACCTGCTGCGGCCAGTGTTTGGCTTTCCCACCATATCCACGTGAAATTATTCCCGGCTTGTAGCCTCTGCTTTTCAGCAGGTTAACCAGCCAGATGACCATGGGTGTTTTCCCGGTACCACCAACTGTGATGTTACCAACCACTATGACCGGCACAGGTGGTTTGGATACCTTAAATATTCCTGCGCGATACAAGCGTCTTCTGACAGCAACAATAAAACTGAAAATCCACGATAATGGTATCAATAATACCGGAATAATACTGCGCTGATACCAATGATGTTCGAGGCTTTTCATTATTGTTCGCTAGCTGAATCTGCGTCACCCTGCTGGTCAGGATGAAATTGAAGCCGGTGAAGGTTGGCATAATAACCTCCCTTTTCAAGCAGGCTATCATGCCGGCCACTTTCAACGATGCGACCACTATCCAGTACGATAATATTGTCTGCCTTCTCAATCGTAGACAAACGATGGGCAATAACAAAAGTCGTCCGATTTTGCATTAACTTATCCAGCGCAGCCTGTATGTGTCGTTCAGATTCGGAATCCAGTGAGGAGGTTGCCTCATCCAGAATCAGAATTGGAGAGTTTTTCAAAAGTGCTCTGGCAATTGCTATTCTTTGACGCTGCCCTCCAGAAAGCAGGGTGCCATTTTCACCAACCAGCGTATCCAGTTTTTCAGGCAAGGCATCAATAAAATCAAACGCGTTTGCTGCCTGTATTGCAGCCACCACCTCGTCCTCATTGACGTCACCGAGTTTTCCGTAGGCGATGTTGTTATAAATGGTATCATTGAACAGCGTCACGTCCTGCCCCACCAGTGAGACATGATCACGCAGATTATCCAGATCCACGGATCGAATGTCATGGCCATCAATTGTAATGACACCGTCACTTGATTCGTAAAATCTGGGTAACAGGCTTATTAAAGAGGTTTTACCACTACCCGAACGCCCAACGAAAGCGACTGTCTGGCCAGGTTCAACTCGAAAGCTGACATCTTCCAGCACCGCGCCCTTTTCCGCATCGTATGTCAGCCAAATATTTTTGTACTCTACCGCTCCGTCTATGCAATCAAGTCTGGTCGTGCCGGTATTTTTTTCCGCATCACAATCCAGAAGATCAAAAATACTTTTTGCAGCAGCTATCCCGCGCTGAATGGACACATTGATCGTAGTAAGCCGTTTAATAGGCGGCAACAACAACATCATCGCGAGAAAAAATGACATAAACCCGCCAACGGTAATTTTGTCCTGAACGGATTCCTGCGTGGCAAGATAAATAATGAATGACAAGGCGATTGCGGTGATGAGCTGAATGATAGGAACACTCGCCGCGCTGGTAGCGCTCATTTTCATGTGTTGTTTTCGATTACACTCGTTGACACTCTCGAATCGTGTTTCCTCATAGGGCCGACCACCAAATATCTTGATGACCCGATGTGCTTCAATCGCTTCTTCAGTTACATGCGTCACATCACCCATAGATGACTGAATGTGACTACTGATACGCCTGAATCGTTTATTAATAAACAGTACAAGCATGGAAATAAATGGCCCAATGACAAGAAATATCAATGATAACATCCAGTTCAGGTAGAACATCCAAGCCAGCAGACCAACCACGGTAAGGCTATCTCTTATTATCACTGTTATGGCCTGAGTCGCCGCGTGTGCAACCTGTTCCACGTCATAGGTCATTTTTGAAATGAGCTTTCCCGAGGAATTGTTGTCATAGAACGTGGCTGGTGACCTCAACAACTGCTCGAACATCTCGCTACGAAGTCTCTTTATCACTTTTCTACCCATCCAGGTCATCGCATAAGATGAGATAAACCCGGTTATCCCCCTGACTACCAATATCAGGATTACCAGGAAAGGAATCAATTTTATCCATGTCGGGTCTTTGGCAATAAAGCTGCCGTCCAGCATAGGTTTCATCAAGGCAGCAAAACTGGTATCTGTCGCTGCATAAATCGCCATACAAAGCGCTGCAATGATAAAAACACTCAGGTAGGCTTTAACATATGCCAGCAATCGACGATAGATGGCCATGCCATCCTTAATTTCAGGTGCCCCGGTCATTATTTATTATTAGTTTCTCTCTGCCTGGTTGCGATCGACAGTTGTGTTATGCCAAGTCGGCGAGCAGCATCCATTGATGTAATGACTGCCTGATGTGGCGTCATTGCATCCGCCGTTATGATCATCGACGTATAATCCAACCCTTCCGATACTCTGCGAATCGCTTCAACCAACGTATCCAGCTGTTTATTGACGACCAGCTTTTGGTTAACAAAAAATCGGCCTTTAGCATCGATCGTTACATCAATGGGTTTTTGCTCCGTTTCAACGGGTTCGTATGTCGCCTGAGGCAGATTGACCTGGATTTCTGACTCACGAGTAAAACTTGTTGATACCATGAAAAAGATTAACAGCAGGAATACAACATCTATCAACGGAGTCAGGTTGACATCCGGTTCCTGTCTCTGAAATTTTCGAAGGTTCATTGCTGCGTACTCGAACTGTCCATTTCACGATCCCCGTGCAAAATCTCAACCATCTTCAACGCCTCTTTTTCCATATTGCAAACAAGTTGATCGACACGACCACGGAAATAGCGGTAAAACATCAGGCTTGGGATCGCGACGGTAAGTCCTGCAGCCGTTGTAATAAGCGCCTCTGAAATGCCTCCCGCAAGCACCGCTGCATTTCCCACGCCTGCCGTTATGATGGCATTGAATACCTTTATCATGCCTATAACGGTACCAAGCAAACCCAATAACGGGGCAATAGACGCGATGGTGCCCAAGGTATTAAGATATTTTTCAAGCTCCATCACGACATGTCTACCGGTTTCCTCGATGCTCTCCTTCATAATTTCACGATCATGGTGAAGATTAACCAGCCCGGCAGCCAAGACCCTGCCTAACGGCGAGCTGGCCCTCAACGTAGTGATGCGGCTACCATCAAGCTGGTTATTCTTTGCCCAGGCCCAGATCTTTGATACCAGATCAGAAGGGCAAATACGCGTTTTTTGCAATGTCCAGAAGCGCTCACAAATTATCGCTAACGAGATGATGGAACAAAGAATAATAGGCAGCATTAACCAACCGCCAGATTGTATTAATTCAAACACTTGGAACATCCTTTTCAGAAAATCGATATCTGGACTGTAATCATACTTGATTTTTCTGCTTCACCGAAGCCCAGCCGCAATTAAATCTTTTGCTTCCAGGCAGATAGCCAGTAGATGATGATTTATCAGGAATCATGCCAGTACCTTTTGGCGATATCTCGATAAAGGGTCGGAGGCTCGACCAACCCATCGGAATCGAGTCTAAAGATCACCGCCCCATGTTCAGCCGTATTAAACAACGCTATATCGCGTTGCTGGTAACGTTCAGCTATTTCCGGTTTTGGAAAATTGAAGCGGTTTCGGTAGCCAACTGGCATCAATGCATAGTCTGGCCCGACCGCATCGATAAATCTTTCTGTCGATGATGTTTTGCTACCATGATGCGGTACAACCAGGATATCAGCGGCAAGATGATTATTGGTTCCAGAGAGATATTTTTCAGCACCTTTTTCGATATCTCCGGTAAGCAACACGGCACCTTCGGCATTGGTAATTTTTAAAACGCATGAACCATTGTTTCCCTTGTAAGGTCTCTCTGGCGACGGGTGTAACACTTCAAAAGATACCCCGTTCCAGTGCCAGCTTTCACCCTTGTGACATAATTCGGAATCCATCCAGGTGATTTTTTCTGGCTCGCTACTGATCACCCGCTTGATGTCCAGAGAGGCATTAACCGATTCGGCGCCTCCCATATGATCAGAGTCACCATGACCTATCATTAATACATCAACCGTGGTAATTCCGTATTGCCGTAAAAACGGCACAACCACCGCTTCGCCACTATCAAAATTTTCACTAAACCGGGGGCCCGTATCATACACAAGTGTGTGATCTTTTGTTTGAGCAACAGCGGATAACCCTTGTCCAACATCCAGTAATGTAAACCAGACATCTCCATGCTCCGGTTTCGCTGGCAGGACCAGGAAAACTGGCAGTAGCCAGATTAATCCGAGCCAGCGAACCGGCAGGCCTCTTGGTGAAATCAGCAACAACGTTCCCACGATAGCTGGTAGTAGTGTCCAGGCGACTGGACTATGCTGGGTCCATTTCCCCAGATCCAGATCTGATAACCAAACCATAAAATACCAAATCCATGAAAGCGTTAAATCCGCCAGCGTAAATAAAGTATCGCCAACCCCGGCCGCCAGATTAATGATCAACGTAGCAGATAAAATGACAGGGACGACGATAAAGCTTACCCACGGAACAGCAATGAAATTGGCGAATGGAGATAACAATGGCAACTGTTGGAAAAAAAACAACAGTACCGGCGTTAGCCCTACAAAAATTAACAAATGTATCCTTCCCCACTTCCACCATAACCCTTTTGTTTGCAGACTGTGGTTCATTCCAATTGTAATAATCGCCACAGCACAAAATGATAACCAGAATCCGGAAGACATGACGGATAACGGATCGAAAATCAGTACCAGCAACATGGCCAGAGATAGCGTATGACTGATTGAAACGCTACGCTGTCTCAGTACTCCCAACATAACGATCACCACCATGATCAAGGCACGTTCAGTCGGAACCGAAAATCCTGCAAGCGCTGCATAGACTAATGCGCCGGCTATTGCAGCAACTGCTGCTGCCTTAGCAGCTGGAATACGCAATGTTAGATAGCTACTAATACTCCACAGATAACGAGTCAGAAAAAATAGTAATCCAGCGATCAACCCAATATGTAAACCCGAAATCGCAACGAGGTGATTCGTACCTGTGGTAGTCAGGACATGCCATTGTTCATCAGTCATCGTCTGACGTTCACCAACGGCAATTGCTGAAATAATGCCCTGATGAGCTGATCCCGTTGTAGCGGAAATAATCCTGTTTAACAGGTGTTGTCGTAGCCGCTGCAAGGGATATGAGGCATTATCGCTTGAAATTAATGCATTAGTTTCACTCTTTTTTATGTAACCGGTAGCACCAATACCTTGCCGAAATAGCCACGCTTCATAATCGAATCCTCCCGGATTCATAAACCCGTGTGGTCGCTTGAGTTTGACTAAAAAACGCCAACGGTCTCCTGCCGATAGTGCCGGGGTATATCCATACCAGCTGAGCAATACAGTCTTCGGTGCATTTTCTTGTGCCTCATTGCCGAAAAACAGCGTATCAACATCGAGCCTGAATCGAATCCCATGTTCACGTTTTACCGGGATAGAAGAAATAAAACCCTCAATTACAACATCCTTTCCTTCCATTTCCGGTAAAAGAATATTCCCAAGTTGCTGGTTTGCGTGTAATAATGCCCATAAGATTCCACAGAAAAACACAAGAAAAAGCCGAATCCTTTTCAGCTTATAAGCAAGTGGAATAATGACCAATAATAATAACGCCCAGTTTGAATCAGGCAATGAGGTGAGTTGCTGAAAGACCAGTATACCGGCGAGAAAAGATAACGCAGCTAGCCGCATGATTCCCTGAGTGTTTTAGTTATTTTTATTTTAAGTTTTCTTACGAACAAGTATGCCTAAAAGAATTATAAAACGCTTTATGCCGGATCATAAAACGATTCGCGAACACAAGCATTTACAATTGTTTGGTACTTTACTGCATGATCCCAATCTTTTTCATCTCAACAGGCGTTCGGTTGCCGGCGCATTTATGGTCGGACTTTTTGTGGCCTTTATTCCCATTCCATTCCAAATGCTGCTGGCAGCAGCCGTTGCGATTGTCTCCAGAGTGAATCTGCCTATTGCCGTAACACTTGTGTGGGTTACCAACCCGGTCACCATGGGTCCGATTTTTTATTTCGCGTATGTCCTGGGCTCGAAGATTCTTCTGGTCCCCACACAAAACATTCAATTTGAGGTAACAATCGACTGGATGTTGACACAACTAGGTGCTATTTGGGAGCCTTTCTTATTAGGATGTTTAATCCTCGCGACCATCTGCGCATTATTAGGCAATTTAATTATTCGGGGACTCTGGCGTTTGCAGGTAATCAAGAATTGGCAAACAAGGAAAGAACAGCGCTGGGCAAACAGAAAATCACCAAAATCGTGAGGTTTTGAGGTTACTGTTCAATCAAACGTCCCTCGTCCAGTAATAATACCCTGTCCATTCTCTCCGCTAACCTCGACTCGTGCGTAACTACAACAAAACTCGTTTTAAGCTCTTTATTAAGTTCAATAATTAACCCATAGATATTGTTAGCATTTTTATTATCCAAATTCCCTGTCGGCTCATCGGCCAAAACGCATTTGGGTTGCGTGACCAACGCTCTTGCTACCGCGGCTCTTTGGCGCTCCCCACCTGACAACTCCCCTGGTTTATGCGTAACCCGGTTTTCAAGCCCTATTTTATTGAGCATTTTACCAGCTTCCGATAGCGCAAACTCCGTTTGTTCTCCCCTTATCAATAATGGCATCGCAACGTTCTCAAGTGTAGTAAATTCCGGCAATAAATGGTGAAATTGATAGACGAAACCCAGATATCGATTACGAATAATCCCGCGTCTGGCCTGACCAGCCTGATTAATGTTTTCTCCATTAATCCATACTTGCCCCTGAGTTGGATCATCCAGACCACCCATAATATGCAATAACGTACTTTTTCCAGCACCTGAACTACCAATGATCGCGACTCGTTCGGCATTCGTGATCTCCATATCAAGTTCCGAAAAAATCTGTATCGAGTTGACGCCTTCCCTGAAGCGCTTGGACAGGCCCGAACAGCGCAATACACTGGGGTCACTCATATCGTAACGCCTCGGCAGGATTAGTTCTTGATGCTCGCCATGCAGGATAAATTGTCGCCACCAAGGACAGCAGCATTGCTACGACACTAACCTTTATGGTGTCACTCCAACGGTGATCAGAAGGCAACTCGGTAATATAATAGACATCTGCGGCTAAAAATTTTGTATCAAACAATCGCTCAATTGCAGGGACAATGGTTTCGACATTCAATGCCAGGGCAATGCCCCCAAACGTCCCAAGCAATGTTCCTATCACACCAATTACCGCACCCTGAACAATAAAGATACCCATAATACTGGCTGGACTGGAACCCAGAGTACGCAATATCGCAATATCACTCTCCTTGTCTGTCACCATCATCACCAGGGTTGAAACCAGATTAAATGCTGCCACTGCAACGATCAGCAGCAGGATAACAAACATGACCGTTTTTTCAGTACGAACCGCTTTGAAAAAGTTTACATGCTGCCGGGTCCAGTCGCTTACCTGATAATCACCAGACAAGCTTAGAGATAATTTTTTCGTCAGCAAGGGCGCTTCAAACATATTGCCGAGCTTGATACGAACACCGGTTACCTGGTTCGGTATATTGAATAGTCTGGCAGCGTCCTCGAGGTGTAGAAGCGCCAGCGCGCTATCATATTCGTACATCCCGATTTCAAACACACCAACCACGGTAACCCGTTTCAGTCTCGGCAAAACTCCAACCGGCGTTACACTCGTTTGTGGTGTAATCAGCGTTACCTTGTCACCGACGTTTACGCCTAATGCGAATGCCAGCTCCTTACCCAAAACCACACCGAATCGCCCCGGAATGAGATCGTCCAGGCTACCAACAAGCATATTGGCACCTATATTTGATACATTAGTCTCATACTCCGGTAATACGCCACGAACAATACTGCCGTTAACCGATGCCCCCTTGCTTAACATACCTTCAGCAAAAATATATGGCGCCGCGCCAACAATCTCGGGGGTTTGCTCCAATCTATTGTAAACTGACTTCCAATCAGTCATGACTCCATCAGCTTTCTGAATCGTGCCATGGGCGACAACGCCCAGTATCCGCTCCCGCAATTCTTTCTCAAATCCATTCATAACGGACAACACCGTTATCAATGCCATGACACCCAATGCAATTCCTAGCATGGATATCAGCGAAATAAACGAGATAAAATGATTACGCCGTTTTGCGCGGGTATAACGCAGACCGATATTTATTTCCAGGGGTTTAAACATAGTGCTGAATTAAAGCATAAATTCTAATAAATCGCACTTTCGTTATTGTGTATCATTCAAACCCTTCCGCAGACATTGCCGACTGATACAACACGACTCGCACCTGGGTGATTTTTGGCAAATATTTTTTGCATGGAGTACGATCAACGCGTGGTACTCATTGAAAGTATCTACCTGCTCAGATGCCTGCTTAATGTGATTTTTCAGGCTTTCTTCAAAGTGGACCCGTAAATCCTGATACGTCTCTTCTCCGTTAACCAAACCAATCCTGGAGAAAATTCTTCGCGTATAGGCATCGATGACGAACACCGGTCTCGCGAATGCATAAAGCAACATATCGTCCGCCGTCTCTTCTCCCACACCGTTAACTGATAGCAATGCCTGACGAAGCTGCCCGGTACCTTGTTTATTCAGCGCCTCATACCCCCCACAGGAGGTATACCACTTGCAGAAATTAATTAAGCGTTTGGCCTTTAAATTAAAATAACCCGCCGAAGTAATATAGCCACCAAGTTTATTCTGGTCCATTCGAGAGAGTATGTCAGGATCAAGCAGATTTTGTGATTTTAAATTACCGATAGCCTTTTCTACGTTTGACCAACTGGTGTTCTGCGTCAGAATGGCACCAACCATGACCTCGAACGGAGAATCTGCGGGCCACCAGTGTTGCTTGCCATAACACGTATACAATGCATTGAAAATATCAAGGACAGTCACTGGATTTAATAACGTGTATGAAGTAACAGAGCTATAGATGCATCACGATAGCGAGTTTGCCTTAATTTGTGATTGTAATTTTTCAATCTCGATTTCAGAGAGCTCTTGCCAACGACCACTGCGCAATCCCTTGTTTAACGTGATATTCGCAAACCTGACGCGAATCAGCCGGCTCACTCTTACTTCTTGAGACTCCCAAAGTCTCCTGACCTCTCGGGTACGACCCTCCTTAAGCACGACATGATACCAATGATTTGCTCCTGTTCCGCCAGCATCTTTTATACTTGAAAATGCAGCCATGCCATCTTCAAGCATCACCCCCCTTTTAAGACGATTGAGCATCGGTTTATCCACTGTGCCAAGCACCCGGACTGCGTACTCTCTTTCAATTTCTGACGACGGATGCATCAAGCGATTAGCCAGTTCACCATCCGTAGTGAGTAAAATAAGGCCACTGGTATTTAAATCGAGTCGCCCCACGGCAATCCAGCGCCCACGCTGAATTTTTGGCAAACGATCAAAGATAGTTGGACGCCGCTCGGGGTCTGAACGGCTACATATTTCACCTTCGGGTTTATGATAAACAATAACCCTGCGCTTTTTGGTGGCCCCCGAACTGACACGAACCGGTTTGTCGTCCAGCACAATCCGGTCCGAATCTACCACTCGATCACCAAGTTGTGCCAGCTGACCATTGATCCTGATACGACCGGCACGAATCCACGATTCGATCTCTCGCCGGGAGCCGTAACCCGCTTGCGCGAGCACTTTCTGGATCCGCTCTGACATCAAACTGAAGTTGAATTAGTGGGAGGTCACGGACCTTGATGAAGTATCCAGCTTTGCTGAAGCGTTTACCTGATCGGCACTGCCCTCCCCGGATGATAAGAAACCTTCGAGCTCTTCGAGTCGATCAGGCTCCGCATCATTAGCGGCAGCTTCATCCGAGCCTGATCCATCGGCTGACAAATCCAGATTCAACTCTTTCTGGATGGAATCAATGCTACGAATTTCGGCGAGCGGGGGTAATTCACTTAGACTTTTGAGATTAAAATAATCCAGAAATTGTTTTGTCGTCCCGTATAATGATGGTTTCCCAGGCACATCTCGATGTCCTACGACCCTGACCCACTCGCGCTCCAGCAAGGTTTTTACGATCGAGGAGCTTACCGCAACGCCCCTGACCTCTTCAATCTCGGCGCGCGTGATGGGTTGACGATATACAATCAACGCCAGCGTCTCCAGTAACGCCCTTGAGTATCGGGCAGGCCTTTCATCCGATAAACGCGAAATCCAGGTAGAAAGTTCCTGTTTGACCTGGAAACGATAACCACTACCAACCTGTTTTAGTTCAACACTTCTCCCGGCCCAGTCCTGTTGTAATTCATTGAGCGCATCCTTTACCCGTTCGCGTTCCGGTTTTTCCGCATCGGTAAAAATTGTCAGCAATTTATCAATCGTTAAAGGACGACCTGCTGCAAACAGAGCACCCTCAATAATGTCTTTAAGTTGTTGTTCAATCATTGACATAACACAACGCCCTTTTGTCATACAAATATTTATTAAACGCCCGAATTATCCCAGGATATTCTGTACTACCGCTGATCCTGAACCGATTCACAAACGTGATGTGGAGCCTTAACATAGATTGGCCCGTAGATTTCCGTTTGAACCATCTCAATCAATGATTCTTTAACAAGCTCAAGAATGGCTAACAAGCTCACAACGACGCCCATTCGCCCTTCCTCCGGAGTAAACAACTCCATGAATCCGGTAAATTCTTCATCGCCGATTTTTTCCAGAATAGCGGTCATGCGCTCCCGAACTGATAGAGGTTCCATCTGGATATGGTGATGAGAAAACATATCAGCGCGCGCAACAACCTCCTGAAAAGCCAGTAGAACCTCCGGTAGCGCGACCTTCGGTACCAGCTTAACAACTTTCCTGTCTGGTCCCTCGGCATCTGCAACAAAAATATCCCTATCTAACCTTGCCATGCCGTCAATCTCTTCGGCTGCCTGTTTGTATCGTTCGTATTCCTGAAGCCTTCTAACCAGCTCTGCCCTTGGATCTTCCTCATCACCCTCTTCAACCGGCCTGGGTAATAACATTCGCGATTTGATCTCGGCCAGCATCGCTGCCATAACAAGGTATTCGGATGCCAGTTCAAGTCTGAGATCTTTCATTAGCTCCACGTATTCCATGTACTGATAGGTGATCTCAGCAATGGGAATATCCAGGATATCCAGATTCTGGCGCTTGATCATGTACAACAACAGATCCAGAGGCCCTTCAAATGCCTCCAGAAACACTTCTAATGCGTCCGGAGGTATATACAGATCCTGGGGAGGTGCGGTAATGGCCTGGCCCTGAACGATAGCAAAAGGCATTTCATGCTGTTTTGGCGCCTCTATCTGGCTATCAACCTCGCTCATCATCGCGCTCCCTGAATATGTCCACAATCTATCAGCACAATACTATACTATTTATTGTCCGCCAAACCCATTTCTTGACGAACTTCATCCAGAGTATGCTGTGCCACTTCTCGCGCCTCTTCACAGCCCTCGTTGATGATATTCCGAACCAAGGCAGTATTCTCAACGAATTCCATGGCTCTTTCACGAATGGGTGCCTGTTCAGCCAAAACCGAGTCGATTAGCGGTTGTTTGCAATCGATACAACCTATCTTCGCACTTTTGCAACCCTCAACTACCCAACTTTGCACCTCGTCCGTGGAATAAATCTGATGAAAATCCCAAACCGGGCATTTTGAGGGATTTCCCGGGTCACTGCGTCGTACTCTGGCAGGGTCAGTTTGCATCGTACGCAGCTTTTTCTCAACACTATCGGGGTCTTCTCGTAGACCAATGGTATTTCCATAAGATTTGGACATTTTTTGCCCATCCAGCCCCGGCATTTTAGAGGTTGGGGTCAACAATTCCTGCGGTTCAGGCAGAATCATTTTGCCTTCCCCTTCGATATAACCAAACAAGCGCTCCCTGTCTCCGAGGGTGATATTTTGTTGCGCTTCAAGTAAGGCCCTTGCCTTCTCCAATGCCTCATGATCACCTTTTTCTTGATATTTCTTTCTTAATTCATTGTATAACTTTGCATTTTTCTTGCCGAGGTTCTTTATTGCCGCTTCCGCCTTTTCGCCAAAACCGGGCTCGCGCCCATAAAGATGATTAAATCTGCGTGCCACCTCTCTGGTCAACTCTACATGTGCAACCTGATCTTCCCCAACCGGGACAAAGTTTGCCTTGTACATCAGAATATCGGCACTTTGCAGTAACGGGTAGCCCAAAAACCCGTAGGTACTCAAATCCTTTTCCTTGAGATTTTCCTGTTGGTCTTTATAGCTCGGAACGCGCTCCAGCCACCCAAGCGGCGTAATCATCGACAATAACAAGTGAAGCTCTGCATGCTCTGGCACCCGAGACTGTATAAAAATTTTGGCCACCCCAGGATTGATACCGACGGCCAACCAGTCGATGGCCATCTCCCAGATGCTATTGCCAATGACATCGTTGTTTTCATACTCGGTAGTTAAGGCATGCCAATCGGCAACAAAAAAGAAACATTCATACTCATTTTGCAACTTTATCCAGTTCTTCAAAACTCCATGATAGTGGCCCAGGTGTAATTGCCCGGTAGGACGCATTCCAGACAAGACCCTCTCATTTTGAGTTGTTATTGATATCAATTAATTGTCCCTCATTATTAAAAGTCATTACATTAAATTAAATTAAATTAAATTAAATAAACTGAAAATTAATTGCTTCACATTTTCCAACACTGGCCACATCACATTACCCAATATTCCCGTGACCAGTAACGTGACCAGTATCAAGAATCCAAACGGCTCGATCCGGCTATATTGCCACGAAAGCCTGTTTGGCAATAGCCCGGCAACTATCCTTCCTCCATCCAGCGGCGGGATTGGGATTAAATTTAATACCATTAACAGAACATTGATATAGACACCGGCCTCACCCATATAAGCGACGGGTTTAAGCAGACCAGACGAACTGGATTCAAACAGGAAGCAAAGCTTAAGGATCCCTCCCCACATCAGTGCCATTAACAGATTTGCCGCTGGACCGGCAAGCGCAACAAGCACCATATCTTGCTTTGGGCGTTTTAGATTTTCCCAGGTCACCGGTACCGGTTTTGCCCAGCCAAAAATAAAGTTGGAAACAAGCAGCATGACACCAGGGACTATCACTGTACCGACGGGATCTATGTGCTTAAAGGGATTTAACGTCAATCGACCCAGCATCAGCGCGGTGCGGTCACCGAGACGCATGGCCATCCAGCCATGCGCTGTTTCATGAACAGTTATCGCGAAAATTACTGGAATGGCCCAAACTATAACCTTCTGTACCAGCGTTAATTCGACCATTAATTTATATTACCCAACATCCTGAAATAATTTTGTATATTATAATTATAGTTATTACAATGCTTTAAAAACCAATATTAATGCAGCTTAGCACATTATTGCTTTTGGGTTTTAATTACCGGTCAAGGAATGAACTATCCCCTTTCCCCCTTCGTACCAATTCCGGCACATCACCGACTAGGTCAATGACAGTGGTCGGCTCATGTCCACAATTACCTCCATCAATCACCACATCTATCTGATTCTCGAGGCGTTCACTAAACTCATAGGGCTCCGTCAGTGGCATCGTTTCGCCAGGAAGTGTCAGGGTTACACTCATCATTGGCTCCCCAAGCGCCTCTAGCAATGCCTGAGTAATCCTGTTATCAGGGACCCTGAGGCCAATGGTTTTCCGTTTGGGGTTTTGTAATCGCCTTGGCACCTCTCTGGAGGCCTTCAGGATAAAGGTATAAGGCCCGGGCGTCAGTGATTTGATTAATCGAAACGACTGATTTGTAACCATCGCATAGGTTGCTATTTCCGAAAGATCCCTGCACATCAATGTGAAATCATGCCTGGCATCCAGATTTCGAATCCGCCTGATTCTCTCCATAGAATTCTTGTCACCAATATGACAACCCAGTGCATAACTCGAGTCCGTCGGATAAGCAACGACACCACCATGTCTTATAGTTGCGACTACCTGGCTAATCAACCTAAGCTGGGGATTTTCCGGATGGATTGATATGTATTGCATGTTTGTCTTTTTATCTACCAGGCACTAGTCTACAGAGGCGCTGCTGCGCAACGAGCTTTCTCTGATGTATTAAATATGAAATCCCTTCCCCAATTCTGCCAGATTGGTACACACTCGTCAGGAATCCTGCTTAATTTTCCTAACTCCAGCCAGGTATTCCGTGGTGTGTGAAAATCTGATCCGGCGGAGGCAAATAATTCTTTTTCAAGCGAGAGCTTTGCAGTATTCGCTATGTCCTGAGGATTATTCTGGCCGGTAACTACTTCGATACCAACCCCGCCGGCTTCTTTAAATTCATCTATGAAACAGGTCATCAGTCGCCGCCCCATTTTATAACGCGCCGGATGCGCAATGACCGCCTGCCCACCCGCCTCAACGATCCAGTCAACAACTTCGCCCAGCCCTGCCCACTCGCATGCCACATAGGCCTTTTTACCGCGATTAAGATACAACTTGAATGCCTTTTGTAAATCTTTTACGTATCGATTTTTTTCCAGGTACATCGCAAAATGTGTTCGACTTATTATTTTTCCTGTTACGTAATGTCGGGTTTCCTCAAGCACATGCTTACAGCCCAGTTTTTCCAGTTTAGCTGCTATTAATTCAGCCCGTTTCATACGAGTTTCCCTTAAGCCAGCCAATCCTTTCTGGAGAGACGTATTCTCAGGATCAATATTAATACCCACAATATGGACAAGCCTGTTTTGCCAGGTAACAGAAACTTCCACACCCGGGATAATTTTCAACGGTATGGCAAAGGCAGCACCTATCGCGTCGGCGAGCCCCTCAGTCGTATCATGATCCGTCAAGGCCAGCACATCGACACCGACGTTACTAGCGCGCGCTACGACCTGCCCAGGGCGAAGAACGCCGTCAGACTCTGTTGAATGGCTATGTAAATCGTATCGCGTCATCCCAAATTTCCCATTGTGTGATATAATTCCGCCCTGCTTTAACATTGCCGAAAAAAAGACTACTTATTTACGGATCGCTCATTATAAACACCCTGATCGCTCAAGTTGAAATAAAAAATCACATCAATGAAGAAATTCTTATTTGATTTTTTTCCGGTTTTATTATTCTTTGCTGGATACAAACTATACGATATCTATGTCGCCACCGCTGTCGCAATTGTTGCATCTGTTTTACAGGTAGCCCTGTACGGGTTTAAATACCGCAAGGTCGAGACTGTACACATCGTTACACTGCTGTTAATAGGAATTTTTGGCGGGCTCACATTATACCTGCAGGATGAAACATTTATAAAATGGAAACCGACTATCTTAAACTGGTTATTCGGCGTCGCGTTTTTAGCCAGCCACATTATTGGTGGTCAACCAATAACTCAACGCATGATGGGAGCAACTATTTCATTGCCGAACCGTATCTGGATAAATCTGAATATTGGCTGGACTATTTTTTTTGTTAGCCTCGGTTTTATCAATCTTTATGTAATCTATAACTATGATACGGACACCTGGGTAAATTTTAAATCCTTTGGCTTAATGGGACTGATGTTCGCATTTGTCATCGCCCAGTCTCTTTATCTCGCACCCCATATCAAAACAACAGAGAATGAAAAATGATTTATTCAATCATTAGTGAAGACAAACCGGATTCATTCCCCTTACGCAAAGCCAATCGACCCGCTCATCTCGCGAGATTAACCGTGCTTCGACAACAAGGCCGCCTGATTCTGGCTGGCCCCAATCCTGCTATAGATAGTGAAGATCCAGGCACCCTAGGCTTCACTGGTAGCATCATCGTTGCCGAATTCAACTCACTTGATGAAGCGGAAAAATGGGCCAATGATGATCCTTACGTGCATGCAGGCGTCTATGAAACTGTTACGATAAAACCCTTTAGGAAAGTATTACCATGACATTGGCAGAAGAACGCATTGGAAAAATCAGGAAATACCTGGAAAACCGCTTCCACATTACTCACTTGCAGATTGTGGATGATGGTCACAAGCACCACGGACATAGTACTGCAAATGGTGGTGGACATTTTACTGTTCAGATTGTCGCGGATGAATTTAGCGGAAAATCGCTTGTTCAACGGCACCAGATGGTCTATACCACTTTAACAACCTTGATGGAAAACGATATTCATGCATTGAGTATCAAGGCCTATGATCCAAATGAATTTAAATCGAGAGGCAATTAAATGAATAAACGTGCTTTACCATTAGTATTTAACTGGTTACCTGTGTTCCTCATAGCAGTGCTTGCTGTCAGCATTGCGCATGGCGAGACCACCCCCAACAAGGTCATTGCCATTGTAA
Organism: Gammaproteobacteria bacterium; assembly: GCA_046754065.1. Classification (GTDB taxonomy): domain Bacteria; phylum Pseudomonadota; class Gammaproteobacteria; order SZUA-140; family SZUA-140; genus JBHHVB01. The sequence goes on from JBHHVB010000010.1 coordinate 60,910, forward strand.
ATGGAACAAATCTTTCGGCGAGTGATCTGGAGTCCTTTATTGCAACCAGGGTTAGTCACGAACAACTGGCCTCGTTCGGACAAAACCCGCAGTTCCAGCAACAAATGCTTGAAGAATTCATAGATCGCGAGCTTATTTACCAGGATGCGGTTAAAAATGGCCTGGATAAATCTGAAGCATTTCTTTCAGAGATAGAGAGCATTCGACGCACATTGCTCACCCAACACAGCTTAAGACACGTTGCAAACAACCCCGTTTCGGAAGATTCGCTTAACGCTATTTACAAACAGCAATTCGGAAAATCCACTACCGAATATAAGGCACGTCATATCCTTGTTGAAACTGAAGACGAAGCGGTCGAGGTAATCGAAAAATTGAATAAAGGTGCCGCCTTCGCAGATATTGCGAAAGAAAAATCGGTTGATGCGTCATCTCAAGAAGGCGGTGAGTTAGGATGGTTTAGCGATAAAATGATGGTCAAACCATTCAGCGATGCAACCGCTGCGCTCCAAAAAGGCCGGTATACAAAATCTCCCGTACAAACTCAATATGGATGGCACGTTATCTTGCTTGAGGACACAAGGGAGGTTGCCCCACCGTCGATGGATGCGGTGATGGACAAACTGAAAACAATCGCGCAGAAATCTCTGATATCAGAACATATCGCATCACTGCGCAAAAACGGCAAGGTCGAAATTAAACAGTAATGCGTGAAAATATTGTCAATCCGGAAGAAATACCAAACGTAAGAACAATCCTGAATGGCCAGACGGGCAAACTAAAATGGAATGAACTGGAAGAACACTTTGCGAGAGGAATTGTTATCCATATAGCAATTGGCCTCGATCTGGTCGAGGTTGCTGCCTGCATTGTCGAAGATAATGCTGCTGCCATTCAGCAATGGCAGGATTCTGGTTCGATTAACAACGTTACTGAAAGTCAGGCAAGCACCTGGTCTGACTAACGCAGAATTCTGGGCTGTCGTTACACCGCCATGGGTATTAATCCAGGAAATCCCTCATCAAAGTAGCTAACAAATAAAGTTTTCGCTTCACAATTTTAAACCAGTTAAGGAAACTCAACCTTGGACCAGGCATTTTGGCATCAAAAATGGGCAAATAATGAAATCGGATTTCATCGTGACACTGTCCATTCCTTTCTCGAAAAATACTGGCGCACTATAAAACCAAAAGAGCCTGGTAGCG
>JBHHVB010000011.1:0-59842 GCA_046754065.1 Gammaproteobacteria bacterium
AATCACTGCATACTCAATTGCATCGGAAAATTTTGAATCCATCCATAATCACTCTGCCTATGCATTGATTGAAAGAGATAAGACAAAATAAAACACTCCTTAATGATGTTTTTGACATTCGCGAAACTTAAACTCAGTAAAATATAGCTAGCCAGTCACTCCCTACGGTCTCATGAAATCACTACTCATTTTTAGACATATTGATATCGAAGGTCCAGGCTTTCTGTCAAACTTCCTTGATGAGCACAAGATTGACTACAGGATAATCAAGGTTGATCAGGGTGATTCAGTTCCGACAAATATCGATGACGCCAGTGGGATCGTCTTGCTGGGTGGTCCGATGAGTGTAAACGACTCTCTTCCATGGATTGACGAAATTGAGGCCCTGATTACCCACGCGGTGAAAAAACAAATACCCTTGCTTGGCCATTGCCTCGGTGCGCAGCTTATTGCAAAAGCACTAGGCGCCGATGTCCAGGCCAATGCCAAAAAGGAAATCGGATGGTTTGATGTGCATTACGTCAATAATCAGGAGCTGAATACGGATTCCAAAATTTTCCCTGCTATCTTTAAGGCCTTTCACTGGCACGGGGAGACTTTTTCATTACCCGCCGGAGCGACCCCGCTGTATGAGAACCAAACTTGTGTAAACCAGGCCTTTTTAATGGGAAATATTCTAGCGCTACAATTTCATCTTGAAGTGACTGCGGAGATGGTTGAGAGCTGGACTAACGTATACGACAAAGAGCTTTCGAACCCGAACGCGTTAAACAGCATTCAATCCAGAGACGAAATACTGAGCGATATATCCAATAAAATCATTGCCTTAAACGAGATATCGGCGATATTCTATCGATATTGGATCAATTTGCTGTAACCGTATCCTCAACCCTCGACAATATTACTGGAAATACCGGGACTTTCAGACACCCTAAACAGGTGTTGATTTCACAAGTATTTGGTTGTTTTGCATCTAAATTTTTCGCTTCTGAAGCCGATACGATTAGCAATACCATTTATAGATTTATGGCGCCTCGTGAATTTGACACGGATGAATAAGATGGCGCGTAGACTTTTAAAACAGGATAATTGTCGAGTTTTACGGAATGAGGAAACATCCACTATCTAGTCTGATTTCGCTTATGGTTTTTATCGCCACGCCCTCATTTTGCGTTGCTGATATACAACGCCTTGTACTAGTATCGAATATCAATCATGAAGCAATATCTCTGACTCCAAAGCAAATTAGAAAACTCTTTCTGGGTAAAACCAATATGCCAGGCGGCGTAAAAATCCGTCCTATTGTTAATCATTCTGATCCCCTCATTTACGAAGTTTTTTTGCAAAAGGTCGTTTATATGTCCTCGATTGCCTATGAACGCCAGTTGTCTTCCAGAGTGTTTCGTCATGGTGGCCAACGTATTCCCATCTATTCAAACAAACGTCAGATCAAACGCGAGCTACTGGAAAATCTCAATACTGTATCCTTTATGTGGGCCAGTGACATAAAAAAGGATAACAACTACGCGATTATCGCGGAATTGTGGCAAGGTCAAATCCAGTGAAAAGATTTTTCAATACCTTTACCGGTAGAATACTGTTTGGTGAACTATTGATTCACACACTGCTAATCCCAATCCTCATTTTTGGTATCGTTTTTGTTGTCAAGGAGGGTTACGAAAACAGGTTTGTTTATCAGGTGCGTTCCAATGCCCTGTTAATCGCGGACGTACTTTCTCACAATCTTGCCAAAGAGAATGTTGCCCGCGTTCTGAATGACACCGTCATTACTGGTGACGTGGTGTTAGCCGAATTACTGTATGAATCGGGAGAATCGATAAAAAGCCTGGATAACATTGATCGGTACGGTATTTTCATTGAGGATTTCGGCTTTGGCCAGCATGAAGATGATATATACCATATCGCAATCCCGGTTGACGCGATAGATGTAGATAAATCAGCAATGTTGAGGCTAGGTTACGATGAACAACCCATAATCGAGCTGATTCAGTATATGTATGAATTAAGCACTTTCCTTGCTATCGGTTACATCGTCATGTCCTTAATCATGGCGGGAATAATTGGTCCACAAATCACCTATCCGTTAAGAAGGCTCCGTGACGCTGCAAGAGAAATCACCTCAGGCCAAAACAATAAAAACCTGAATGTCACAACCTCAATCTCAGAGGTCGCAAGTCTAACCCGGAACCTCGAGCAAATGCGCCAGGAACTGATAAAAAACAACCTGAAAATCTCATCCAGAGAGTCCTATCTGCGCGCAATAATGGATAATGTTGTCGATGGTATACTGACCATCGATCAAAATGGATTGATCATATCGGCCAATCCAGCCGCCGAAAATATTTTTGCGTATACCAAAAATGAAATCACTGGTAAAAACATTAATCAAATGTTAATGACTCCGTTGTTTTTTCTTGATCAAAATGAAAACTCAAGAATTGACGGTAGTGAAGACAATGACGACAAAAAGGAAACCAAGGGACGCAGGAAGGATGGCTCATCCGTACCCATCGAAATTGAGCTTAGCCAAATGTTTCAGAATGGGGATAGACACTATATTGCGGTCGTAAAGGATATCAGTGACCGCAGGATCGCCGAACGAAGATTAAAGGAACTCCATGATGATCTGGAAATGCGGGTAATTGTTCGTACACAAGAACTTGAACAGGCGAACGAAGAACTGGAGCACCAGGCGCTTCATGATGCTTTGACCGGTCTTCCCAACCGGGTATTGATTCTGGATCGTCTCAACCAGGCTGTACTTAGCCTTTCAGATGACAAATCCAAGATTGCGTTGTTGATGATTGATCTGGATCGGTTCAAGGAAATCAATGACACGCTGGGACATCACTTTGGTGATTTATTATTACAGCAGGTGGCATACCGTCTAAAAGAGAACCTGCGTGACTCGGACACCGTCGCCAGATTAGGTGGTGATGAATTTGCGGTATTGCTCCCTAATGTTGATAGTATTGAACATGCTATGGAGCTGGCAGAGAACATTATCTGCTCCATGGACAAATCCTTCTACATTGAAGAACAGTGCTTTCATATCGGGGTTAGCATTGGTATCGTTGTTGCGCCAGACCACGGACTGGAAAATCCGACATTACTGAAGCATGCGGACGTAGCCATGTATGTCGCAAAACGCAACAAGGTTGACTATATGGTTTACGATCCATCACATGATGATCATAGCATCAGCAAGCTTTCGATGATGAGCGAATTGAGGCACGCCATTGATCATGATGAATTATCACTGGTATATCAACCCAAGGTTGATATTGAAGGTGGCCATGTCATCGAGGCTGAAGCATTAGTACGTTGGAAACACCCAAAAAGAGGACTGGTCATGCCGGATGAGTTCATTTCACTTGCTGAACATACCGGATTGATAAAACCGTTAACGATGTGGGTTATCAAGGACGCGATGCGTCAATGTCATGAATGGCGTCAGCTCGGCTATAATATTCGTGTCTCGGTGAATTTATCCACAAGAAACTTGCTCGATGTCGAATTGCCAGATTACATCGCCCGGTTAATGAAGTCCTGGGAGCTTAGCCCTGACATACTTGTTCTGGAAATCACTGAGAGTGCAATCATGTCGGACCCGGTTAGCGCAATGGAAATTCTCAGCCGCTTGCACGAAATGGGGCTGAGTCTATCGATCGATGACTTTGGTACGGGCTACTCCTCTCTATCTTATCTAAAACAATTACCCGTCGATGAAATCAAGATCGACAAGTCTTTTGTATTCGACATGTTGCGCAATAAAGACGATTTGATTATTGTTCGATCCACCATCGATCTTGCGCACAATATGGGTCGACGAGTGATAGCAGAAGGAGTTGAATCCGAACAAATCTGGAACAAGCTCGTGGAATTAGGCTGTGATATGGTACAAGGGTACTACATCAGTAAACCACTTAAACCCAACGAGATGAGAACCTGGATGTGTGAATCAAAGTGGGGCTATCTGTGTGTAGAAATGCCATGGGGAAAGGCAAGTAACTGAAGACATTAATTCCAGACATACCCCGGATTGCCTAGCCCGAATATTTCACCAAGGTTCCCTGATGATACCTAACGCCAGACATTTTAGACGCCGCTTTGGAACAAAACCCAAAGATAATTCTATGGGTTGCGTGACCAATTGGTATGGAACCAATTTGAACATCATGGATGATATCCATGATGGCCTCGTAGCGGTGAGGCGCATGGAGGCGCCGAATAAAAGCCGGTATTAATTGTCTGGCGTTAGGCACGACTGCATGGATGCAGCAGTTAGCGTAAAGTCTGTAACATTGACCGAGGGCCGGGACAGGCATCATCTCCGGGTACCGTTTGTACTGTTGGGTCAATACGTTTTTTCTCAAATGAGTCATCAACTTATCTTATCATTTCGCCGTCTTGGTGAAATATTCGGGCTAGGCTAACGCCATAATGAGCTGCATGCATATTGCTGCATAAACTGCTGCCAGGACGTCATCAAGCATGATTCCCAACCCACCCTTAATCTGTTTATCCAGTACACTGATAGGCCAAGGCTTCCATATATCAAACAATCTGAATAACAAAAATCCGGACATGACCCACAGCCATTCAAAAGGCACTGCAACCATTGTAATGAGGTAGCCTACAATCTCGTCCCAGACAATGCCCGGGTGGTCATGCACGCCTAAATATTGCGTTGTTTGATTACAGACCCAGATGCCCAAAACAAAAAATACAACAACCATTACGATGTAGGGTACCACGGAAAGAGAAGGCAACAAGGCATATATCATTACACCAGTCAATGTACCTAATGTTCCGGGTGCAACAGGCGAGACGCCTGAACCAAACCCAAACGCGATAAAATTTGCAGGACTTGCAACAACATCCCTGGCTGAAATTTTTTTCTTCATGAGGTTACCCGCCTAAACGGAAAAATGATTGTAACCTGGTCGCGTGATGTCCAGTTTTGAGCCATTACAGCCAAGTATTGTTAAACCCCTGTCCGCGACTATCGTACCAATCCTGGTTATCTCAATTTCATATTCCCGCGCTAATGATTCCAGTTCTGACTGATGCTCGGGATGCACAGTAAAACACAATTCATAGTCATCCCCCTGGGTTATCGCAAAGCTTGACCAATCTTGTGAGTGCCATTTATCAGATATCTCATTCAATCCTGTGACCCCATGCTTTAGTTCATCAAGCTTTTCCTGACACCGAACAAAATCACTGGATAGTGGTATATCTGCATGGTTTATCACTGCACCGACCCGACTGGCCGTCAGGATATGATTAAGGTCAGCAACCAACCCATCTGAAATATCAATCACAGCACCCAAATACTGTTTCAGTAATAATGACTCCCTAACCCTAGGCAACGGTTTTTCCAGTCGATCCGTAATTCGGGTTAAACTGTTATTCCCTGGTTCAATTTTGTTGCGCGCAAACAGTGCCATCGCCGCATCACCCAGTGTTCCTGTAACGTAAACCAGGTCCCCCTCATTAGCCCTATCCCTGAGCAGTGCACACCCTGCATCGACAAACCCATGTACCTGAATCGTAATAGACAACGGTCCCCTGGTCGTATCACCACCAATCAGTTTCACCCGAAATTGATCTGCAAGACTGAACAGCCCTGAGCTAAATTGCTCCAGCCACCCGCTTTCTACTTTAGGCAGGGTCAGCGCCAACGTCATCCATGCCGGCTCAGCCCCCATCGCTGCCAAATCGCTTAGATTGACTGCCAGTGCCTTGTATCCAATACACCATGGGGTTGTATTCTCTGGAAAATGGATACCACTGACCAGGGTATCCATCGACACCACCAACTGCTTACGCTCAGACACTTCCAGTACCGCCGCATCATCGCCGATGTCAACTTTCACATCGTCTCTATCACACAATTGAGTTGAAAAGTATTGATCTATTATTTCAAATTCTGACATTCTGGTGACTACTTGCACAGTTTTGTTTGTTGACGCCAGAAATCAACTCCATTAACTAACTTCTTTTTCTCTTAGCTTCTGCACTGCCTGATCAAGAATTCCGTTGATGTATTTATGCCCATTCTGGGAGCCAAACATTTTGGCAAGTTCGACTGCTTCGTTAAGAACTACTTTATATGGAATTTCCTCATGCAATGAAAGCTCGCAAATACCGAGCCGCAAAATTGCCCTCTCTACCGGGTCAACTTTTCCAACTGATCTATCCAGATACGGTGAAAGTATTTCATCCAGGCTCTCAATATTACTCACCACCTGAAACAATATTTCAGAAAAATAGGCCTTATCAGCTTTTCCCAGCCCCCGATCATCGACAAATTGCTTACAAACCTCATCCACTGCCTGTCCTGTCAATTGCCACTGATACAAAGCCTGCACCGCGTATCGTCTGGACAAACTCCTTGCGCGACTCATAAAGTGCTCATCCTGTCATTCGTACTCCTCTCCACTGATACGCTATTGTGCAAGTTTTCTCAATAAACTTGTCATCTCAAGCGCTGTCGTTGCGGCTTCGGCCCCTTTATTGCCAGCCTTTGCCCCCGCCCGTTCTATCGCCTGTTCAATCGTATCCACAGTCAAAACCCCAAATGCTACCGGCATTTCGAATTCATATGCCACAGCAGATATTCCTTTTGCGCACTCACCTGCGACGTATTCAAAATGTGGAGTCCCCCCTCTTATGACTGCGCCAAGAACAATAATCGCATCATACGCTTTGCTTGCAGCGAGTTTCCTGGTTATCAGTGGTAATTCAAATGCGCCCGGTACCCGAACGATATCTACAGCCTTGTCGCTGATGTTATGTTGCGCCAGAACACCCGTTGCGCCTTCTAGCAAGTGATCGACAATAAAACTATTAAACTTCGCTGCAACGATCGCAAACTTTGCATTTTCTACCAGAAAATCACCTTCGAATATCCTGACTTTTTCCATTTTCTATCCCGTCTTCAATTATTCACAAGAGATATATTCGACCAATTCCAGATCAAACCCTGAAAGCCCATGTAACTTTCTCGGTGTACCTAACACCCGCATACGATGCACACCAAGGTCCACAAGAATTTGCGCACCAACACCATAAGTTCTAAGATCCTCGCTTATCTCCGGCTTTGGAAACTCAACCCCCTTGTCTCGCAACTGGTATTCCTTGATTCTTCTCACCAGCTCGTTAGGTTGCTCAGGTCTTCTAAGTATCACGATAACCCCGCACCCCTCTGATATAACCCGCTGCATCGCATCCTGTAGTGGCAAGGTGATATCGTTCCTTACCGCGCTGAGCATATCACAAAGTGTATCTTCAATATGCACTCTGACCATTACGTCAGAATTTTCCTCAATGTTTCCATAAATTAATGCCAGATGTACCTGATGGTCAATACTGTCATGATATGCCCTGAGGCGAAACTCCCCATAGGCTGTTGGCATCCGGCATTCTCCAACGGGCTCAACAGTCTTCTCGTTATTTATTCGATAACGAATCAGGTCTGCGATCGTCCCGATCTTGATATGGTGGTCTTGTGCAAATTTTTCCAGTTCCGGACGCCTCGCCATTGATCCATCATCATTGAGAATCTCGACAATTACACTGGCTGCCTCGAATCCTGCCAGCCTCGCAATATCACTTCCCGCCTCGGTATGCCCAGCTCGAGTCAGCACACCACCAGATTGAGCCATTAGCGGAAAAATATGGCCTGGTTGAACAATATCCTGAGGCCCTGCATGCTTCGCAACGGCCGCCAGTATCGTGGTCGCCCTGTCTGCAGCAGATATCCCCGTTGTAACCCCTTTGGCAGCTTCAATCGATACGGTAAAATTTGTTGAATGATTATCATGGGTATCATTTACCATCAGTGGCAACTGAAGCTGCTGGCACCGGTTTTCGGTCAATGTCAGACAGATTAACCCTCTTCCGTAACGAGCCATAAAGTTGATATCTTCGGCACGGACCATTGAAGCGGCCATGATTAAATCGCCTTCATTTTCCCGATCCTCATCATCGATCAGGATCACCATTTTCCCCTGGCGAACGTCATCGATAAGTTCTTCAATTGAATTAAGCGACATCATCAAAACTCAGGATATTTTTCATGTGGTTAATTTTTATCGGCAAATCCATGTTCTACGAGGAAAGAGTATGAAATATTGCTTTTTTGAGTCTCGCTTTGCTCATGATCTCTTACCAGCCTGTCTAAATATCGTGCAACGAGATCAACCTCGATATTTACTCTCTGGCCAATTGAGTAGTTTGAAATGATAGTATGTTCCATCGTATGAGGAATGATGTTCACACTGAATTGCGTGCCGTCTACTGTATTAATAGTCAGACTCACTCCGTCGACACTAACGGAGCCCTTAACCGCGATAAATCTAACCAGGGATTGCGGAACCGAAATACTAAAAACCGTCGAATCAGCATCTTCCGTCATACCCGATATTTCACCTACACCATCCACATGCCCACTAACAAAATGCCCGCCGAGCCGGGTTGTTGGCAATAACGAACGCTCCAGGTTGACTTGATCAGATTCTTTCAGGTCAGACAATGCAGTACACGATAAGGTTTCGTTGGAAACATCAGCATAAAATCCTTTGTTAACAAATTCAGTAACAGTTAGACACACCCCATTAACTGAAATACTCTCACCAACCGTGATATCCCGGAATCCGGCATGCTCAATTGCCACAGCTATCCGCACATCACCACTTTGTTTAATATCAAGTGATTTAACTGTTCCGGTTGACTGAATAATACCTGTAAACATAATTCAAATAGTTAATAAATTCTTTTCAGCTTTCGATTAATTCAAGCCTCAATCAGTCTGAATAAATAATTCCAGCGTGGATCCGCCAGTCTTCACCTACGGGCCGTATATCTTTGATATCAAGTTTCAGGCAGTCCGCCATCTTATCCAGGCCTGACAAATGAAACAATCCACGCGCCCCGTCACCCATAACTCGTGCCGACATATATATGACCAGTTCATCAACCAGTTTTTCCCGCAGCATGGCTCCGGCCAACGTTGCCCCGGATTCCAGTAGCACTTCATTAATCTCCATTTCTCCCAGAGAACGCATTAATGCTGATAAATCTACCCTGCCACTACCGTTATCAAGCGCAACGACGTCTACATTATCGTGAAAACGGTCATCATCTGCATACCCACTGGCGCATGCCATCAGGGTGTTGCCATTAATGTTCAGCAGTTTTGCATCGTTCCTTATCTGGAGCGCAGAATCCACAACAACCCTCAAGGGTTGTTTCGATTTAATACCATCCAGCGAGTTATCGATGTGTTCTAAAGCATCCCAGCGTACATTTAGGGAAGGATTATCGGATTCTACCGTACCAATACCCGTCATAATGGCAGCACTGGCTGCCCTCAGTCGCTGGACATCCAGCCGTGCAGCATCACCCGTAATCCACTTGCTTTCTCCACTAGCCATTGCTGTTCGCCCATCTATGGACATCGCCATCTTGCAGCGCACAAAGGGGCGTTTTCGTGTCATTCGCGAAATAAACCCTGGATTTAATTTTTCTGCCTGCTCAGACAATAGTCCAACCTCAACGGCGACACCCGCATTTCTCAATACCGATATTCCTCGCCCCGAAACAAGCGGATTCGGATCAAGCATAGCAGCCACCACTCGCTTGATACCGGCATCTAATAACGCATTGGTACAGGCAGGCGTTTTACCTGAATGGCAGCAAGGCTCAAGCGTCACATATAATGTCGCGTCTTCGGGTATAGTGGCCGCATCCTGAATCGCAACAATTTCCGCATGTGGACCACCTGGAACTCGATGCCAACCTTCGCCTAATATCCCGCTGCTATTAGCGATAACACAACCTACTCGAGGATTTGGATGTGTGGTAAACAGGCCACGCGACGCCAGCTGGACCGCACGTGCCATATAGTGATGATCCGGGGAAGTAAACATGCACTCGGACTAGAAGTGACAACTCATTTCTAAAAAGGGATATAACACCGGTTATTTTTTCTTTTCAGTTGGCAGAAGAGATATCTGTCGCTTCTTAAGCTCTGGTGATGCCTCACTCTCCAGTCGTTCAACCTCTTCCCGGAACGCATGCACATCCTGAAAGCTTTGATAAACCGATGCGTAACGGACATAAGCAACTTCATCCAGTTCCCGCAATTCATCCATTACCCATTCACCTATGACAAGCGATTTTAATTCCCTTTCACCGCTCGCACGAAGCTGATGTTTAATTCTGTTGATTGCTGATTCAATATCCTCAATATCAACAGGTCTTTTCTCCAGAGCCCTCAACATACCACCACGTAATTTTTCCTCATCGAACGGCTCGCGCCTACCATCATGCTTAACAATTCTTGGCAATGCCAGTTCAGCAGTTTCAAACGTTGTATATCGCTCCGAACAAGTCAAACACTCCCGGCGTCTACGAACAATATCCCCTTCGCTTGCTAACCGCGAATCAATCACCTTGGTATCATCTGCACCGCAAAACGGACAACGCATTATATTAATCTACCAAACAAGTTCCAATATCAGGAGTTTCGTGCTATTCATACAATTGTCAATCGGATTTGTAAACCGGAAATTTTCGACATAATTCCAGCACATCCTGTTTTACTCGTTCAATTACCGACTGATCACTAATGTCATCGAGAATATCGCATATCCAGTTAGCCAGTTGAGCAGACTCTGACTTACCCAATCCACGTGTTGTCATCGCTGGCGTTCCAATCCTTAACCCACTGGTAACAAATGGCGATCTCGGATCATTAGGCACACTATTTTTATTCACGGTAATATTTGCTGAACCCAATGCAGCGTCAGCGTCCTTACCAGTAATTTCCTTCTCAATCAAGTCAACCAGAAAGAGATGATTATCAGTCCCACCGGAGACGATATTAAAGCCCCGCTCCTGCAGTACACCGGCCATCACCTGAGCATTTTCCACAACCTGTTTCTGGTAGCTGATAAAATCAGCTTGCAATGCCTCCTTGAATGCTACCGCCTTACCCGCGATAACATGCATTAGCGGACCTCCCTGTGACCCTGGAAAGACCATTGAGTTTAGCTTCTTCTCAATTTCCTCGTTTGCCCGGGCCAGAATAATACCACCACGAGGCCCCCGCAGGGTCTTGTGGGTAGTTGAGGTTGTAATATCAGCGATCTTAACCGGACTGGGGTAAACACCAGCCGCGATCAGACCTGCGACATGCGCCATGTCAACAAACAAATACGCTCCAACTCTGTCTGCTATGTCGCGAAAACGCTGCCAGTCTACTACTCGCGAGTAGGCACTAAAGCCCGCCACAATCATTTTAGGCTGATGTTCCTGGGCCAAAGAGGCTACTTCGTCGTAATCAATTTCTCCGGTACTGGAATCCAGACCATACTGAACCGCATGATAGATCTTTCCAGAGAAGTTGACTTTTGCTCCATGTGTCAAGTGACCACCGTGTGCGAGACTCATACCCAAAATCGTATCTCCCGGATTTAATAATGCCATATAGACTGCGGCATTGGCCTGGGATCCTGAATGCGGCTGAACATTCGCATAATCGGCACCAAACAGTTGCCTGGCCCGATCAATTGCCAACTGCTCTACCTGGTCAACGAATTCACACCCCCCGTAGTATCGTTTACCTGGGTAACCCTCTGCATATTTATTGGTTAAGACCGAACCTTGCGCCTCTAGCACTCTCGGACTTGTGTAGTTTTCCGATGCGATCAGCTCGATATGTTCTTCCTGTCGAGTGCTCTCGCCCTTTATCGCGACTGATAACTCATCATCAAATCCCGAAATTCTCATATTTGTAGTAAACATCCTTTCACCTTTTTATATTCAGTACAGCTTGGATTGAGCAGCAACACCAATCCAATTCAATAATTTCAAATCAACGCTATGCATCATGTCCAAGCGTTTAGACTTCCAGATTTATCGGCGACGACAGAACACGAGATGATAACCGATTAGGTTAAAATACGCATCTAGTTCGAGTTTGTTAATGTATGCCGGCGTGATGATTTAGCTATCGAGTAATTGACTTTATCCTGGCTAACCCGCATGATAATTCCGGTTCACAATCATAATAAAAACCGACCGGACTGTCGGAGTATTTTACAATAGCAGTAGCCACGGAATGCCAATTACCTGGAAACAGGCGTAACCTTCTGTTAATTAAAGAGTATCTTGCGTATGGTATAGAATATGCAGATCTATGTATATAGAAACTCTTTAATATAGCTTCATGGTTATTATAAAAAGCGGTGCCATAGCACCCAAATAGACAAGGTAGGAAGCATTGGCTCAAGACTCTCCGTTAACATCGGAAATATCTCTTTCCCACAAAGTGTTGAAACTGCTCGACTCACTGAAGGAATCTCAGGTGGGAGCGGCAGTTTACCAACATATCGAGCAAATGCTCGATAGCAATGAAAACAACTATTTCAACACTTTAAACGGGTACGCTGAACTGCTTAATGAGCTTCTGGACTGTTACACTCAAATACTTCCGCAAGACTCCATTTATATACCGCATATTAAACTCTTAAAGTTACGATTAACACCGCCCGTATCCATTTCAGAGATTAACGGTTTGCTCAAATATATAGAAGGACTAAGGCCGCTGGCGAGTCTGGACTCCCGGGATTCAAATGACTTCCTTGATAACGCGTTATCCCCCCTATTAAGCTCTTTTGGGATTTCAGTTTCGGCAGCACCTAATAGTGATATCACTAAACCGAATGACGCTTTGATCAATCAGCCTATCATCGAATCGACTAACGATGAGCAAGCCAATGAAGCGCGGGAAATCAACGTTCCAAAAGACCTGCCAGATACCAAGGTCGATATGACCTATCGAAAGCATCTCGATGAGAAACGGGCACGAATTCAAAAAATCCAGGAAACATTGGCCCAGCATGTTACCGAAGTGGTTAAGCAAAACGAAAAGTTTGGTGTACTACTTGAAGTCGAAAGTGAGGCACTTCGACAAACTGAAGATATGACAGACCTGGAAAACCTCAAAAACACGTTAATTAACGAGGTCGAAAAATTGCTGGATGGTCATCATGCATTAGCATCCAAACTGGATAGCGCAAACAAATATCTTCAAATTATCGAAACTGAAGGCCAACATCTGAATGAAGAGTTAACCAGAGTACATATTCTTAGCCTTACTGATGAATTAACGGATCTACCCAACAGGCGTGCATTTATGCGCCGCCTCGAAGACGAAGTTGCAAGAGTTCAACGTTATGGTTACCAGCTTTCTCTCGCACTCATAGATCTGGACGGGTTTAAGGCTATTAACGATAAACTCGGCCATGCTGCAGGAGATATCGTTTTGCAGAACTTTAGTGCCAACATCCTGTCTACCTTCAGACATCATGACATGGTGGCACGGTATGGCGGTGAAGAATTTGCTGTTCTTTTACCCAATACTGATATTGAGGGTTCTCACAGAGCACTGGAAAAGGTAAAGGCACGAGCGGCCAATAGTACCTTTCAAACGAATGGATCTACATTGGCGATGCCAACCTTTTCAGCAGGCATATCGTTGTATAAACCGGGAGAAACGCCGGGCAACCTGATCGAAAGAGCTGATCAGGCCCTTTATCGCGCCAAACGTATGGGCAGAAACCGAATTGAGCTCGCTAATCAGGATCAGGATGATACCGAAGAAGCCCCTGAAGACACCTCGACTGAAGTCGATTAGATAGTTGGCGTTTCAGTCTGATTTAAGCTCATACACCTAGCTATTTTTTAACGCATCGACAACTGCACACCAGGCCTTCGCGATGTTTTCAGGATTGTATCCACCACCGCCGAGCGCCAGCACTCTCCCATGTCCAAGTTGATCAGCAATTCTGCAAACCGATGAAACGACAAGGTTATGCGTTGCCGAGGATAGTCGCAAATGGGTGATTGGATCTCCAGCAAGACAGTCGGCTCCACACTGCAGAATAAAAAATTCTGCTTTTGAATCGAGTATAAATTGTTCTACTCTTGACCAGGATGTAAGAAATTGCTTATCACCTGTTTCGGGGGGCAATGGAATATTAAGCTTTGTACCGACTGCAGGGCCAGTCCCGGTTTCGTCTTGGTGCCCGGTACCCGGATATAGAAAATGACCATCCTCATGATAATCGGCGATAAATAATTCTTCATCATTTTCAAACGAGTAAAATACACCATCACCATGGTGGGCATCAATATCAATATATGCAATACGCGTTAGGCTATACTTTCTACGCAGATACTCAATGGCGACACCGCAGTCATTAAATACGCAAAAGCCTGCAGCGCTGTCTCTCCGGGCATGGTGTAAGCCGGCAATAGGCACAAAAGCCCGTTTACATAAACCGTCTACTAACGCATTAACAGCCTTTAATACTGTTCCTACAACAGTCGAAGCGGCCTCATATATGTAAGGCACCACCGGGGTGTCACCTGAATCAAGATAGCCGTAACCGATGGCAGACTTGTTCTTAACAAACTCTACGTAGTAGTGATCATGGAATAATTCGATATCCTGCTGGGAAGCAGTCGATGGCTGGCAGAGTCGAACGGTCCTGCCCGATGCCCGGTTTTCAAATTCGTTCAGGAACGCCTGAAGACGTTCATTATTAAAAGGGTGGTCGGCTCCAAACCCGTATCCCGCCAGCTTTTCACCGGTAAAGACGCATACGTCTGATTCTGGCATAAACACATTTCCTGTATAAATCCTGCATCAGCACAATTAACTATGCGTTAATTTATGGTCGGGCGTCTATTTCCTTACCCTCTTTTTCGACTGGCATCAAATCCACTTTGCTTACGCCTAATGCAAGTGTCGTCGTACTGGCAACAAAAATTGAGGAATAGGTACCGACAACAATGCCGAAAATCAGGGCAGTTGCAAAACCATGAATGATTTCTCCGCCCAACACAAACAGCGCTATCAATACCAGCAACGTTGTCAAGGACGTGATGATCGTTCTGGATAATGTTTGGTTGATAGACCGGTTCATTATTTCAATCGGTGTACCTTTACGCATTTTCCGAAAGTTCTCTCTGATACGGTCGAATACAACAATTGTATCATTCAGCGAATAACCAATAACTGCGAGTACTGCAGCCAGCACCGTAAGATCAAACTCAAGCTGCAACAGCGAGAAAAAGCCAAGGGTCAGAATCACGTCATGCATTAACGCAACGACCGAACCCACTGCAAAACGCTTTTCAAATCGAAGAAATCCTACATAAATAAAAATTGCTCCGAGTGCAATCAACATTGCAATGCCACCATCCTCAGTTAACTCATCCCCAACCTGAGGACCAACAAATTCTACCCGCCTTAAATCGACTTCATCAGGATATGCGCCATGCACGACATTGAGCACTTTAGTACTCACCTCGGCACTGCTCATCTCGTCACGCGGGGCTATTCGAATCAACAATTCTTTGGAAGTTCCGAATTGCTGCACAATTGCGTCTTCAAACCCCGATTCAGACAGCACATCTCTTACTACAGAAGGGGCAACCGTCTTTTCAAATCCCAGCTCAATGAGCGTACCTCCGGTAAAATCAATACCGAGATTCAATCCACGCGCAAAAACTGAAAATATCGATATCGTTACAAGAGTGATCGACAAGGCCATTGCAACCTTGCGCTTAGACATAAAATCAAATGCCATCGATCTTTTCGTAGTATTCATAAAATCTCCATTCGTAGTCGTCTCACTCTAATTGACAATGCATCAAGGTTAAATCGAAAGTTTCCCGATTTTTCGACGACGTCCATAAACAAGATTAATAACGGCACGGGTACCCATAATTGCAGTAAACATTGACGTCACGATGCCGATTGATAGTGTGACCGCAAAACCCTTTATTGGACCAGTGCCAAAAATGTATAATACAACCGCCGCTATTAGTGTTGTGATATTGGCATCGAAAATTGTCGAAAATGCCTTTTCATAGCCCGCACTAATGCTCGACTGAGGGCTGTTACCGTTACGAATCTCTTCCCGGATGCGCTCAAATATCAACACATTTGCGTCAACAGCCATACCCACGGTTAATACAATTCCAGCGATACCTGGCAAGGTCAGGGTTGCCTGTAGCATTGAAAGAACAGCTACCATTAACACCAGATTAAGCGCGAGTACCAGATTAGCAACCAGACCGAACATTCGGTACCAGACAAGCATAAAGACCAAAACCAGTACAAAACCAATCACGACTGATTGAAACCCCTGATCAATATTATCCTGACCAAGACTCGGACCGACAGTACGTTCCTCAATGATTTCGATAGGCGCCGCAAGCGCACCGGCACGCAGGAGTAGTGCAAGATTGCGCGCCTCTTCAGTATTCTCCAGACCGGTTATCTGGAATCGCTTGCTAAACTGATCTCGTATGGTTGCAACATTAATTACCTCTTCAATTACACGAGACGTCTTAACGGGTTTACCATCGACCATTTTTGTCTGTGGTTTGGTCTCGATAAAAACGACGGCCATAGGTTTATTAATATTTTCCTTGGTCGTTTCACCCATCTTCCTCGCACCCTTGCTATCAAGAGTTACCGTCACGTTGGGAGACCCTGTCTGCTGATCGATGCCGGACGCCGCATCGATAATTTGATCACCGGTAACGATGATGCGCTTTTGAAGCAGAATGGGTGCGCCATTTCTTTGCTTATATAACCTCGATCCAACGGGCACCCTTCCGGCCACAGCACCCTGGGCATCATGTTCAGTATCTTGCATACGAAACTCCAGAGTGGCCGTTGCTCCCAGAATTTCCTTGGCACGAGCAGGATCCTGAATACCCGGTAACTGAACAACCACCCTGTCTCTACCCTGGCGCTGGATAATGGGCTCTGCCACACCGAGCTCATTGACTCTTTTTCGAAGTGTTTTAATGTTCGTTTGCAATGCCAGTTCCTGGGTTTCACGCTGCTCATCTTCAGCTATCCTGACCAGTAATAGTGAAGAGCCATTCTTTTCAATCTCTTCAATCAGCAATCTGGGATATTCCCTGGCAATTGTTTTTATTGCTTTTGCTCGCGCGGCAGCATTTCGAAACCTGACCTCGACCCCCCCGGTATTATTTCTCGAAATTGCCAGGTAACGCACCTTATCACCACGAAGAACCGACCGTAAATCACTCACATATCTTTCTTCAGCCTGCTTGATTGCAGTCACCATATCCACTTCCATTAAAAAGTGAACACCCCCTCGCAAGTCCAGACCGAGATACATTGGAACAGCATTGATAGACTCAAGCCATGGCGGGGTTGCTGGCGTCAGGTTCAGTGCAACCACATGATCATCGCCCAATTCATCGCTAATAATGTCCTTGGCCTTTAACTGACTGTCGGTATCATTAAAACGGACAACCAATCCTTTTTCAGTTTTCTCGTCATTAATAATGCGAATGCCTTCCTTTTTCAACGAATCAATAACCCTTGACCGGGTAACATCATCGATACCCGTCGCCCGAACCGGCGAAATTTGAATGGACGGATCTTCTCCGTACAGATTCGGTAACGCATATAAACTGCCAATGACAACAACCGCCACAATCAGCAGATACTTCCATAAAGGGTATTGGTTAATCATTCGATCACCTTCATGTATTTCCTATAATTTAACGCCAGGCCAGATATCACTAGTCTTTTTTTCCCTTAACGGTCCCTTTTGGAACCAGCGAATTGATCGCATTTCTTTGTACTTTTATTTCGACGCCGTCACTGACTTCCATCGTGACAAAATCGTCCTCTAACTTTGTAAGCCTGCCTAATACGCCACCAGATGTAACGATTTCATCACCCTTGGCGAGTGATTCGACCATTTTTTTGTGTTCTTTAACCCGTTTCGCCTGCGGGCGTATTAACAAAAAGTAAAATAAAACACCAATCAGCAAAAGTGGAATCAATCCGCCTAATCCTGGAGCGGCCGCCTGAGGAGCCGCCTCTGCCCATGCATCACTTATAAAAAAACTCATACCTTTCCTCTTCCCAATAGATATTTCACTGTATAGATAAACCAGGTTTTCATGTAACAGACAGTCATGCTACCGAATCAAACGTTGGCGACCGGACTGCGCGACCTGTTTACCACTGGCAAACAAGCGCGCTATTATGCCACAGGCAGCCCGTTTTGCGTGCGTTTTCTGTAAAATTCCTCAACAAATTCATCAATATTTCCCTGTTCTATTGAAACACGAAGGCCTGCCATCAATTTATGGTAATAATACAGGTTGTGTATTGTTGCCAGTCTCGCACCCAGAATTTCATTGCATGCCATCAAATGTCGTAAATATGACCGGCTGTAGTGTTTGCAGGTATAACACCCACAGCCTTGATCCAGTGGTCGCGGGTCTTCCCGGTATTGGCTATTTCGAATGCGGATCACGCCGGCGTCAACAAATAAATGTCCATTTCTGGCATTACGTGTTGGCATAACGCAATCAAACATATCAATACCTCGACGAACTGCCTCGACGATATCCTCCGGCTTACCGACTCCCATTAAATAGCGAGGTGAATCTTTCGGTATTTTCGGCGCAATATAATCAAGTATCCTGATCATATCCTCTTTTGGTTCACCGACTGACAGGCCACCAATCGCGTAACCGTCAAAACCAGTTTCAATCAGCCCGCCGAGGGATTCATCGCGAAGTGCTTCATACATACCGCCCTGAACAATGCCAAACAACGCAGAAGGATGATATCCGTGAGCCACTTTACTCCGTTTTGCCCAACGCAGCGACAATTCCATTGATTTTCGTGCCTCTTCGAATGAGACCGGATAAGGCGTACATACATCAAAAATCATGATTATGTCTGCGCCCAGAACCTGCTGAACTTCGATAGACTCTTTAGGCCCGAGGAATATTTTTTTACCGTCGACGGGTGAGCGAAAGGCTACCCCTTCTTCGGTAATTTTTCGCATATCCCCAAGGCTAAATACCTGAAACCCCCCGGAGTCGGTCAGAATTGGCCTGTCCCAGTTCATAAAATGATGCAAGTCACCATGCGTCTCAATGACATTTGTACCGGGTCTTATCATCAAATGAAACGTATTGGATAGAATAATTTCGAAGCCAATACCCTTCAGTTCCTCACTTGTCATCGCCTTTACCGAGCCATAAGTCCCAACCGGCATAAAAACCGGTGTTCTGACTTGCCCGTGAGTTAATTGAAGCTGGCCTGACCGCGCATAACCGTCAGTATTCAACACAGTAAATTTCATCGTGACAGGAAGATTACCCAGAGTTTAGTTTTTTGTTTAGTACAGGAACATGGCGTCGCCATAGCTATAAAAGCGGTATTGCTGCTTCACCGCATCCTTGTATGCGTTCATTACGTTTTGCAATCCCCCAAATGCGCAGACTAGCATTAATAATGTCGACTGAGGAATATGGAAATTGGTAATTATTGCATCCACACAGTGAAAGGTATATCCGGGACAAATAAAAATATCGGTATTTCCCTTAAACGGCCTCGCTGTGCCCGAAGTTGATGCAGCCTCAAGACTGCGTACGCTTGTCGTACCCACTGCAATCACCCGACCACCTTGCTGCTTTGTCTCTGCGATCTGGTTACAGACTCCCTCACTGACATTAATAAACTCCTCATGCATCTTATGCTGCCCGATTTTCTTGACCCGTACCGGCTGAAACGTAGCTGCGCCAACATGCAGGGTAATAAAAGCCGTAGCAACACCCTGGTTTTCTAATTGTGCATAGATGTCATGATCAAAATGCAGCCCAGCGGTTGGCGCTGCAACTGCCCCCTTTTCTTTTGCAAATATTGTTTGATAGCGCTCCTGATCAAACGGTTCATCGTTTCTCACGATATAGGGTGGTAATGGCATATGCCCGGTTGTTTCAATAACATCCAGAACCGGAACACCAGACAAACATTGAAGTAAAAAAAAGGAATCCCTGCGGCCCAGCACCTCGAATTCCGTGCCATCCGTGAGAATTATCCTGCTGCCGGTTTTAGGCGCCTTACTTGCTCGTATCTGAGCCAACACCCGGTTAGTATCAACAACTCGCTCAATAAGCAGTTCTGTTTTCCCACCCGACTGTTTATGCCCAAACAAGCGGGCCGGAATGACGCGCGTATCGTTAAATACCAGGAGATCTCCCTCTGAGAGTAACTGTGGAAGTTCAGCGAAGTGTCTATTTGATCGTGCGCCTGTTTTCCTGTTCAGGCATAACAGCCGACTTTGACTACGCTCTTTTAGAGGAAATTGTGCAATCAAATTTTGAGGCAAGTGATAATTGAAATAGTCAATATCCAGTTGCTCCCCATCATTTGCAACGTCGCTCAAGTCCCCATGATCTATGCTATTTTTCATTTCCCTGCAATAATTTTACGTGGTTTTTCACCGCATTATTAGTAATCACTTGTATCAGCTGTCATCTCGGCTGTATAATCTTGCGCTTTAATGCCGGGGTGGCGGAACTGGTAGACGCGCCGGATTCAAAATCCGGTGGTTTTGCGACCGTGAGAGTTCGAGTCTCTCTCCCGGCACCATTTGATAATTAAATATTCATTAAATTTGGTCAATAATAATAACGATAGTCATCCGTTAGTGATATCAACCATTTTAACGGGCCAATAATGTTTTCGCGAATCGTTCCCACAATCCCCTGCATCAATCATAACAGGAACTATTGATTTTTTATCAAATGACGCGGATACATCGATTAACCATGACAAGAGGTAAACACTAACTATGTCAGGCACACGTTTTTCTCTCGAAGTTCAACCTGCTATTCCCGAGCGTCTTTGCAGGCTCGAAGAACTTGCCAATGATCTTCTGTATAGCTGGGACACCCAGGTACGAAGTCTTTTCCATCGACTGGATACCGAGCTGTGGAACGATTGCGGACACAACCCAAAAGTGTTTCTGCGCCGTGTAGCCCAGCAAAAACTGGAGGCGGCCGCTGATGACCGAATCTATATTCAGGACTATAATCGCGTGCTATCGTCTTATGACACCTATCATCAAGAGCGTTGCCAATCCGGGCTCGATATACAACTTCACCCGGAAAATGATCTGGTCGCGTACTTTTGCGCAGAGTTTGGATTTCACGAAAGTTTTCCAATCTATTCAGGTGGTCTTGGTATTCTGGCTGGGGATCATTGCAAGGCTGCCAGCGATCTGGGCATCCCTTTTGTAGCTGTAGGGCTTCTTTATAGACAAGGTTATTTCAAACAAACAATTGATGGTCAAGGCAATCAGATCGCGCATTACTTTCAAACCGACCCGGATGATCTGCCCATTACACCCGTCATTGATAGCAATGGCAAGGAAGTTCACGTAAGCGTTGCGATGCACGAACGCACTGTTGAGCTTAAGGTCTGGAAGGCAAAGGCCGGACACATCACACTGTATCTGCTCGATAGCGATGTAACGGGTAATAGCGAAAGCGATCGCGGTATCACCCATCAGTTGTATGGTGGAGATATCAATACCCGCATCCAACAGGAAATCGTGCTTGGTATCGGCGGCGTACGTGCATTACGCGCAGCAGGTATTTCACCCACCGTTTGGCATATTAACGAAGGTCACTCTGCATTTCAGATCCTTGAGCGATGCAAGGAAGTAGTGGATAAGGGCAAAGACTTTGAAAGCGCGCTTGAACTCGTCGCTGCGGCCACTGTTTTTACTACCCACACCCCGGTACCAGCGGGCCATGATATTTTTCAACATGAATTAATCATTCATTATTTTCATGAATATATTGATGAGATGAATATTGATAAAAAGCGATTCCTGTCACTTGGCGCTTTTCCGGGAGATAGTAATGGGTTTAATATGACGACCCTTGCGTTGCAAGGTTCAAGATTCCATAACGGTGTTAGCCGGATACATGGTGGCGTCGCGTCTCAAATGGAGCATTATATCTGGCCACAGATTTCACCTGAAGAAAACCCCATCGATTACGTAACCAATGGTGTTCATGTGCCAACGTTTCTTGCTCGTGAATGGGGTAATCTTTTTGATATGCACTTTGGTGGAGGTTGGCGTAATGAGCTACTCCATGAAGATTTCTGGGATGCCATAGACGACCTGCCCGATCATAGCTACTGGAGTGTTCGGCAATCGCTCAAGTCCAAGCTTTTTGACGAAGTAAACAAGCGGGTTACCAAACAATATCGTCGCAACGGATACAGCCCTACCCAAATTGATAAGCTGACCCGCTACCTTACGCAGGATGCAGATATATTGACCGTAGGCTTCGCGCGTCGATTTGCCACCTATAAACGGGCCGCCCTGTTATTTTCCGATCCGGACCGTCTTGCCAGGCTCGTTAACAATCCTGAACGTCCAGTCATTTTTATCTTTGCCGGAAAAGCACACCCCCATGATGTACCGGGTCAACAGTTATTAAAGACTATTCATGACTTGTCTCTCCGCCCTGAATTCGAAGGAAAAATTATTCTGGTGGAAGACTATGACATGGCGCTGGCAAGGAAATTGGTCACCGGTGTCGATGTTTGGCTTAACACACCAGAATTTCCACTTGAGGCCAGCGGAACATCTGGAGAAAAGGCAGGTATTAATGGCGTACTAAACTTAAGTGTCCTGGACGGCTGGTGGGGTGAAGGCTATAACGGGGAGAATGGATGGGCCATTACACCCCATGGACCACATTTCGATGCAGACTTTCGCAACTGGAATGAAGCAAACGAACTCATGGACCTTCTGGAAAACAAAATCACTACACACTATTACAAAAAAGATGGATTTGGCCATTCTGACAAATGGGTAAAAAGCTCAAAGGCATCGATGAAATCCCTAATGCCTCGATTTAACTCACAACGTATGGTTATGGATTACATCAGCAAGTTTTATCGCAATGCCAGCAAGCAATCCGCGCTTTTATCAGACGACAATTGCACACCTGCCAAAACACTTGCTAACTGGAAACGCAAAGTAAAAAAAGCCTGGCCAAGTATTCATATAAAACGGGCGGACACTATCATAGAGGAGTTAAAAACGGGTGAGGTATTACCTATAGAGATAAAAACCTACCTCAACGGCCTGAGTCATAACGATGTCATTGTCGAATGCCTGGTTGGTACAGAATCCGATTCCGGTGAATTTGTCACCTACTTCAGTAGCGAACTTGAAGCGGTTGAAACCAAAAAGGAAGGGGAAACTGTTTTTCGACTGGATTTTTCTTCGCCACTGTCAGGATTGCAGTATTACAAGATACGGATTTTCCCTTACCACAAGCTTCTGAGTCACCGTTTTGAACTGGGTTGCATGCTCTGGGTCTAGCCCTGTAACCGGCCGTATAAGGCACAATAATGTCGAAGCCGACTAATTAATGCCTCTTCGTCGAGTTGATCCCAGTTAAATCGCCACCGCCAGTTTCCTGAACTTGTACCGGGTACGTTCATTCGGTTCTCTGTGCCTAAATTCATGATGTCCTGCATCGGAATGATTGCTGTATTGGCAACAGATGAGAACGCACTCTTTATCAATGCCCAGGGCATGTCTTCCGCAACACAATCCAGATATTGATTAACATAATATTTGCTCTCGTCAGAAAGACTCTCATACCAACCCTGTGTTGTATCGTTATCATGAGTCCCGGTATATACCACTGAATTCCTCTCATGATTATGCGGCAAATAGGGATTATCACTACTACCATCAAATGCAAAATGCAGCACTTTCATTCCCGGTAATGAATATTTGTCACGCAGCTTTGTCACTTCGTCGGTGATAATACCGAGATCTTCTGCGACAAAAGGGATATTTTCATATTTGTTCGCGAACGACGCCAATAATTCATCCCCGGGTGCTGCTACCCAACGGCCATCGATCGCTGTATCGTGCTCAGCAGGTATTTCCCAATACGACTCAAAACCCCTAAAGTGGTCAATGCGAATCAGGTCAAACAGTTGAAGTTGCGCATCGATGCGTTCATGCCACCAGGAAAAGCCACTGGCTTGCATGTTTTCCCAATGGTATTGGGGATTCCCCCAACGTTGGCCTGTCGCAGAAAAATAATCCGGCGGAACACCCGTTACGACGGTAGGTTTGCCGGTCTCATCGAGCTGAAAATACTGGCGGTTTACCCACACGTCCACACTATCGAAAGCAACAAAAATTGGCATATCACCGAAGATCAGGATATTTCGTTCATTTGCGTACTTTTTCAGTGCATTCCACTGACTGTAAAAAAAGAATTGCTCAAAAAAGACTTGTTGAATAAACGCATCCAGACGTTTTCTTGCCTGCCTGAGACTCTTCTCGTCCCTGTCCCGAACTGCGTCTGGCCACTGCGACCAGTCCTTACTTTTATTCTCCTTCCTTAACGCCATATAAAGCGCATAATCTTCCAGCCAGAACCTTTGTTCATCAATAAACTGGGTCAACGCATTCTGGTCATCGATATCAGGTTTTTCAACGAAACTCTGGTATGCCTTGTTTAGCAACTTGTAGCGAAGCTGAATGGTATCCTCATTAGATTCTGACAATGCCTGGGTAATATCCTGATTCTGCAACCAGCCCCGATCAACAAACTCATCCAGATTGATCAGTTGGGGATTACCTGCATGCACTGACAAACACTGGTAAGGTGAGGAGTGGTGATGAGTGGGGCCTAATGGAAGAATCTGCCAAATAGTCTGGCCAGCGCTGGCTAGAAAATCTACAAAACGATAAGCGTGGCGACCAAAATCCCCATTACCCCATTTCCCGGGTAACGATGTGGGATGAAGCAAAATTCCGACGCGTCGTTTTTCGAATGGATTGACTTGCATAGCCCATGGATGCTCTATATTGATAGCGCCAATAATTCACTATCGAGCATAGAGACCACTGACTACCTGTCCGTAACTTGCAAGTTAAGCGAGAAAATTGAAAGACGCAATTATTTAAAATATCAGTTTAAACAGACTCAAAAGTCACTACATGTTAAGCTGAACCCACCTGTCGAGCGCGATTGTACCGGCATGCGCTCAATTGTCAAATTTGAATTTCAATTTTCCGCTCGAACAACAAAAATGTGCTAGGCCACTTCCTTTCCGGGCCGCATGACACCACCCTGCTCAGGATTTCCACCGCCATGGCTTATGATATGCGTTAGATGCTCAGGTGGCTCAAGCCCCGCCATTTGATACAGGCTCGATAAGTGCGTTCTAAACAGATGCTCAAAGTCACTCACTGACTCTGATGGATTGTAATCGCCGAACCACCAAAACCAGTCAGAGCCCTCACAGGTTGCCAACTTTCTTTCCAATGACTCTTTCAGTTTGGGCGACAGTTTCTTGTCTGCCATAATTTTATCAAAGCAGCGTTTCGCCTCGCATAACAAATCCCAACCCCGATTCTTGTCAGGATCTCCCATCCAGGTTGAAAATGTGCCATATACCCAGCTTCCTGCGACAATCGCATCAAGCTTTTGAGTAGGCAAACCCTCATCGACACAAGCAGCAAAGGTTGTCAGCTTTATTTTTGGATGATCTGCCAATGTTTTGTATAGCGCAGTTAAAAAGTGAAAGCCATTCTCAGGATATGATTCCCAGGCATTTTCGCCATCCAGGATGATGGGCACAACCATATCATCGCGCCAATCACAGCTTTCAGCAATATTTTCAATGTGATGCACAAGATTATTGACGGCATCGTCACCATGCCAGTCAGAATAGGTAAACCCTATCAAATCAGACAACCCATCGTTTCTGAAGAAACAAACTGGATTATTCTCTTTAAATCGATAGCCGGTATGAATACAGTCACCTGGGTCCACACCACCTTTCTCTACTGATTTTTTGATACTGTTATGCAACACGGTCTCTCCAGTGGCGACCCACGAAAAACCGTATTCATCGAGAATCTCGATGACCTCTTCACAAACCCCGCCTTCTGATGGCCAGCAGCCTTTTGGTTTGACACCAAAGTGATGCTCAAATGATTTTATACCTTCCCTGAAATGCCATTGAACCCGCTCTCTTCCTCCGCTATAGCCGCTGGATTCCGGCAAGGCCACATCAGGCATCGCCTCGCGGGCCGAATTAAAGTCAAGCAGCAGTGGTAGCATTGGATGCGCATAAGGCGTCATGGAAAGCTCCACCTGGCCATTTTCTGCCAATTTTCTGTATCGAGGAATAACACTCTCAAGCAACTCCCCGATAATACCTAATAATTGCCGTCTGTCTTTAAGGTTGAAAAGAGCCCCCTTTTCAATCAGATGCTCTACACGCGTATCGTCCCGGCGGACCGTTTCTCCCAACCATGCCAGGTGATACCAGACGAGTATATCTACCAGGAATTGTTCATCCAGATAGGTCATCGTATGTGTATCTTCGATCGCCCAGTCTGCGATCTCGGCTAGCCTTTGATAGGCTGGATATCGATCAATCAATCGTTCTTTATTCGCCTTCAGACACGCTTTTACCAAAGCTATGCGCTCTTCCGGTATAGAAGGTAATGCGGGCATATCCAGGGCTGCCAAAAGCGGGTCACGCAAGCATCTTCCTGTTTTAAGAAATTGCTTTATCTGGTGTGCGTAATCGTTAATCTGCTCCAGCAAAATCGGAACAAAATTGACTACCGCACGTGCGTCCGGATTTGCTTCCAGGATGGCCGCCATGTCCACGTAGTCTTTAATGGCATGTAAATACGTCCAGGGCAATTGATAATGCCCACAAACACCCCGGTACTCTGGCTGATGCATATGCCAGCACAGTACTACTCTTACCTGATTTTTTGCGGATTTATTATCAGCGGCCACGGTGCAGATCCTGCCCTAGCATATCCGGTGTCACCAGTACCACGCCGCCCGGACTGACATAAAAACGTTCAGCATCTTTTTCCGGATCTATACCGATTTCCGTTCCTTCCGGGATGTGACAGCCCTTGTCAAGAATTACCTTTCTAAGCTTGCATTTCTCTCCAATGAAAACGTCCGGTAGTACAACACAGTCAGTTAATTCGCTGTAAGACTTGACGGTAACATCAGAAAACAATAACGAATGCCGCAAAGTCGCCCCAGAGACAATACAGCCCCCGGATATCATCGAATCAACCGCCATACCTCTACGACCACCATCATCATCAAAAATAAACTTGGCAGGTGGTGACTGTGCCTGATAGGTCCAGATTGGCCAATATTGATCATAGAGATTCAACTCGGGCGTTATACCAATCAATTCGAGGTTAGCTGCCCAGAACGAGTCGACCGTACCCACATCACGCCAGTAGGCCTGGACACCGGTTTCGTTATCACGAAACGGATAGGCAATAATTCGGTATCTATCAATGACCGACGGGATAATATCCTTACCGAAGTCATGGCTGGAGGATGGGTCATCCGCATCTTTTATCAGCTGTTCGTAAAGAAATTGCGTATTGAATATATAGATCCCCATCGATGCCAATACCATGTCTTCGTTACCCGGCATCGGTTTGGGGTTATCCGGCTTTTCGTCGAACGCTTCCACCACCCCGTCTTTATTGATGGACATGACACCGAATGCCTTTGCATCATCGAGTGGCACTTCTATACAACCGACCGTCATGTCAGCTTCCTGTTCAACATGATAGGCCAGCATTGGCCCATAGTCCATTTTGTAAATATGATCACCGGCCAGGATCAATGTATATGACGGCGCATGACTACGCATAATATCGATATTCTGGAATACTGCATCCGCCGTGCCTTCATACCAAGTATTGGCAACGCGCTGTTGCGCCGGCACCACCTCGACAAACTCACCCAGTTCGGCACGAAGGAATCCCCAGCCTTGTTGAATATGCCGGATCAGGGAATGGGCCTTGTATTGGGTCAATACCGCAATACGACGAATATCCGAATTCACACAATTGGATAACGGAAAATCAATAATTCGAAACTTTCCACCAAAAGGCACTGCCGGTTTTGCCCGCCATTGGGTTAAATGCTTGAGTCGCGAGCCTCGTCCACCAGCGAGAATCAATGCCATGGTATCCCGGGTTAGACGGCTTACAAAACGAGCAGAGTGGTGATGCCCTGATGACTGGTCCATTTTGCCTCCCTATATGAGCCTGTATCTGATTGTGTAAAACAATCAAATCAGTGAATTAGTTTAATGGGTCCTGACTCTTTGACCACAAGATCAGACATTTATACTTTTCGTACACACTTTATATTTTTAGTTGCGCTTCAGACAGGATATTGTTACTTCGATTCCCGATATCTCTCTAATCCCGATTATGCTATCATTATTGCCGCGGCGACGCGAGATTTGCCAAAAAATAATTAATAAATTAACAACATAATATAACGAATATAACGATGGCCTTACCTACCGACACAAAATCAATCGAACTCGTACCCGATGACGCCAGGAGAATTATCGATGCGCGCCATCATGATCCATTTAATTATCTGGGTAAACATCCGACGGCTGACGGCGAAATCGTCAGGGTTTTTGTTCCTGGTGCCGCTGAGGCAACAATACTCGAGGCGGACGTCACCATGACCCGCCAATACAACTCAGATATCTTTGAGTGGCAAGGCTCATCCGGTAACATCCCTGACCGTTACAGAATTCAATGGACCGATGGCTATGGTAATACACATATCACTTATGACCCCTATTGTTTCCCGCATCAGCTAGGTGATTTCGATTTACATTTATTCGGTGAGGGTAACCATAACCATGCCTATCGTTTTCTCGGCGCACATCAGCACGTCGTTGACGATATCCACGGCATTTTGTTTTCCACCTGGGCGCCTAATGCAGAGCGAGTCAGCGTAATCGGCGACTTTAATAATTGGGACGGCCGTTTCCACCCCATGCGCGTACGTGGAGGCAGTGGCATATGGGAATTATTTATTCCTGGCATCAAGGCGGGTGACTTGTATAAGTTCGAGATTCGTAATCAACACAATAAGAGTATTCACGAAAAGGCCGATCCTTATGCACAACAGTTTGAAATGCGCCCCAGCACCGCATCAATTGTCACCGAAGATTCTGAATATCAATGGCAAGATCAAAACTGGATAGAAAAACGCAAACAGGATAACTGGCTAAATGAGCCAATGTCTATTTACGAGGTGCACCTGGGTTCCTGGCGGCGTGACGAGCACGATAATTTTCTCAACTATCGAGAGCTGGCCAAACAACTCGTTGACCATGTTTCGAAGCTTGGATTTACCCATATAGAATTATTGCCGATTACCGAACATCCATTGGATGCATCCTGGGGTTACCAGACGATTGGATATTTTGCACCGACCAGCCGTTTTGGGACACCTGATGACTTCCGATACCTGGTCGACCTTTGTCATCAAAATAATATCGGGGTAATCCTTGATTGGGTGCCAGGCCATTTCCCCAAAGATCCTCATGGCCTGGCACAGTTCGATGGTAGCGCGCTATACGAACACGCGGATCCCCGCCGGGGAGAACACCGTGACTGGGGCACCTTGATCTTCAATTATGGGCGTAACGAGGTATGCAACCTGCTATTGTCAAGCGCAATATACTGGCTGGAAGAGCACCATATCGATGGTTTACGCGTTGATGCAGTGGCATCAATGCTGTACCTGGATTATTCCCGCGAAGAAGGGGATTGGGAGCCAAATATATACGGCGGCAATGAGAACCTGGAAGCCATTGACTTCATGCGCAACATGAATGAAGTGACTCACAAGCTCCACCCCGGTACCGTTGTACTAGCTGAAGAAAGTACCGCATGGCCAATGGTCTCCAGGCCCGTATGGCTAGGCGGTCTCGGATTCAGCATGAAATGGAATATGGGCTGGATGCATGACACGCTGGAATATATGAGTAAGAACCCTGTATACCGCCAGTATCATCACGATATACTGACTTTTAGCCAGCTTTATGCATTTACTGAAAATTTTATCCTGCCGTTTTCCCACGATGAAGTCGTACATGGTAAAAACTCCATGCTGAACAAGATGCCGGGAGATGAGTGGCAACGATTCGCCAATTTGCGACTGTTATATACATACATGTATACCCATCCGGGCAAAAAACTGCTGTTTATGGGCAGTGAATTTGGTCAGGGCACTGAATGGAACCACGACCAACCGCTTGATTGGTACGTATTAGACTACCCACTCCATCATGGTATTCAGTCATTGGTTGGCGATCTGAATAAACTCTATACACAACTGCCGTCGCTTTACAAACATGATTTCGATGCCCAGGGGTTTGACTGGATAGATTGTCATGATTCTTCCCAGTCTGTTCTTGTCTTCATGAGGAAAAATGGGGACGATATTGCCATCGTTGCGCTAAACTTCACCCCTGTAGTTCATCATCATTACCGAATCGGTGTCCCATATCACTGTGATTATGAAGAAGTCTTCAACTCTGATTCAGAGTTTTATGGTGGCAGCAACGTGGGTAATGGCAGGGTTAGCTGTGATGATCAGGAATGGATGAACAGGCCTCACTCTATCAGCATCTCACTACCTCCTTTGGGAGGTGTCATATTCAAGCCGGCCTAGTGATCAATTAGTTTATCCAGAAGAAAGCAGCCATCAGGACTGGCAGCAACCACTGATAAATGGGCGGCGAAGGTTCAACCGAAATAATAACTTCATGTGAGGATGGGTTTTCTGCGCGAACCCGTACCTGATCGTAGATAGCTGCAGTCAAGTCACTGATTGACTGCAAGGTAAAAGATTTAATCTTCAGCTCGCTGCGGGCCGAACTAACGACAAACCTGACTTCTTCAAATGCATCCAGGGTTAGCGACAAACGAACCGTTACGGTATCCCGACTAATGCCCACATATTCTAATGGACTCGCGATCGATCTGAGTGCCATAAGCAACTGCTGCCGAGGCATCTCCCTGAGTAGTAAATTAACCGCGAAAACTATGATGGCGAGAGCAGATATCCTCAATAGTCCTGCAAAAATACCATCATAGGTAGGCAACAATGCCTGTACGAAATCTGAATCAACAGTAAACAAACTTTGTCCAGGAGTAAACCAGGAAAAAATAACAATAATTGACAGGAGAAACCACTTCAGCCTGCTTAACATTTTTATTCCGCTGCTTAAATGCGAGGAATTAATCAGCAAATACAACATCAACAAAACTACTGCGCTCAGCGCAAGTTTTGTATTGTCGGCATGTGATATGGCTGCAGTAAAAACAATAAAGGTAATTACTATAACAGCAGGATGAAAACTCAATTTTACAATAGTCAGTTTAAAGGTTTATTTGTTTTCTTTAACCCAATTGTTGTTTCAATTCATGGGCCTCTTGCTTCTGGTTATCATTCCCGTCCTGCTCAACTTCGATCAGGATACTACGTGCGCTATCCTGGTCACCCATGTCAATATAGGCCTTTGCCAGATCCAGCTTGGTTCCAATTTCATCTTCACTTGCAAAAAGACTTTCGTCATCGTCATCCCCAAAGCTACCCAATAAATCATCCAGTGACTGCTCATCCCCTTCCAGCTCAGAGCCAACATTCGACATCCAATCGAGATCTTCTACGTTTGCTTCAGCCATTGCATCTTGACCGGATTTTGAATCATCTTCGCCATTCAATCCTTCTTTATCGGCAAGAACAGTATCATCTAACTCTATAATTGAATTGTTATTTTCAGGCGGAAGTTCAATATCAACTGAATCATCATCGCCTTCTGGCGATTCTGATTCTGGCAGCACATCAAGATCAAATGACATAACATTGTCTGTCTCGTTGTCTTCGTCATTATCGTTGTCAGATATCCCGGATGGTGCCAATCCAGACTCAAATTCTATAATATTATCTTCAGCAGGTTCATTCTCTTCCTGATCTATGACCAGAGATTCGTTTTTTTCCGCCTCGTTTGTATCGCCATGTCCGGGGTCTTGCTCATCACTGGCAGAAGCATCAAGGGCTGACAATGTATCTTCGGATTCTGCTTCGCCGAATCCATCACCCATTTCGGTGGTATAGCCATCAGTTTCAGCACCTTCATTTACTTCAGGTGTATCATCATCTGCTGACTGAAGAAATTCTGACGAATCATCTCTTGTATCCAATTCTTCCGCGACTTCGAGTTCCGATGATTCGCTCCCGAATGCCCGGCTTGAAAACTCGTTAATGCTATCAGATTCATCTAAAGCCTCTCGTGTATCTCCCGAGAAATCGGCCATCAGTTTGTCATCAGAATGACTGGTCAAATCAGATAACTCATTGACCTCGTCGTCATTGGCTTCATCAAGTCTACTCTCAATATCTGTATGCACTGCCAGGTCATCAGCTTCACTATTGTCTGACTGACTGCCATCGGCATGGCCAAACAACGGATGCTCCGGGGCGAGTTGCCTTCCCAGCTCAACTACCACGTCCCAATCGGCTGGCGTTTCTTGTCCTGCATCGGCGAAATAGCTTTCGGCACGAGTAACAAATTCACCAACATTTTTACTTGCCCCATAAACCTCGATCAGCTTTAACTGCAGATCCAGCCTCTGTGGCTCGTTATCAATCGCCTGCTTGAGTAATTCTTCCGCTTTATCAAAACGTCGATAGGCAAGATAGACATCGGCCTCAGCAAGCGTATCCATTTCATCGACATCGGCCTGAATGTTTTCAACCGCGCTGTCAGATGCAAACTGTTCTATTTTGTCCAGATTCGACAAAGAACTTGTCGCCTCTTCCACTTCAGTCTCTGCTTCCGCAGCATGTAATCCCTCATCAAAACCCGCTGCAGCTAATTGCCTTCTGCGAATCAACCATAACAAACCACCCAATAACACAACGACCGATACAACAACGACCAGCAACATCGGATCCATCATCAAACCGGTTAGCAGCGAGTCGTCCGATTGAGAGACGGGTGGTACCATTGGGGGCGGAGCGACTGGTTGATTCTGATTCGATTCATTATCTACGGATACATCTGCTGGATCAGCTTCGATCCCTCCAATCTCCTGGCTATCTATCGCTTCTGCCGGTTCGGTTTGCTCAGCAACCCTGCCTTGCATCGCTGCCAACGAATCATCCTTTAATGTGATCAAACGTTGCATTGCGCTTAATTGCTCTTCCAGCGAGGCCAGTCTTTCTCGTAATTCTACGTTTTCCTGCCGACTGACCTCACTCGATTCCAGTGCAAGCGCCAATTCCTGTCTGATTCGGTCAATTTCGTTTTTCGCTTCTCCAAACGCGTCTCCACTAGCAGAACCTGTTGCCCCACCATCGGTTGTTAATAATTTCAATTTTGCTTCAGTCGCAGACGTTTCCCCAGTGGAAACAACGTCTGCAGAAGCTGAACTGTCAGACTGTACGCCTAATGGAGACTTGCTCGCTGAGCGCGCCAATAATTGTCTTCCGTCTAACCACTGCTCATTCTGACGGATTGCTTCCCTGACGGCCTCAGAATGTGACATCTCCGATATCAGGGCGGGGTCATCAATTCTTAAGACATATCCCGCTTTTAGCCCATTGATATTCTTTGCGTAAAATGCCTGGGGATTATTTTTCAGCAGTGCCATCATGACCTGATTCACACTAACTGAATTATCCGGTTTAACGCGCTGCGCAATTTTCCACAGCGTGTCAGTTACTGCAACCGGACCATATTCTATCGCTCCGAGACTATCTACAGTCGTTGTTGCGCTATGCAGATCCTGATCAGCAGCGTTCGGCTCAGCTGGCACGGGCTCTGGCTGATCCATTGGTGATGCAAAATTCTCTTCTTCTTTTTCCAATACCGGAGAAGAAACTGGAGAGGGAGCCTCGTCAATAAACACAGGAGGGTCCAGCAGAACTGTGTATTCACGGAGCAACCGGCCTTTGGGCCAATTGACCTCTACTATAAAATCCAGAAATGGCTCTTTGGCAGGCTGCGTGGAGGTTAGCCTGATAAATGGTGATTGTCCGGGAGTTGCCGCGACAACTTCGAACTGAATATCACCCAGAAAGGTAAGCGGTTCAATACCTGCTTTTTGAAAATCCTCGCCTGAGGCCATATTGACCTTTATGTCCTGCGGGTCAATTAACTCGGTAGCGGAAAGTCCGATTTTTGCGTCAAATGGTTGATTAAGCGCAGATGATAATTCAATCTCGCCCAGTCCCAAGCCAAAACTGTTAACGGGAATGAGCAAACTAATCGCAACCAGCGCCCTTGCTAGACTATGCAACATCCTTTCTCCATGTCCTTGCGACGTTAGTTATCATATCAATACTCACGTCAATTCAAAATACCTGATTTAAATTACTGACCAAACAGTCATTTTACCGTCACCCGCTAAGGTAGTCCTCAACCAGGATTTCAGCAATTTGCACACTGTTCAGCGCAGCACCCTTGCGCACGTTATCCGCGACCACCCAGATATCAAGTCCAAAATCGTGCGAGATATCTTCTCGCACTCTACCCACGTAAACCGGATCACTACCAGCTGCCTCGGTAATCGCCGTTGGATACCCTCCTGGTTTACGTTCATCCAGCACCACTATGCCTGATGATTCCTGTAGCACCCTGGTCGCCTCTTCAGCAGAAATTTTCGATACCGTTTCGATATGAACTGCCTCAGAATGACCATAAAACACTGGCACCCTAACAGCGGTCGGGTTAACTAGGATAGCGTCATCTTCGAGAATTTTTTTAGTTTCCCAGACCATTTTCATCTCTTCTTTCGTGTATCCGTTGTCTAGAAATACGTCAATATGAGGCAGCACGTTAAAGGCAATCTGCCTGGGATAAACTTTTGCCTCAATATTCTTTCCATTCAATAAGTTAGCAGTTTGCTTCGCCAGCTCATCGATCGCTTCCTTGCCAGTACCCGAGACCGCCTGATAGGTACAAACATTAATCCTCTTTATACCCACAGCATCATAAATGGGCTTTAGCGCCACAAGCATTTGAATTGTCGAGCAATTTGGATTGGCTATGATATTTCGATTTTTGTAGTCTGCGATTGCATGCGCATTGACCTCGGGCACGACCAAAGGGATATCCGCTTCATACCGATAATGTGAGGTATTATCTATCACGACACACCCGGCCTCGGCTGCCCTGGGCGCATATTTTTCAGATACACTACCTCCAGCAGAAAAAAGCCCAATCTGAACCTTTGAAAAATCAAATCCATCAAGATTTTCTACCGTAATATAATTACCTTTGAACTGAACTTTTGTTCCCGCCGACCTACTGCTCGCTAATGGATACAACCTTCCAACCGGAAAGTTTCTTGATTCGAGTATCGAGATCATTGTTTCACCAACAGCACCGGTAGCGCCAACAACGGCCACATCAAATTTATCTTTCACTTTATTTGTTTCCCTTGATTTAAACCTTGAACCAGATCACAAATTCACTAAACAACAATCTATTTGAGAACTGCCAGCACGGCATCGCCCATTTCCGACGTACTTACCTTCATCATCTCACTCGTATGGATATCTGGCGTCCGAAGACCCTGGTCCAGCACTCGATCTACAGCGTCTTCAATTTGCGAGGCGATTTCTTCCTCGTCCAGTGAATAGCGAAGCATCATCGCCGCAGACAATACTGTGGCGAGCGGGTTTGCTACCCCTTGACCCGCTATATCGGGTGCAGAACCGTGAATAGGTTCATACATGCCTTTGCCATTTTCATCCAGCGATGCAGACGGCAACATACCGATTGAACCGGTAAGCATTGCCGCACAATCCGACAAAATATCCCCGAACATATTGGTTGTCACGATGACATCAAACTGCCTGGGCGCTTTCACGAGCTGCATGGCCGCATTATCCACATACAGATGAGTCAAGCTGATTTCGGGATAGGATTTTGCTGTTTCAGTTACAACTTCTCTCCACAGCTCGGTACACTCCAGCACGTTGGCCTTATCAACAGAGCAAACTCGCTTGTCCCTTTTCATCGCTATATCGAAAGCGGAACGGGCGATACGCTCAATTTCGGACTCGCTGTAAACCAATGTGTTGTATCCTTGTCTTTCACCCTTTTCGGTTACTCTGATACCTCTGGGTTGACCAAAATATATTCCGCCGGTCAGCTCACGAACGATCATCAAATCGAGACCTGCAACCATCTCCTCTTTTAGCGAGGATGCACTCGCCAGTTGTGGATAAAGAATTGCGGGACGAAGATTTGAGAATAAACCAAGCTCGGCTCTCAAACCTAACAGGCCTTTTTCAGGTCTAACAGCGATATCAAGCGACTCCCACTTATAGCCACCCACCGCGCCTAACAGCACGGCATCGGCGTCTTTGGCCAGTTCCAGTGTCTCACTCGGTAGAGGGTGACCACCATCATCAAAGGCTGCACCACCGACCAGTCCATGTTCTATCTCGATTGCCAGACCATGTTCCGTTTTAAAAAACTCAAGTATTTTCACTGCCTCGGAAACGATCTCGGGACCAATTCCATCACCGGGCAACACAAGCACCTTCTTTGTCATTTTTAATCCTTAGTTGTTATGAAAGATTATTTTTTTCCAGATTAAAAAGCCACGGAGCACTTTCACGCTTCGCTGCTTCATAGGCCTTTATCTTTCCTGCGTGCTCCATTGTCAAACCAATGTCATCCAGACCCTGCATGAGACAATGCTTGCGAAAAGCGTCAACCTCAAATGGAAACGTGTTTCCATTGGGCAGTCGAACCATCTGCCCGGGCAAATCAACTTCAAGTGTGTAACCATCATTTGCGCCTGTTTCAATGAATAGCCGGTTCACCTGATCGACGGTCAAGCTGACAGGCAAGACACCATTTTTAAAACAGTTGTTATAAAAAATATCAGCAAAGCCCGGAGCAATCACAACCCTGAACCCATAGTCGAGTAGCGCCCAAACAGCGTGTTCACGCGAAGACCCACAACCGAAATTCTCTCGGGCCAACAGGATTTCCGCGCCCTGATATCGCGGCTGGTTGAGCACGAATTCAGTGTTAACTGGTCTAACGCTGTTATCTTTACCGGGCTCACCAACATCCAGATAACGCCATTCATCGAACAGGTTTTCACCAAACCCTGTGCGCTTTATAGATTTTAAAAACTGTTTAGGAATAATCGCATCGGTATCGACATTGGCTCGATCCAGCGGCAGCACAATTCCTTTAATATTTTTAAATGCCTGCATTTTTACTCACTCAATTAATGTTCTAACATCGACAAAATGCCCGTTAATCGCTGCCGCTGCAGCCATCCCGGGGCTGACGAGATGGGTACGCCCCCCCTGCCCTTGGCGTCCTTCGAAATTGCGATTGGACGTTGAAGCGCAGCGTTCACCTGGTTCCAGTCTGTCGGCATTCATCGCCAAACACATGGAGCACCCCGGTTCACGCCATTCAAAACCTGCCTCGGTAAAAATTCTGTCCAGACCTTCTGACTCCGCCTGTCGCTTAACCAGACCCGAACCAGGAACAACCAAAGCGAGTTTGATATTGCTCGCCACATGCCTGCCTTTAACAACTGCAGCTGCTGCTCGCAGATCTTCTATCCGGGAGTTGGTACAAGAACCTATAAATACCTTGTCCGGCTTGATATCGGTAATCGCCATTCCCGGCACAAGCCCCATGTACTCAAGTGCCCGGGTAACACCACCACGACTGGTTGCATCCGCAATCTCTTCCGGAACTGGAATTCGCCCATCGACAGGCGCCACCATCTCTGGCGATGTTCCCCAGGTTACCTGCGGTTTAATACTTTCTGCGTCAATATTCACCACCTTATCGAACTTGGCACCCGTATCACTGTGTAGCAGCTGCCAGGCCTTACTTGCGCTTTCCCAAACATTCCCTTTGGGCGCATAGGGCCGGCCTCTAACATACTCGATCGTCTTTTCGTCAACAGCAACCATACCAGCCCGCGCCCCTGCCTCTATCGCCATATTGCACAAGGTCATTCTACCTTCTATCGAAAGATCACTAATGGCCTGCCCCGCAAACTCGATTGCGTAGCCAGTTCCTCCAGCTGTTCCTATCTCACCAATGATGGCTAATGCGATATCCTTTGCAGATACACCCGGTGTTGTTTGTCCGTCAACATGAATTAACAGGTTATTAGATTTTTTCTGGATCAGGGACTGTGTCGCCAGCACATGCTCCACTTCTGATGTCCCGATTCCAAATGCCAACGCACCTAGCGCCCCGTGAGTAGACGTATGCGAATCTCCACAGACGATCGTCATACCGGGCAACGTTGCTCCTTCCTCAGGCCCAATGACATGGACAATTCCCTGTCTCGGATCGTCCATCGTAAATTCGGTAATCCCGAATTCAAGGCAATTGTTATCCAGTGTATCAACCTGCTCTTTCGAGACAGGGTCTGATATACCCGAGTCTCTGTTGGTGGTGGGTACGTTATGATCGGGAACAGCCAGAATACTGTCTACGCGCCAGGGTGCCCGCCCAGCGAGTCTTAACCCCTCAAATGCCTGTGGTGAGGTAACCTCGTGAACCAAATGGCGATCAATATAAAGAATACAGGTGCCGTCCTCATTCTGGTGAACGACATGCATATCCCATAATTTGTCATATAGCGTTTTAGCCGGCATTGTACTGCACACCCCTAATCTAAATATCCGAAATATTTTACACAAAATTAGATCGATTCGCTTAATAGAAAGCGCCAGATCATGTTAATATTCGCACTCGGTCTAGCAACAGAACTCTCACATTTTATGTCAGGCAAATCATCCAATATCATTGATGGCAAAACAATCGCCGCCGAGCTTCGTGCGTCTATCAAGGAACGTGTTTCTCAAAGATTAGCTGACAACAAGAGAGCGCCAGGGCTAGCCGTTATTCTCATCGGTGATGATCCAGCTTCGGAAGTCTACGTACGAAACAAACGTAAAGCTTGCGAGGACGTCGGCATATTATCCGTATCTCACGATTTGCCTGACAATATTTCCCAAGATGAACTACTTGCCTTGATTGATACACTCAATGATGACCCGACTGTTGACGGCATCCTTGTTCAACTCCCGCTACCCGAGCATATTGATAGCGAAATCATCATTGAACGCATCTTACCACATAAAGATGTCGATGGCTTTCATCCATACAACATCGGCAGACTCGCACTGAGAATGCCAGTATTAAAATCTTGTACCCCCAGTGGCATCATGACGTTACTGGAAAGTACGGGTGAGCCAATACGCGGTAAAGACGCTGTGATTGTAGGCGCATCCAATCACGTTGGACGGCCTATGTTGCTTGAACTATTAATTGCCGGATGTACCGTTACCACCTGTCATCGATTCACCACAAACCTGTCTGAACATATCTCAAGAGCTGATATTGTAGTGGTCGCCGTGGGTAAACCGGGCCTTGTGAAAGGCAAGTGGATCAAGGAAGGTGCCATTGTCATCGACGTTGGGATTAACAGGAACGAACATGGAAAGCTGATCGGCGATGTAGAATTTGATACTGCTTCAGAACGCGCAGCGTGGATTACCCCTGTTCCAGGAGGGGTTGGTCCCATGACTGTCGCAATCCTGATGCAAAATACGCTATTTGCTGCAGAAGTATTACACCAGGGCGTTTAGTAACGTGTATTAGCCCCTGCGCCAGGTGGTCCCACCTGGCCCGTCTTCAAGAATGACCCCGAGATGCTTTAGCTCATCTCTAATGCGATCAGCCTCGGCAAAATCTTTGTCCGCTCGTGCCTGATTACGCTTGGCAATCAATTCGTCGATGGCATTGTCAGACAGGTCTGCAACCGGGGAACCAGCCTTCAAATCAAGCCTTGCAGCAGGAATAGCAATATTAATTTTCTTGAACCAGTCCTCCGGATCAGACTGCAAAATACCCAGAGTACTGGCGAGCTCTCGCAGCTCTGCTGCAAGTGCAGCGGCACTATCCAGATCTTCTGACTGTCGAAAA
The DNA here is from genome assembly GCA_046754065.1 of Gammaproteobacteria bacterium. Lineage (GTDB taxonomy): Bacteria > Pseudomonadota > Gammaproteobacteria > SZUA-140 > SZUA-140 > JBHHVB01. The sequence goes on from JBHHVB010000011.1 coordinate 39,833, forward strand.
CGATTGATCTCACTCACCATCGAAAACAGCACTGCCAACGCCTCGGGGGTATTAAAATCATCATTCATTGCGGATTGAAAATGCTCCTGGTAACTGCAACTTTCATCCGAAGACCGTTTAACCAGATCGAGCCCACGCAATGCGCCATAAAATCGGTCAAGTGCCGCTTTCGCGCTGTCGAGATTGACTGATGAATAATGCAATGGACTACGATAATGACTGGCGACGATAAAGTATCGGATCACCTCAGCCGGGTATTTTTTTAGTACCGCTCTCACGGTAAAAAAGTTGCCCAGGGATTTTGACATCTTTTCCTCGTTTATCTGCACAAAACCATTGTGCATCCAGGTATTCACAAACTGATGTCCGGTAGACGCCTCAGACTGCGCGATTTCGTTTTCATGGTGCGGAAACATCAAATCCATGCCGCCACCATGAATATCAAAATGGTCACCGAGACAATTCGTCGACATCGCTGAGCATTCAATATGCCAACCTGGCCGACCTTTCCCCCAGGGCGATTCCCATGCAGGCTCCCCGGGCTTTGAGGCTTTCCATAATACAAAATCCATGGGGTCATCTTTCGCCTCATCAACCTCGACTCTTGACCCTGCCTGCATATCCTCCAGAGATCGTCCCGACAGTTTGCCATAGCCCTCGAATCGACTCACATCGTAATACACGTCTCCATTGTCTGCGGCATAGGCAAAACCGTTGTCGACCAAATTCCGGATCATATCGAGAATCTGGCTTATTGACCGGGTTGCCCTGGGCTCGATGTCAGGTGCCAATACACCCAGTTCTGTTGCATCCTCGTGCATCGCATCAATAAACCTCGTCGTGAGATCATTAATTTCTTCGTTATTCTCACGGGCTCGTTGAATGATCTTGTCATCAATATCAGTGATATTTCTGACATAAGTAACCTGGTAGCCGGAATGACGCAGGTATCTTGTTACCACATCAAAAACGACCATCACACGCGCATGTCCCAAATGGCAATAATCGTAGACTGTCATGCCACAAACATAGATTCCCACTTTCCCCTCGCAAAGTGGCTTAAATACTTCCTTTTTCCCCGATAGGCTATTTTGAATCTGCAACATGTCCCACTATTTCCAGGTTATCGATTTCCAGTTTTATTAAATTACTTTTTATTTCAATTAGATAGCCAAATGCCTTGCTATCAGGAGGCCAATCATATCATTTTCTGGAGCGATGTTTGAATCGGGCTTAACGTGAAATGATAGTCAATTTAGTCGCTACTGAATGAAGGTCCCGGTAAAAAACAGGTTCTTCGGTACAAAAATTGCCTTTTTACTCAAGAAAATACACATAGCAGCCGACGTTATCCATACTAGCCCTATGGTTATTAACTGGATGTCTGCATAGAGAATTAACAGCGTTTGTTCAAGATAAATAGAAAGAATCACCAAATTAGCAGGAGTTTTCAATGAAAATCAACCGCCCGGTAACTGACAATGAAGTACAAATGGCGGCAGATGACGTTATTGTTTCGACAACGGACCTCAAGGGCGCCCTGACGTATAGCAACGAGGACTTTGTTCGTATCAGTGGATTTTCTGAAGAAGAGCTAATGGGGAAAAGCCATAACATCGTCAGACATCCCGATATGCCTCCGGCTGCGTTTGCGGACCTGTGGACGACGCTAAAAGAAGGTAAATCATGGATGGGTATCGTGAAAAATCGTTGCAAGAACGGTGATTTTTACTGGGTGGATGGCTATGTAACCCCGATGTTTGAAAATGGACAGATCACCGGTTACCAGTCCGTCAGAACCAAACCCAAGTCTGCAGATGTCAAACGCGCATCAAAATTATACAGTCAATTGATGGGGACCAAGTCCAGCCGGCTAAAACTACCAGCGCTATCATTCAAGAAAAAACTCTACGGCGGCATTGCAGTCATCCTGTCGGCAATGACTGGGGGATTGTTGTTGACTGGACAACTGCTGCCATTGCATGCGCTCGTTATGTTTACAGGGATCCTGATACCAATGATTTCACTGTTAGAATACCTGTTACGCCCGGTATCAGAGATGGCGAAGGTTGCAAGATCTGTCGTTGACAACCCGGTCATGCAACAGGTCTATGTCGGTAATACCGACGACTTTGGCGCGCCTGTTCTTGCAATCCGGATGTTACAGGCCAGATTAAGAACAGTTATTGGAAGGATGGAGGATTCGGCCGAGAATCTGGTTGACGTCGCGCAGCAAACTTCCGCAACCGTTGACCAATCCATTGCTGGCATCATTCAACAACAATCCGAGACCGACCAGGTTGCCACAGCGATGAATGAAATGGCAACGACTGTACAGGAAGTCGCCAGTAATACGGAAAATGCCGCACAGGCAGCCAAAGAAGCCAATGACGAGGCTCAATCCGGGAAAGATGTTGTCTCCCTTATTATCCAGGCAAACAAACAACTCGCGGAAGAGGTTGAAAAGGCGTCCTCTGTCATACAGGAGCTTGAATCACACAGTGAGAATATTGATGTTGTCCTTGATGTCATCAAGGACATCGCTGAACAAACAAATTTGCTAGCGCTCAATGCAGCGATCGAAGCGGCACGAGCCGGTGAACAGGGGCGCGGATTTGCGGTGGTAGCCGATGAGGTGCGGACACTGGCGCAGCGCACCCAGCAGTCTACCGAAGAAATCCAGCATATGATTGAGCAATTGCAGGCTGGCACCAGAAACGCTGTGCACGTTATGACTGAGGGCCGCGACTCAGCAAAATCCAGTGTAGATCATGCCGAAAAAGGTGGTGAAAAACTTGACTCCATTGCCAATGATGTAATGATGATTAACAATATGAATGATCAGATTGCCAGCGCATCGGAGGAACAAAGCGCGGTTGCAGAAGAAATCAACCGCAATATCGTTAATATCAGCCAGGTTGCAGAAGAAGCTGCAGAAGGTGCGCGAGAAATATCAAGTGCAAATCAGCGGCTGCTCGAACTGGCGAACAATTTCAAAAACATGACCCGCCAGTTCAATGTCTGATGCGGCCGAGCGCTTCTCCAATACACATTGTTGCTATTTGATGGAGGCTTCAATGCATGCCTTCAAGCGTGCATTAATCCGCTCGGGAGTCATCATAGGAATCAATTGAGCCAGTTCTGGCCCATCCAGTTCACCAGTGAGTGCAACACGTAGTGGTAAAAATAATGCCTTGCCTTTTTTGCCAGATAACGACTTGAGATTTTTTATCAAATTTTTGTAGTCATTACCGCTTTCCTCATAAGCATGTAAAGCATGCTGAAAGTATCCACCACCTGCCTGCTGGATAACTTCCTGTGCGTTGTCACTATATTCTATCGAATCCAAGAATACGATACGCGCCCATCGCGACGCATGCTCCGGCAATCTAACGTTTGGTTTAACCATCTCGACAAATTGGAATTTCATTGCGTCGGGAACTATCTTATGAACTTCACTCCCAACCCAGGTCCATAATTCTTCTGTTGATGTGTGGGTAACCGATTCATGTTGCCAATAAAGAAGTTGTTGGCTATCAAACCGCGCCGGCGCTCGCCCAAGATGAGAAGTATCAAACTGACTCGACAGATCGGACAATGCAACATAATCATCGCATTCATAATGATGCCCAAGACGCGCCAGATAATTGTTCACCGCGCCAGGTAAATAACCGGTTTCTCGCAATTCGTTAATGCTGCGACTACCATGCCTTTTGGACAAGGGTGATCCATCACTGCCGACGATTAGTGATATATGCCCATATTCTGGTACAGACAATTCCAGTGCCTCAAGCAACATAATCTGTCGCGGCGTGTTGGTGAGGTGATCCTCACCACGCAGTACATGCGTTACCCCCATTAACGCATCATCAACTGCGTTGCAAAAAAAGAAAGCAGGCGTGCCATCGGCCCTGCGGATAATAAAATCACCAATCTCATTACCCGAAAAACTTTGACTTCCCCTAACCATATCCTCGAATCCGGTTAAACTGTCCTTCGATACGCGATAGCGAAGCACAGGTTTTCTTCCAGCCCGAACTCTTTTTGATATCTCTTCATCGCCTAGATGAGCACAGGTACCTGCATAACGAGGTGGTCTACCGGAGGATAACTGCACTTTTCTTGATAGCGCGAGCTCCTCTTTGGAACAAAAGCACGGATAGGCAATGTCTTTTTGCTCAAGTAAATCGAAATATTCTTCGTAGATCTGATCGCGTTGCGATTGCCGGTACGAGGACTGCAATTCTTCAGCTATTGGCCCTTCGTCCCATTGCAAACCCAGCCATAGCAAATCATCCTGAACTGCCTGAACGTATTCCTCACGACTTCTTTCCCGGTCGGTATCTTCAATGCGCAAGACAAACGAGCCACCCAATCGCTTCGCCAGTAAATAATTAAACAGGGCCGTTCGCACATTGCCTAAATGAATCCGCCCAGTAGGACTGGGTGCAAAACGGGTTTTTATTGTCTGCTTGTTCATAGCGCTGCAGTTTAATGTGTTTTTGTACAAAAGTTAAACCATGCAAGTAAATAATTATTTTTGATTCGCTCGTTAACTTTCACACAACGACAAAAACATTTAAAATGAGGTCATATCAACCATCGTTATCACAGGAAAAACTGATGAATCGTGCATTATCAAGAACAGTTTGTACCCTGCTGGTTCTATTCGGTTTAAATACATACGCAGCGACAGATAACAAGAATCCCCCGGCGGTGCTTATTCAAACCAGCCAGGGAAATATCACTGTTGAATTGAATCCGGATAAAGCACCAATAACCGTTGAAAACTTTCTCCGATATGTCAAATCTGGTCACTACGAAGGCACGATCTTTCACCGGGTAATAAAACACTTCATGATCCAGGGAGGTGGTTATTCTTCAAATTTTCAGAAAATTCCCACCCGATCTCCGATAATAAACGAAGCGGACAATGGTCTGAAAAACAGTCGCGGCACCATCGCTATGGCAAGAACGCCTGACCCTCATTCCGCAACAGCCCAGTTCTTTATCAATGTGGTGGACAATCACGGACTGGATCACAGATCCAAAACCAGCCCGGACAATTGGGGATATGCTGTTTTTGGCAAGGTTATCTCGGGAATCGATGTTGTAGATAAAATCCGCAACATTCCCACGGGTTCAGGAGGGCCATTCCGCAGCGATTTGCCACGAACCCGGGTTGTCATTGAAAAAATTTCTGTGATTCCAGATTCAGCTCAAGACTGAATCAACAGATTATATTTATACTCATGCGTGCACTCTTTGTTTCAGACATACACCTGGATCCCAATGAAACGGCAATCGCAGAAGTATTTTTAAAATTTCTTGCCGCCAGAACCGGAGACGCAGATGCACTCTACATACTGGGCGACCTGTTTGAAGCCTGGCTGGGCGATGATGCGATCACTCCGTTTGAACAAGAGATCATCGACGCATTGAGCGTATGCAGCCAATCGGGAACAAAACTGTATTTTATGCACGGTAACAGGGATTTTCTGATCCGGGACCACTTCTCGAAACTGAGTCATTGCACAATTATTAATGATCCGACTTTGCTGAATCTGAATGGCATCCCTACCCTGCTAATGCATGGAGACACCTTATGCTCTGACGATGTTGAATATCAGGCGTTTCGAGACAAGCTAAGGCAACCTGGATTCATGCAGGAATTACTGGCACTACCCGTTGCCAGGAGAACAGAAATTGCCCAACAATACAGAACGATCAGCAAGGAAGAAACCGGGAAGAAAACCGATGTCATTATGGATGTTAATGATGAAACGGTTAAGGCCATGATGAACAGGTTTGGTGCCATTCGCCTGATTCATGGACATACTCACAGGCCCGGTTCTCATCATGTCAAATTAAATGCCTGTTACGGTCAACGGCTGGTACTGGGTGCGTGGCACCAGGCGGGAAATTTTATAGAATGCGATCAGGAGGGGTGTCGACCAAAAGCATTCCCTGATTCCGATTATTGCTAGTCTTTGGCGCCAGACGCCAGCGCCCGCTGCCGGGATAACTCCAGCTGTGATATCTCAATCGGTGAATCCTGGTCAGACTCCGGCCCAACCCAGGACTGAATATTACGGTAAACGATGTCAGTTAATGCGGCAACATGATCGGTCCTGGTATTCAATGCTGGAATATAATTAAACTGCTCACCACCGGCACCGAGAAATATTTCCCTGTTTAGCATATTGATCTCTTCCAGCGTTTCAAGACAGTCCGCTGAAAAGCCGGGGCAAATCACGTCAACATGCCTGACACCAGATCGCGCCCACGCCTTCAGTGTAGCGTCTGTATAGGGTTTAACCCATTCGGCCCATCCAAAGCGAGACTGAAATGTCAGATACCAACTATCTTCCGGCAGTGATAACTTTTCTGCTACCAAACGTGCCGTAACCCGACACTGGCAGGGATAAGGATCGCCTGCTTCAAAACTGAACCTTGGAATCCCGTGAAATGAAAACAGCATTTTTTCCGGTTGCCCATTTGATGCCCAGTGCTCACGAATCGAGGCCACCAGCGAATCGATATATGCCTTTTTATCATGATATTGGGTAACCATCCTGAATTCCGGAATCCATCGCCAGGCATTGAACACCTTCGATATGGCATCAAACGTTGATCCTGTTGTGGCAGCTGAATATTGAGGGTACAAGGGCAGGACCAGTATACGTCGTGCATTTGCATTACGTAATGTCTCAAGTGCAGAACTTATGGAGGGGTTACCATAACGCATTCCCAGTTCGACCATAACAGGTGTTTCAAACCTCTTCTCCAGCTCTCTCTGAATGCTTTCCCGTTGATGCGATGCAATAGCCAGCAAAGGCGAACCGTTTTCTGTCCAGATTTTTTTATAAGCCCTGGCTGATTTGGCTGGCCTCGTACGAAGAATGATCCCATGCAAAATCAACCACCAAAGCACTCTTGGAATTTCTACAATACGTGGATCCCACAAAAACTCGCCAAGATATCTTCTTAATGCCTCAGGTGTGGCATCATCAGGCGTACCAAGATTAGTGAGCAATACACCCGTTAATGGTTCACTGCCATGCTTGTATCCGGATTGATTAACTGGAGTTCCCATATCTCGCTTTTTTACCTGTCTGTAGCAGGCCTATGATCTGTCAAATTCTATAGTGGTGCCAGGTATTCGCTTCAACGTTAAACCGCCGCATAGCATATCACACCCGTAACCAGGTTAATAATCGCTTAGGCGTGTGCAGTATTAGCGACGATTGCCTTTACTTGTTACAATCGTAGCATGTCACATTTTTTCGACTTATAACTCATGACTAAACCAGCCATAGCAGCAGCTCAAAAAATACTCGATGACGCTGGTATTCAATTTAATGGGCAAGCGGTAGGAACAACTGCTGCAACCGATCCCAAATTATCCGCACAAAATTATGGTGAGTGTTTTATTCGTGATTTTGTTCCTTCCGCACTCGCAAATTTGATGAATGGTAACACCGAAATTGTCAGTAATTTTTTGACCACAGTGATGCAACTCCGTGGACAGCAAAAAACGATGGCAGGTCATGAACTGGCCGAGGGGTTAATGCCCGCAAGCTTTCTGGTCACAAGCGACAAGAAAGGAAGAGATAAAATCGTTGCTGATTTTGGCGACCGCGCAATCGGGAGAGTAGCGCCTGTCGACTCGGCAATGTGGTGGATGATTTTATTGCGTGCCTACACGATCACGAGCGGTGATATATCCCTTGCTCATAGCAATGAGTTTCAACTGGGCATGCGCCTGATCCTCAAGTTGTATTTACGTGAAAGCTTTGAGACCTCTCCGGCTATGCTGGTACCGGATGGGTCTTTTATGATCGACCGACGCATGGGCGTCCATGGCCATCCATTAGAGATTCAGTCGCTTTTTTATGGCATGTTACTTTCTGCACAGGAATTATTACTGCCAAACGATGAAAACAGAAAATTGCTTAATACCGTAAATAAGAGGCTGCAAACGCTTCGCTCATACGTTCGCCTGTATTATTGGCTTGATATTCAAAGACTCAATGAGATACATCGCTATAAATCAGAAGAATTTGGCTGGGACGCTGTAAACCTGTTAAACGTCTATCCCGAAATTATTCCCGACTGGATTGATGGCTGGTTACCGGAAAATACGGGCTATCTTGTTGGCAATGTGGGTCCGGGCAAAATTGATTTCCGCTATTTTTCAATGGGAAACCTGTTAGCTATCCTTTTTGGTCTTGCAACCGATGCACAGGCACATCTAATCATGAATCTGTACGACAAACATTGGGAGGAACTATGTGGAGAAATGCCCCTGAAAATAGTCTATCCTGCCGTCGCGGGAAAAGAATGGGCGCTGATGACTGGTAACGATCCAAAAAATGTGGCATGGTCCTATCACAATGGCGGAAATTGGCCAGCACTGATTTGGGTTTTTACCGGCGCAGCCATACGCGCTGGCAGGCAGGACCTGGCCCAACGGGCAGTCTCGGCCGCAACTGAAAGACTGCACCGTGACAGTTGGCCAGAGTACTATGATGGCAGGCAGGGATCTCTCATTGGCCGACGCGCGAATCTGAACCAGACCTGGTCTGCAACGTCTTTGATAATTGCCGATCAGTTGTTATCAAACCCCGACAGCCTGGCACTGTTTGAAGCACTCAATTTTTAATCTGGTAGTTTATACAATGTTATTGGATGCATCTAAATTAACCTTACCGAAAGTTTCACCGGATGGCCTGATCGCCCTGGATATCATCTCTTCAGATGACCCTGACGTAAAAGCGTTGGAAAACTGTATTTTGAGAGATCCGCTTCTCGCCAGCACCATTATTAAATATGCGAATTCACCGCTCTATCGACGGCAAGACAAAATTTCAAATGTCAGCACCGCTATTCGATTATTGGGATTAAAAAATATTCGCAGCGCTGTTGTAAAAGCAACCTTGAGCTCGATGGCCGAAAACCCCTCGCCGACGAATCAGATAGCATGGCAGCACGGTACCGATATTGCATTGTTATGCAGATTGATCGCGCAATTAATCAAGCCGGAAATAGCCGATGACATGGAGTTTATCGGGCTAATTCACGACATGGGCCTGTTACTACTCATCAATAACTTTCAGGACATCTATGAAAATATCATTGCTGACTCTGTGTCGGACGGTTCTGCTATAAACACTCTGGAGAAAGAACGACTCGATGTTCAACATGACATCATTGCGATGTCCTTTCTCGATCAATTTCGCTTGCCGGAAAACTACACAACCTTGTTATGCAACTATCACAGCCATGACAGGATTGAGAACCTGGACACTGTTGAAGACTTTTATACCGCCATTCTCGATTTGGCACATCACATTTGGCAAAGCGTCATGCCCCACGAAGATCATTTTCAGGAAACAATTGTTCAGCAGATGACCGAACTGCAGGAGTTGCTGGACTTCCCTGAAGATAATATTCAGGAAATCATTGTTTACCTCGAATCAATCACCTGATTAACTGACAAGTCCATGGTTAACGCCTTTTAAATCCCAGCAGTTCTTTTCGCTCGTGCTTGTTCGGCTTGCGCGATCTAACCGGCGCAGCCATGACGAGGCTTCGCATTTGCTCCTTCCTCATAAGCCTGGCTTGCTTACTTTCACCCGTCTCGACATAAAGCTGCTGAGCTACGGACGCCGGCCCCCGCCTGGCCGCTATTGCGGATACAATAACAGACAATTCCTCACTGCCCCGCCGAATGCGAAGTACGTCGTTCACGTGGATTAATTTGGATGACTTAACACGCGAACCATTGACGTGAACCTTGCCCCCCGTCACTGCCTCGGCAGCCAGTGATCGGGTTTTATAAAACCGGGCGGCCCATAACCATTTATCTATGCGCAAGGCTGAGAGTTCGCCCGGCTTGTGCATTTCTAAATCAACACTTCAAGATTACACCAGCAATGCATTGATTCTTTTGACAAAGGTGGCAGGATCATCCAGTTGACCGCCCTCGTTCAACATGGCTTGATCGAACAGGATATTCGTCAAATCATCGAATCGTTGATTCTCGGGTTGATCTTTCATGCCTGTCACTAACGGGTGTTGTGGATTAATTTCCAGTATTGGCTTAACGCTTGGCGCATGTTGACCCGCCGCCTGCAACATTTTCTGCAAATTAATCGCCATGTCATTTTCTTCTACTACCAGGCAGGAAGGAGAATCCGTCAACCGATGTGTTATTCTGACTTCCTTGACTTTGTCTCCCAGACTGCTTTTCATCTTTTCGGTAATAGACTTGAATTCTTCGGCTGCGTGCTTGAGCTCTTCTTTTTCTTTATCATCCTCGAGTTCACCAAACTCGAGCGTGCCTTTCGCCACGGATTGCAGGGATTTACCATCAAATTCTGTCAGATAACCCGTCATCCACTCGTCAACCCGGTCAAACATCAGTAATACTTCAATACCTTTTCGCTTGAATACCTCCAGATGAGGGCTGTTCACTGCTGCGGAATAACTATCTGCCGTTACATAATAGATTTTATCCTGTTCAGGTTTCATCCTTAATATATAATCTTCAAGAGAAACATTCTGCGTACCGTCACTGTTTTCGGTAGATGCAAATCGCAACAGCTTGGCAATCTTCTCCTGGTTGGTAAAATCCTCGGCAGCACCTTCCTTTAAAACCTTTCCATATTCCTTCCAGAATTGCGCATACTGTTCCGGATTGTTTTTTGCCATCCCGTCGAGCAGTCCGAGTATTTTCTTGACTGACGCACCGCGCATCGTGTCAATCAATTTATTGTGCTGCAGTATCTCGCGAGAGATATTCAAAGGCAGGTCATCCGAATCAAGCACCCCACGGATAAAACGTAAATAATTTGGCATCAGGTGCTCAGCGCTATCCATAATAAATACGCGTCTTACATAGAGCTTGATCCCATGTTGTCTGTCCCGGTCCCAAAGATCGAAAGGTGCTCGTTTGGGAATATAAAACAATGAGGTATATGACTGACGTCCTTCAACATGTGAATGGATATGTGCAAGCGGCTCGTCAAAATCGTGGCCTACATGTTTGTAAAATTCATTATATTCTTCGTCAGTAATCTCGTTTTTTGGACGCGCCCATAACGCTGACGCGCTATTAATTGTTTCATCTTCACCCTTCTTTTCCTCATCTTCAGATTGCATCAGAATTGGCAGTGAAATGTGGTCAGAATATTTTCTGATGATCGAGCGGATCCTGTAACTATCGAGAAATTCTTTTTCTTCCTCTCTGAGGTGTAATGTGACGGAGGTCCCACGATCCGGCATTTCTATGGTTTCCAGGTTATAACTTCCCTCCCCGGTAGATTCCCACCTCACACCATGCTCGCTACCAAGCCCGGCCCTGCGAGTCTCGAGCACTACTTTATCGGCAACTATAAAGGCAGAATAAAAACCAACACCGAATTGACCAATCAGCTTGCTGTCTTTGGCCTGGTCTCCGGTCAGTGATTCGAAAAACTTTTTTGTACCTGATTTGGCAATTGTACCAATATTTTCGATAACCTCGGCACGATTCATTCCTATGCCATTATCCGCTATCGTAATCGTTCCGATATCTTTGTCATATGAAAGGTGGATCTTGAGATCCGTATTACCATCGTATAATGCATCATCGGTTAATGCCTCAAATCGCAACTTGTCACAGGCATCTGACGCATTTGAAACCAGCTCACGCAAAAATATTTCCTTATTTGAATACAGGGAATGGATCATCAGGTTTAGTAACTGCTGTACTTCGGTTTGAAATTCGAGCGTTTCTTTGTGTGTTTCAGTTGTCATGGCGAGAATTTTCTCCTGTTTTTCGCGGTATGCCTCAATGAGCCCACCCTCGGTAACATAAAAATTAAAATATTTTCGTATACATAGGGCCATTTGGTATAAAATCAACCGGATAATGATAAAAATACCAGCTTTAACCGTAATTCAGCCTGCGGTGATGTCCGCTAACATCAACAAAGAAAGATAATCAATATGACGATTGATACAATTAGCACCACGCCATTTAATGACCAAAAACCAGGCACATCGGGCCTGAGGAAAAAAGTCGCCGTTTTTCAACAGCCCAACTACTTGGAAAATTTTGTTCAGTCCCTGTTCAACAGCTTGCCGGAACACGAGGGTACAACCCTCGTCATTGGTGGCGATGGTCGTTATTACAACCAGGAGGCGATCCAGATTATCGTTAAAATGGCCGCTGCAAACGGGTTTGGCCGTCTTCTGATCGGCCGGGACGGGTATTTATCTACCCCGGCGGCCTCCTGTGTTATCCGAAAACACAAGGCCCTCGGTGGCATAGTCCTCTCGGCAAGCCACAACCCCGGGGGGCCGGACGGTGATTTTGGCATCAAATACAATATTTCAAATGGTGGACCGGCGCCAGAAAAAATCACCGGTAAAATTTTCGAAAACACCCTGAATATTTCGTCCTATCAAATTGCCAGGGCTGACGACATCCCGCTTGGTGAAGTTGGCGATCTTCAGCTTGACAATACCACCGTAACGATTATTGATCCAATTAACGATTATGCAAATCTGATGGAATCGATCTTCGATTTTGGACGCATTAAGGCCATGTTTGCCAGTGGATCGTTCAGCATGTGCTTTGATGCGATGCATGCCATCACGGGGCCCTACGCGAAGGAAATCATTGAAGAACGCCTGGGGGCTGTACCGGGAACGGTGATTAATGGCGCCGTACTGCCCGATTTTGGTGGTGGTCACCCTGACCCAAATTTGACTTATGCACATGAGCTTGTTGAAAAAATGAACTCGGCAAAGGCGCCAGGCCTGGGCGCTGCTTCGGATGGTGATGGTGATCGAAACATGATTCTTGGCCAACGTTTTTTTGTAACGCCCAGTGACAGCCTTGCCATCATGGCTGCGAACGCCAGGTATATTCCCGGGTACCAAAATGGATTATCCGGAGTCGCCCGATCAATGCCAACCAGCCAGGCCGCTGACCGGGTTGCAGACTCATTAGGTATTGCCTGTTATGAGACACCAACAGGCTGGAAATTTTTTGGTAATTTACTGGATGCGGGGAAAATCACGCTATGTGGTGAAGAAAGCTTTGGCAATGGCTCAGACCATGTCCGGGAAAAAGACGGACTTTGGGCTGTGCTTTTCTGGTTGAATATCATCGCTTCGCGAAGACAGTCTGTGGAGCAGATCGCCCGTGACCATTGGGCAATATACGGTCGTGATTTTTACACCCGACATGATTATGAAGGGATAAAATCCAGTACCGCAGAAGAAATCATGACGCATATTCACGACCAGTTCGATAAGCTGCCTGGTCAAACACATGATCAATATAAAATCACATCTTGTGATGACTTTAGCTATACGGATCCGATCGACGGATCTGTGAGTAACAATCAAGGTGTACGAATCCTGTTTGAAAACGGCGCTCGTATTATTTATCGGCTATCTGGCACGGGCACAGAGGGCGCAACGCTCCGCATTTATATTGAGGACTTTGAACCGGACCCCGACAAACACCTGCAGGACCCGCAGCAAGCACTGGCGTCATTGATAGCGTTAGCGGAACAGATCTGCGAAATCAAAACCAGAACTGGAAGAGATGCGCCTACCGTGATTACGTAATAGAATTGATATAGAGTACTAGAGGAAAGATACAAGGGATGTTTAATCAATCCCTATCCCCAAGAACAAAGGTCTTTACTCTTTGCTACCATTTTTTTCATCTCATTTTTTATAACGTATGAAATATATTCGCCAATTTAATGAAATCAGCATCAATGATATTTCATTGGCTGGGGGGAAAAACGCATCGCTTGGCGAGATGTATCAAGCACTCACACCCAAAGGAATAAGGATACCCAATGGATTTGCGATTACAGCCGACGCCTATCGCCACTTCATTAATCACAATCAATTAGAAGGAAAAATCGACGATGTATTGTTGAATTTAGATACTTCCGATATCGACTGCCTCACATCGTCCGGCGCACAAATCCGAGGCTGGATTACACACGCTGCGCTACCAGACGACCTCGCTGCAGAGATCGCAGAAAGCTATCAACTGCTCGAACAAGAGTATGGACCGTTAGCCGATGTAGCGGTCCGAAGTTCAGCAACCGCTGAGGACCTGCCATCCGCTTCCTTTGCCGGGCAGCAGGAAAGCTATCTGAATATCAGTGGAAAAAACAATTTACTGGTGGCCTGTCGCAGGGTTTTCGCATCGTTATTCACAGATCGGGCAATTTCATACCGGGCCGATAAAGGATTCCACCACCAGGATGTCGCATTATCAATTGGTGTGCAGAAAATGATTCGCGCGGATCTGGGTGTGTCAGGCGTCATGTTTACGATTGACACTGAAACCGGAATCAGGAACGTAGTTACGATAAACGCGGCTTACGGTCTGGGAGAAAATATCGTTCAGGGAACGGTCAATCCTGATGAATTTTACGTATTCAAAAAGAAGCTGAATAAAAACTTCCGACCGATTATCGGTCGTCACTTGGGAAACAAGGCAATCAAGATGATCTATACCAACGATGCCATGGCTGGTTTGTCTACTACCAACGTCCCGGTATCCCTGGAAGAACGTCAGCGTTTTTCCCTAAGTGATGATGAAATTCTTTCTCTGACATCATATGGCATCATGATAGAAGATCACTATTCGAAACTTGCCGGGCACCCCAGACCGATGGATATTGAGTGGGCAAAAGATGGCATCAACAATAAGCTGTATATTCTTCAGGCACGCCCCGAAACGGTTCACTCGACAAACCACGCCCTTTCACAAAAGGTGTACTCTCTCGCCACTAAAGGCAAAATCCTTGCGCAAGGCAAAAGTGTAGGATGCAAGATCGCAGCAGGCAGGGCGAAAGTAATACTGGAAGCATCTCAAATGCATGACCTGTTACCCGGGGAGGTTCTGGTTACGGACATAACAGACCCGGACTGGGAGCCGGTGATGAAAATAGCGTCAGCAATCGTGACCAATAGAGGTGGTAGGACCTGCCATGCGGCCATCGTTGCGCGCGAGTTGGGCATACCCGCTGTTATTGGTTGTGGTGACGCCATCCAATCGATAACCAGTGGGAAGGAAATAACTGTTTCATGTGCAGAGGGTGACACAGGCACAATTTATGAAGGGATTCTGGATTATAAAATCGATAAAGAAGAAATCAGTATTATAGAGAGGCCAAAAACACACATGATGTTGAATATTGCCGACTCTGATCGGGCATTCGAATATGCCCGTCTGCCTAATGATGGAGTAGGCCTCGCACGATTGGAATTTATTATCAACAATAAGATACGCGTTCACCCCAACGCAGTGTTAAACTTTTCTGCTTTGGATAAAGCGACGCAAAAGATGATTGATGACCTGTCGCTCGGATATTCCTCGCATCGGGAATTTTATATACAGAAACTGGCGGAGGGAATTGGTACCATCTCTGCCGCATTTTATCCAAAATCGGTTCTGATTCGATTGAGTGATTTCAAATCAAATGAATACTCGGCCCTCATTGGCGGGAGGCAGTTTGAACCCGTTGAGGAAAACCCGATGATTGGGTTTCGGGGTGCGGGTCGTTATTTATCTGAAAATTTTAAGGGTGCATTCGAACTCGAATGCGAGGCAATCCGACACGCACGTCAAATCATGGGCCTGGATAATATAGCGATCATAATACCGTTTGTCCGCACCGTCACTGAATGTAAGGATATCATTGGTCTTTTAGATAAACAGGGCCTGAGTAGAAGCGAGGATCTGAGAATTTATATGATGTGTGAAATCCCTAGCAATGCCCTGCTCGCCAATGAGTTTCTGGAATATGTCGACGGCTTTTCTATTGGATCGAATGATTTAACCCAGTTAACTCTTGGCATTGACCGGGATTCATCGATGGTGCGAACCTTCGATGAACGCGACAAGGCAGTCAAATCGTTAATGGAGATGGCAATAAACGCCTGCAAGAAACAGAACAAGTATGTGGGCATTTGCGGCCAGGCCCCCTCTGACTATCCGGAGATTAACCGGTGGTTGATTGAGCATCAGATCGACTCGATATCATTAAACCCTGATAGTCTACTCAAAGCGACACGCGATGCGCTTGAGATAGAAAAACAATTAAACCATAAAAAAAGGCCGCACTAGCTGCGGCCTTTTTCCATGGATGTATACTAAAACATTAAAACAGCATAAATGCCCAGTCCAACGTGGTCGTGGTGGTATCTTCAACCGCGGAATTATCAAAATCCGCGCGATTAAACTCCAACACTAACGCATTGGTATCATCCAGGTCATAGCGGAAAGACACCACATGATGAACCGCCTTTTCTGTACCGAGCATTGCAAAATAGTTATCTGTCGCTTCGAAATCAAGTGAAGCGAAGCGGTAGATAATTTTCCAGTCATCTGCAGGGCGATAGCCGAACTGAGTGTAAAAGGCCGTTGCCGTTTCCTTGGTTCCACCCGCCACCTTATTATCATTCTCGATATTGTAAAATTCAGCCAGAATATCGAAATTGTTAATCATGTAGCGCAGATCCAGACCGAGCACGGTTTGATCAACGAGGCTTTCTCCCATCGCAAGCGAACCGCCGGTAGCAGCAGACTCAATGAAATTATTCGTCATTGCGAAACCACTGACGCTCAATGGCATGTTATCGGCGCTATAGGTCAGGCGACCAAAAAAACTTTTATCATCGCTAAAGTCTTTGACGTTTCCAATGCCTATTTCAATATCGTTTGTTGATGCCGTGCTATCCAGTGATGAGCTGTTCGCAATTGCTGCCTCATAACTCAAGCCATTACCAATATTTCCCTGAAGCATTACACCAACCGTATGCATAGGCAGAACACCCGCATCACCATCTTCAAAATCCAGGAAGAACGGACGGGAAACAGTATCCTGGATCAGGACACCGTGGTGATAGTTACGATTCCAGAACCCCAGTGGCGAGTGAAATCGACCTACCCCGACTTCCAGTGCATCACTGATATTTCGCTTGATCCATAACCGCTCTACGTCGATGACAAAACCGTCAGCGTCCTCGAATACATACTCGATAAAACCGGTCGTGTTATCGTCGATCTGTTGTGTCGCATATAGATCAAATCCACCAATGGCAAATTGGCTACTCTCACCCGTCGCATCACTTTTACTGAGACTCACATCACTAAAAGCACCGAATTCAACAGCATGTACCGGCGCAGTCATCAATGCGCTGCCAAGCACCATCATTGTCATTGAATATGAAAACCTTGTTGTCTTCCTCATTCTCATCTCCTTGCTGTCCATAATTTTCTGATTTCTACTGTGGCAATGATCTTAATCAAGGAATTTTTAACAGTACTTTCACACTGTCATCCACTGACTTGCTATCAACGTAACCAATCCGGCCGTCGCCACCGGCTACCCATTTCATCACTGCAGAGTCATCCATTAAAGTCGATGGTGGACTACCCTTTCCGGTAAAAATACGCTTTGCCCAATAGGCCCTGATTTGATTGGGATGCTTCCGAATGACTTTTTCATAGAATTCGTTCTTTGTTGCATTACCCTTAGGCAAATCAACAACGGTTATCGCGGTACCATCAGAAAGTGTTTTACTTTTATCAAGAAATAAATCGCTGGCATCACCTGGTGATAATGCAGAAATTGACAGTGATGTATTTCCTATTAATGCAACCTCGGCTTTCGCATTGGCGGTGGCAGCCACGCAAACCAATGAAACTACCAGTGCTGCAAATGTCTTCCATTTATAATAACTAATGTTGTATTTAGTCATATCCTCTCCTTTAATTTTTACGTCATACAAATACGCACCAAGCGTATGTTACTCAATCTAACAAAAAACTTCTATGCCTGATTAAATTGCATACCCGCCTATGAAAGCCAGGCTAACAATCAAACTACTTTCAACCAGTTAAACGGTGAACCTCCCCACCATATTACGCAATTTGGACGCCAGCTCAGATAAATCCGTGCTTGAACGTGAAATATGTTCACTACCCTCGACTGAATGCTCCGCTACTTCACTAATATTAACCACATTGCGGTTTATTTCTTCCGTCACAGCAGACTGTTCTTCTGCCGCGCTGGCAATTTGTGTATTCATATCACTCATCATGGCAATCACCGAGGTAATTGAATCCAGCGTCTCACCCGCGTTTGCCATCTGGTCAACACTTGATTGCGCCGTGGTACTACCCTCGGTCATCACCCTGACTGCCTCATCTGCGCTGGTCCGCAAATTTTGAACAATCGCCTGAATCTCTTCGGTAGATTGTTGCGAACGTTGCGCCAGCGTTCGAACCTCGTCCGCAACAACCGCAAACCCTCGCCCCTGCTCTCCTGCCCTGGCCGCCTCAATCGCCGCATTGAGGGCTAATAGATTGGTTTGCTCGGCAATGGCCCTGATCACATCAAGCACACTACCAACATTTTCACTTTCCTCAGCAAGACTTTTAATAACACCTGATGCCCGGTTAACTTCATTAGCCAGTAGATCGATCGTCTCTATCGTTGATTTAAAATTCTGTTTGGCATGTTTCGCGTCGTTATCGGCCTTGACAGCGCCGTCGGCTGCCTCTGCGGCATTCCTTGCAACATCGGTCACCGTAGCGGCCATCTCATTGATCGCCGTTGCAAGCATATCAATATTACTTAACTGATCGGTAATACCCAGTTTGCTTTCTTCTGTCGTTACCGACATATCACGTGTTGCCTTGATCAGTATCTCTATCGATTCGATAACTTCTCGTACCATGCCCTGCAACTGTTCGATAAACAGGTTGAACTGCGTGATCAGATCACCCAACTCATCTTTTTGTTTACTCTCTATACGTTTTCTGAGGTCACCCTGTCCCGATGCCATTTCCTTGAGTGACTCGGTAACACTGTTAATATCATTGGTGATCTTGACCGAGATGTACCAGCCGATACTGCCCATCAGAATAATCAGGCAGACAACAACCACGGCACCCAGCAACAGCGCGCTGTTTGCCGCGTGATCTGCATCGGCAATGGCGCCGGTAAAGGACTGATAAACGGTGTCACGAAAGACGCGCAAATCCGTGTCCAACACTTCACGACGCTTATCAAGATCGGCAAACTGCGCTGAGGCCTGCCCCATGTCAACCGAACCGGTGACCAATCCCAGGGTCAGGTTTTTTGCAAAATCGAAATAGGCAACCAGACTAGTCTTCAGCTTACTCATTTCGGCATCATAATCTTCGTTTAACGTCAGGATCTCGCCAAACCAGCTCAATACCCGCTCGTTATTAGCAACGGCAGCGTCAATCATTTCCTCGTCGTCTGACATGACCGCGGTATTAAAGTCGTCCTTTATTTGTTCGATGGCCACGAGCGATGCATCGACTTTTTCTAAAACAGGAAAATAGATTTGCCGTATATTATGCAGACGCGTTTTATTTTCGTTGGTAACCGAATAGTTGAATGCGAAATAGATTAGAAAACCGATAATCCCTATTGCCGCTAGCGCAAGAATTCTCTTTTTAATAGTAAGATTCATTCGCACCCTCACTAGTTTTCTGTAACATAAGGTTCATTAGCCTCAAATTCCCCAGAGTAAGTACTGATATGTGCTAGTACAAGGCAGTATCTGTGCCAACTTCCATCTGAAGGCGCCACATTACCAGTAGAATAAGCCCGAGCAAGCTTTGAAGATTAACATTACTAGCTGTTTTTATTGATATTTCCATACCCCCATACAACTTATTTCACAGCGTCGTGGCCAACAATCAGCAGCGACTCACCAGATTGATGGATAGCAACTGGAAGGGTGCTGCAGGAACAGTTTCATTCGTATTAGAGCTGACCATGACGGATTTACGTATCTCAACCATCAGCGCGTCACATTAATGACAGTCGTTCATTGCCTATTCGATGTGATTGATTTTAGCCCGAATATTTCACCAAGGATCCCGGATGATGCCTAAGGCCAGACAATTCAGAAGCCGGTTTGGACCAAAATCTATAGATA
>JBHHVB010000012.1:0-57949 GCA_046754065.1 Gammaproteobacteria bacterium
ATTTGATAATCTCGATATACCAATAAATCAACAAGGTGCCTTACCTGTTAGACCGGTTATTATCGGAAATGACGTTTGGATAGGTACTCGTGTAGTAATTCTGCCTGGCGTAAATATTGGCGACAAAGCAATTATAGGTGCAGGTGCAGTGGTAACTAAAGATGTGCCAGCATGTGCCATTGTCGGTGGAAATCCAGCGAGACTCTTACGGATGCGTGGAGAAAAAGAGACAATTAATAGTCCTTGTAATTAACATGTCTGATTATTAGCAGCAATAATTGGCATTCAGATTGCTGTAATAAAGACATGATTTGAAATCAAATAATTATGAATTCATCAGAACCTAACAATATTGACTCCGATTGTCTCCTATTGAGACAGCTCGGAAAAATACTACATGAATTAGAATTATCAGGTTCCGGTTATGCACTAATACATAATGAAGATGATTTGTGTGAATCTATTAGATCAGATATAGATATTGCCTTTGATAGGAACCCTAACATAGTCATGGAGCCTATCCTAAGGGCAATGATTGATGCAGGGGAGATTCAGGTTGTACAGAGGTTGCATTATGAAGTCCCATTTGGTTATTACTATGTTTTGCAGGTGAGCGGTAGTCATTCAGAATTTCTGCATCTAGACTGCCTTTATGATCCGATTGGTGTAAATAGATATCACCTCAGCACCAACTTTCTCTTGGAAAATAATTTAAAAGGTCAATACTCAAGGAAAGTAGCCCCAGAAAAAGAAGCTGTCTATCTTTTGATTAAAAGAGCAATCAAAGGAGATATTTCAGAGGATAAGTTTCTACAAATTATAAAACTTTGTAACAATGCCATGCCTGAACTATGGGCTAACATTGAAGAATGGTTTGGGAGCAAAGAAAAAAATACTATTCAAGCTGTTCTACAGGCAGGTGATTATACACAAGCACAGTTACTGATCAACAATCTAGGTTCAAAATTAGAAGATAACTACCGTAAGACTCACATATGGCGTTACATGTTTTCAGTGATATTAAGTGGGTTTAGGAAAATTAAACGTTTTATACAACCAACTGGCTTGTTTGTTGTAATCCTAGGGCCTGATGGGTGTGGTAAATCAACGGTTACTAACACCGTCTTGTCAGGCTTGGAAAGAGCGTTCCGGAAAACCTGGCGATTTCATTGGCGCCCTAATTTGTTACCAAAACTAAGCCGTAAGAAGTTGAATGATAATATTGCAGAAAATAATGATATACCTGCTGAGAGTTCAAAATACACTGGAATATTATCTTTAGTTAGATTCTTATACTATTTGTTGGACTTCATTCTCGGCTACTGGTTAGTTATTTATCCTAGAAAGGCACAGACAACGCTTGTCATTGGGGAGCGTTATTTCCCTGATGTTTTAGTGCATCCTGCACGTTATGGATTTTCGGTCCCCCAATGGTTAATGCGGCTAGCCTCTAAATTAGTGCCTTCACCAGATTTAATAATCCTCTTAAAAGGTGATCCTGCTGCGATTTATTCTCGTAAACCTGAGCTACCAATAGATGTAATTGCTACTCAAAATGACATGTATGAGAAAGAAATCAATAACTGGGGTAAATCAGTAGTTGTAAATGTAGATAAAGGTGCAGAGTCTGTTTGTGAAAATGTATCTAATCAGATATTAAATGTTAGTTCATCTCGTACAATGCAACGATTGGATAAATATAACAAGAGTGAAAACTGGTACTGTTTTCCTGATAAGCACAATGCAAAAATATTGGTTAGCAATAGAGATAATTTGAGAAATGCATTGAATCTATATCATCCATATTCTCGTGTTGGGTGTGTTGCAAAAATAATCTTTCGATCCCTTCCAAATTGGATCTCTCAAGGTGTGTTAAGTCACATTACGGATAGAGGAGACATTCAGCGTCTACGTGAAATCACGAAGACAATCCATCAAATGCTGGGAAATAACGATCTTGTTGTCAGCTTTTCAACTGGTACGCCAGGCGTGCATCGTAAGCAAACAGCACAGGTTAGCCACGATGGGGTTGTTAAGGCATATGTAAAGATTGGTTCAAACAAAGAAGTGATTTCATTGCTTAAGCATGAAGAGTGTGTGCTGCGGAGTTTAGATGAAGAATCATTTTCTGGTGCATTGGTCCCCAAGGTTCTCGGGGCCGCGTTTTGCGGAGGCGACTTTTTACTATTTTTGTCAGCGCCAGATTCCCCAGGTGAGCAGAGAAATGGTGGCTTAGGAAAAGATGATGCCTCTTTTTTGACATTACTAAATGATAAAGCTAGGTCTGCCATATCTGTGGACAAGTATATCTCTGATTTAAACATTGATGTTATTTTTAAAGATGATGAAACTTCAACTGAGTCAAATAGAAAATTAATTTATCGAGCAATAAAATTTATCCATTCCGCCTTTAATGGTGATGGTGTGAAATGTGTAATGAGTCATGGCGATTATGCACCATGGAATACCTTGTCAGTGGAGAATGGTGCTTTATATGTTTTTGATTGGGAGTATGCGGGTAATAACGCTTATTTATATGATGCATTTCATTATGTGTTTATGCCTGCAAAATTAGTAGATAAAACTTCACCTCAAAGTGCTATTAGTCAGTTGTCTAATCTAAGGAGTAATCCACAGTTTAAATATCAAATAAGCAGGCATTGTGAAAATGAAGATAAGTTTAATGCTTATCTGTTGATATACCTTCTTAAACAGGTAGTAAAAGAATTTACCGAAAATAGTAAGATTGATGCTTATCTGCAGGAATGTCTTAGCTATGCACTCTTACAGGCAAATGAACCAGAACGTCGCCGCAAGGTGCTAGTAGCAGCCTATGCCTGCGAACCAAATAGTGGCTCTGAACCAGGTGTAGGATGGAACATGTGTCAGTCGATAAGCCAAGAAAATGAAGCTTGGATTATAACAAGAAAAAATAACAAAGAAGTCATTGAAAAAGAAATGTCACTGCACCCAAATCCATATTTACATTTTAATTATGTGGATCTTCCATTGTGGCTAAGATTTTGGAAAAAAGGTGCTCGTGGTATTCGTACGTACTATTATTTATGGCAGTTTGCGGCATTGTTTAAAGCGTATAAGTTGAAAAGGCTGGTTAACTTTGATTTGGCTCACCATGTAACTTTTGTTAATGATTGGATGTTTACTTTTTTGGCGTTATTACCAATTCCATATATTTGGGGGCCAATTGGCTCTCACCCAAAAGCAATTAAATCACTCGTGGATAAACCTATTGATTTAGTAAAAGACCGTGCTCGTTACTATTTCCAGTCAATTATGAGGTCTGCCGATCCACTGTATTGGGCGTCGGTGTTAAGAGCGAGTAAAATCATTGGCATCAATAAAGAAGTGGGTCGCACGTTTCCAATATCATTGCTTGGTAAAAGGAAATTCAAGCATCATACAGCAATTGGTGTTGAGAGTATATTTAATGAAAATGATACTAATGACATTTCTCATGAAGGTATCCGTGTTTTGTGTATGGGGCGTTTAGTCCCTATTAAAGCATTTCATCTTTCATTACGCGCATTTACTAATTTGGTTGAAAATAATGTTAAGGCGACGCTTGTAATCGTTGGCAGTGGCGCTGAAAGACAAAAGTTATTGAAGCTTGCTGACGACTTGAAGATAAATAATTATGTGGAATTTATCGACTGGCTTCCAAGAGAACAGGCGCTATTGGAAATGAGAAAGGCAGATATATTTTTATTTCCTAGTTTTGAGGGTGGTGGGATGGTGGTGCTAGAGGCTATGGCAAATGGGTTGCCAGTTGTTTGCCTAGATTATGGTGGACCAGGAGAAATGGTTGCTCAAAATTGTGGCTTTAAGATAAAAATTGGAGATTTGGGTGATACCGTTAATGAGCTTGGTGACGCGCTTTTTAAGCTTAGCCAAAATCAAGAATTAAGATACCATATGAGTAAAATAGCAATGAACCATGTATGTGAGAGTTATTTATGGGATAGACGATTTGAAAATATTAGCGAGTGGTATAGTTTAGGTTTAAAACATAATAAGAAATGTCGTGAATAGTCTTAATCAAGAAATTATTGCTGGAAATGGAAAAATAAACTTTGCTCATATAGCTTGGATTGCGATGTTTTGTAGTATCTTGATTTGGAGTATTTCTTCAACAAGTACTAATACATTAGGTAATACAGATAATTGGTATCGAATAGTTCTTGTTATTTTTTCGTCGTTCGCAGGGTTGTGGGTGTTAATGAGAAATGCCCGTAATTATCATGACGTTGTAACAATACCATTGTTTCTACTGTTGCTCTATGGATTGGTTGCATTAATATCGTCGATATATATACCTGAACATTCCTTTTATTCAATGTGGAAAGCTCTAGAAATAATAATTGATGTATTTCTTGCTGTATCAATTATTAGTTATGTTAGGCAAAATGAAAGTGCTTGGTTAGCATATAGATTAATCATATATATTTTTTGCATTATGCTATTGGTGTATTGGATAGAAGCGATTTTATTACCTAAAACGGGTTTTGTTCCTTCTAGAGGTTATTTGCCATTCACGATGACAGGTATTTTACCTACGTATAATGGTAATTCTCTTGCATTTCTCAGTGCCGTTGTTGCATTCGCATTTATTTGTCGATTCTTTCGGCTAAGCCAGCCAGGTTCAAAGATTAAATATTTGTTTATAATTGGGTTGGCTTTATTAACATTAATCCTGGCGCAATCTAGAACATCATTAGTGGGCTTTTTTGTTGCGTTGATGGTGTATTTATTTTACGACCGTCGAATCATGCTGTTATTGTTTTTTATCATGTCAGGGTTAGTGGTCAGTTTGTTTTTTGCTGGTTTTACTGATGTATTTTATCAGTATTTTATGCGTGGACAATCAGACGAACTATTTTTATCGTTATCTGGAAGAACGGCTGCATGGGTACCAGCTTGGGAATTATTTATGGAATCACCTATTTTAGGACATGGTTTTGCTGCTGCAGCTCGTGTGAATGTGCTTGGCGTGACTGGGGCTTCTACCTTACATGGTTCAATATTTGATGTGATTGTTGGTGTTGGTGTTCTTGGTTTTATACCTTGGGCCATGGCATTGGTATTAGTCTCATTTAGACTAATATCATTGTCTCATAATAATCATGCATGGTTTGATACCGTGGTTGGAAGAAGTATGCAGGCTGAAATGCTAGGCATGTTAACACTTATTATCATACGTAGTATAACAAGCTCAGGCCTGGCAATGCATGAGCATACGTTTATGTTATTCCTTGCTGTTCTTATGTATGTAGAAACGATGAGAAATGCTATTCAACGTTCAGATGCCTAATGTCAAAATAGGTTAATTATACTGTTATATGATTGCACTTAGGAAAATTAATCTGCATACATTTCTGGTGTTTACATATTTGGCTGGTTCTATTGCTCTGAGTGAGACTAATATTGCGCCTCTTAGCCTTGTGAAGTCACAGCCATATGTGGGCAGATCGATATCGTATCTAACAGATGGCCATATAGGATCCCTGGATAGCGGAACATTGATGTTGGATGCACCTTTACCAATTAGGGTTGGTCAGGAAATGCCAGTAACATATGAATTTATTTTTTCGAAAAAACTACCTGTTACAAAGGTGAAATTGTTTCAATATGCTACAGAGGATAGAAGGCCCGCAAACGGTTATGTTATTGATGTTGATAGTGATGGTGATGGACAGTATGAAAAGAGCGTTGTAAATGAGAGGCGTGGGAATGGTGGTGAATGGCATGAATATCAAATAGTGCCAGCAATATATGCTAGAGCGTTACGCTTTCGTACAACTGAATACGCGAATGTGAATGGACCTAATTATGGCGCTGCTGCTGTAGGTGAGATTGAAATATATACTGATGCTAAACAAGAAAATAAACCGTTATTAGAATTGATGGAACAACAAAGAGTCGTTGAAGTAGTAAGTGGCGCACGAGAGTTGGATGAACTAATTGATGAACTAATTGATGAAAATGTCGATATAGTTGGCGATGGGTTCTTGAGGGGACTATTTGGCTCAATGTGGTTTTTTTGGTCACCTGGAAGTGAATATAGTGAAAGTAAAAATGTACAAAAAGTCGAGCTTCTTAAGAAGCTTAATATTAATCGTTATTGGCTATATCCTGGGGTGTATATTAACTACGACATAGGACAAAATTATGTCAAATTACCAACAAACCCGGATTATCTATACTTCATAAATAGAAAATATGAGCATAGCCTAGAGCTTGGAGATAAACAATATAAAATACTCCCATTCCCAAGCGAAATACTGCAGGGCTACCGTGAAAATATACTTAGTAAATTTATTTCAAATCTTCATAAATACAACATAAAAGTTATTGCGAATGAGCCATTATTGCCTTTTGGCCTAACAGAGTGGGATTTTCCGAGAGTTGCTAATTCAGAAATATACCCTAGTGTTTTATGTTCTTCTTTTGTTCAGCAGGCGTCAAGTCAGCTTTATCTTGAATTTATGAACGCAGGAGTTGATGGAATAGCACTTGGTGGCGATGAGTTTTTTTATTATTCAAGTAAAACATCAGAAGCAGCTCATCCAAAGTTATGTGTTGATGATAACAATAAGATCAGAGAAATCTGTAAACCACTTTGCAGTGAGGTTTTTAAGGATATATATGGTTTAGATATACCAGAACTACAAAAACCATTTAATCCTAATATTGCAAAATATAATGCGTTTGTATATCAAAGATTGGCTATGTTGTTTCAAGGTTATGCAGATATTATGAAGGCTAAAAATCCTGATGCAATTATAACAAGTTTGTTCAGATCTGGAGAGGAGAATAGGCCTGCTTATGGAATAGCCTATGATGTAATGGGTGTAAGTGGAAGCGTGATAGAGATGTCATCGAATCCGTACTGGAGCAAGGATAGCTATCTAGGACATTATTTTTTTGCTAACGAAACTAAGAAACTAATTGGTGCCAGTAAAGAAAGAAAGGCCGTTATTACGCTTCAGGTATCGCCAGGTTTTGATAAAAATGGGTATGAAGATCCTATAATGATATATGGTCCAGCGTTTTCTGGGCTTATGCATGGTTTGCAAGGAGTTAATTTCTATAAGCAGGATTATTTATTTGCAGGGGGATATCATGATCCTGGGCCATGGGTAGAAAAGTTTTTTAATCTAACTGTATTGCTCGATAAATTAATGTTACGAGAATATGAAACACCTCAGACTGTGGCTTTACTTTATTCACGTGCAAGTGATGATTGGTGGCAGTTATCTAATCCCCATGATCCTATTGAAGCTTCGAAAGCCATTGTAACTCAGAATGCAGTAATGGAAGTGCTATTTAGAAATGGCATTCCATTTGATCTTTATTATTTGGATCAACCATCTATGTTAAATAACTTAGGTGATTATGACTTGATTATATTACCTTTCCCGTATGCAATTAGTAGAGAATCATTTGAAAAAATAAAGTATGCAAAAAGTATTGGGAGCAAAATAATCTCACTGAATCGTAAAGGAGAGGTTGATCAAGCTGGGATGGCATACGAAAAACCGCTGTTCAGTAATATTGATTATATAGAGCACTTAGAAATTGTTTTGAAAAATGAAAATTACGAATCATTTTCCCAAAAAATTATGCAGGTTCTGAATTCCATGGATCTTGATTATCCTATGAAGCTAAATACATATAGCCAAGATGTTGAGTGCTCAATCAGGAGTAATTATAAAAATAATAATAAGTTACTGTTTTGCCAGAATTGGGAGCAAAAGGCTGTAGAGTTTTCTGTTAGTGTAAATTTACTTTTAGGGAAATACTCATTATCGGTTGTTACATTAGAACATGCGTCGCCCGCTACAATTGATGATAAAGCGATATTAACTAATAAAGATTTTGAAAAATTCCAGCTGTCATTGGCAGAAGGAGAAGCTAAGATTTTATTCATCGAGTCTTTGGATAATTTAGAACAGAAGAAAAAAGCCCCAGTATTATTAGCGCCAAAGCTAATGCAGTGAAAATGAAAGTTCTTCTTATACATGATTATTATCGTTCCAGTGCTCCAAGCGGTGAGGATACAGTTTTTAGGAACGAAAAAGATCTGCTTAATAATAATGGATTAGATATAGTCTTATATGAGCGCTTTAATGATAATATAGATGACTCTACTTTTATTGACAAGATAAGTCTCGCGATTAATGGCGCATGGTCGAAGCAGACATATAGAGAAGTATCCGAGTTGATAGAATTAAATAAACCGGATATTGCCCATTTTCATAATACGTTTCCTCTAGTCTCACCCAGTGCTTATCAGGCTTGCCAGGATAAAGGTATTCCAGTTGTGCAAACACTGCACAACTATCGATTGATTTGCCCTGGTGCATTGTTGATGAAGGAGGGTAAGCCGTGTGAAGAGTGCGTTGGGAATACCTTGGTTCCGGCACTGAAAAATCGTTGCTATCGGAATTCATTAGCGGCGACCTCTGCGATTGTGTGGATGTTGCTCTATAACAGGTGGCAAGGGACATATCAGAAACTGGTAAACAGATATATTGCACTGACTGAATTTTCGGCATCCCGAATGGCAGCAGGTGGTTTGCCATTAAATAAAATATCAATAAAGCCTAATTACTTACCGGAAATATCATGTTCTTTTAATGAAAACAGGGATTACGCGTTATACGTTGGCAGGTTGACCCAGGAAAAAGGTGTGAAAACTCTGATCAGAGCCTGGGAGAAAGTAAAAAAAATACCACTAAAGATTGTTGGTGACGGAGCATTGCGAGCCGAACTGAAAGAAGAGGCAAGCAAAAAGGGTTTGAATATTGAATTTATAGGGTACTGTGATAAAGCCAAGGTGATGGAGCTGTTGCGTTTGGCAAAATTTCAGGTAGTTCCTTCAGAATGTTATGAAGGATTTCCAATGGTGATACTTGAGGCATTTGCTTCAGGAACACCTGTATTGGCCTCTCGAATTGGGAGTCTTACTGAAATTGTGCAAGATAAAGTAACTGGTCTACAGTTTGAAGCAGGCAACGCAGACGATCTTGCTGAAAACGCAAACAGCCTCATCCGGGACGAAAAGCTGGCCAACGCCCTTGGAAAAAATGCGCGTATCGAGTTTGAATCAAAATTCACAGAGAGGTCGAACTTCAAAAAATTAATGGTAATATATGCAGAGGCAGTTGCGGATAATTTGGGTCGAGAGGCAAAATGAGCAGTTTCAATCTGTTTAATTATCAGATTTGCAATAATGGTCTCAAAGAGAACGTGGAATATGCGTGGTCACTGATAATGAAAGATCAGTTTGGTAGTTATGTTGCTTGTGCCAATCCTCATTCTCTTGTTGTTGCCAAGAATGATTCTCATTTCAGATCTGCGTTGAAAAATGCAGATATACTGTTGCCGGATGGAACGGGTATTGTACTCGCTGCAAGAATACTTAATGAGCCGTTGAGTGAAAGAGTGGCCGGAACCGAATTTTTTTTGAAACTTTCTGAGAAAGCGAATGAGTCTGGAACAATAAGATACTTTTTTCTTGGGTCGTCTGATATGGTCCTTTCCAAACTTGTCGAAAGGTTTACAAAAGAATATCCAAATATAGAAGTGTGTGGTACGTACTCTCCACCTTTCAAGGATGAATTTTCCGAAGACGATAATAAGAAGATGATTAGTGCCATTAATAAAGCCCAACCCGATGTTCTTTGGGTTGGAATGACAGCGCCCAAACAGGAAAAATGGATATATAATCATCGCAACAAGCTAAACGTACGTTTATGCGGAGCGATTGGTGCAGTATTTGATTTTTACGCGGGAACCCGTAAGCGTGCACCGCAATGGATATGCAATCTGGGTCTTGAATGGCTACCCAGATTATTGCGAGATCCCAAGAGACTTTGGCGACGAAACTTTATATCGACGCCGTTATTCCTTGTCATGCTGGCCAAAGAAAAATTAAATTCCAGACCAAGCATCGAATCGTCAGATTAAGCTTTTATTCATCACTTGGGTGTATGCATCATTCAAACAAAACATTGTCCGAATTATGAGCGAACGTTGCCCAGTCAAAATCGGAGATTGTATTATTCCATGCGTGCCCATCATGTGAACTCTCGTCATAGTAAATACCAACGCCGAAATGCCAACCGTCTCTGAGTCCCTGCAGGCTACCACTGCCATGATTTAGTTTGTTGTCATAAATTTGCGCATGTTGACTATGTACAACATAGATTCCACCGCAGTCACCAAAGCGCAGACAGACATTGGATAACTTGTTTTTATTGATGATGACATCATTTGTGTTAATTTGACTGATACCAGTGTAGGCGACATTGCGAATCTTGTTTTTCTCTATCCTTATTGCGCCACTGCCTCCTATGGCTCCAAACGACCGATGCCACGATTTGCTCAGGCCAATATTAGAAATGACGTTTTTCTTGGCAATTAAACCACTTTCTCCCCAAAACAAAATACCGTCTTTTTCAGCATTGCTGATATTCGTCTTTTCGATTAACGTGCTACCATTTTGTTGATTCCAGCCGACAATACCGCTGAATACATTGGTGATATTTACATTCCTGATCGTGACATTAGTACTATTGAGAGTCTTGATTGCAATATCGCACTTATCGAAATTCACGTTATCGACAGTTACATTTTGCTGGCTGTAAATTGAAAGACAAGGACCTTCGGGGACAATCTCTATTTTACCACTACGGTCAGCACGTAATTTTAGAATATTCCCATCTTGAAACCATTCACCTGGATTATCTAGCATCCATTCCTGGCCGGTAAAATAAGCACCTGTATCCTTTGTGACAGTAATCCCGATGCCGTCGATTGCTTCGGAAATTTTCCATGGGTGTTCCCTAACATGCCACAATAAACCATTACCCACATTGTATGGCGGATAAATAAAACCGCCATTTGGATATTTTGCTGGTGTCTGAAGGGCGTTATTGATATACACCTGTCGAATTTTAATGCCGTCGGGTAACGGAAATTGAAGTAATGCCCCTGCAGATTGCGTATCTACCTTTCCGATAATTTGGGCATTACTGATGGTAAGTCGACATTTGCTAACATAATTGCCGGAAAACACAGTGACAGGTCCCTGGACAAGACCACAGAGCAATATAGCTGCGGATAAAGTCATTTCATTACCTCCATGTAAATGAAAAAAACTTTTACAACCGGAAACTAGCGGTTGAGTCTAGATCCAAATTCGTTTTTATTATTTCCTTTAAAAAATGGCTAAGCAAGAGTTACAAACTCTCAAGTTACTATACCATAATTCCTTACCTATATAGTATGAATATAGGAATTTTTGGTTAAATTTATTCATCAAGGATTGTTAGGGCGAGATCGAGCAAGAAAAGAATAGTGTCGGTAAAATTAACAGGTCGACTGAATTAAGAATACTGTAATTCTGTAACAAATTGATAATTAATGATTAATACTCTTTGGTATAAATAATGCCTGTTAAGTTGTTATTGCGTTGCCAAAATAGGCTGCCCTAAAGGCTAGATTTAATTAAAGCAATTGATTCTATATTAATAACTACGATTAACGATCTAACAAAATAACAATTTATCGAAGAGTGAGCATGTTTTAACAACATGACTCATGTCTATCTATTATGGAAACCGCAGACAACAAGCAGGCTATTGATCAATTGCCAATTAACGTATTGGTAATGGTGCTCGTAACATTTGCACTCTTAACATTTACATTTTATGACGGTTTGTCATCTATGGTAGGTAGTTGGTCAACTGAAGAATACAGTCATGGCTATCTCATCCCTTTTGTGTCTCTCTATTTGATCTGGCGTAAGCACAATGCGTTATCCAGCATGGTTTTTAAAGCGAGTTGGGGCGGTTTTGTCGTTGTTCTATCGGGATTGCTTTTGTATTTTGTTGGAGAGCTGAGTGCGTTATTCGTTTTAGTCCAGTATGCGTTCTTGGTAACACTTTATGGAATCGCATTGACGCTTTTAGGGTGGCAAGGGATGCGGGCTGTATGGTTCCCGCTAGTCTATTTGATTTTCATGATCCCGTTGCCCAATTTTCTATATTTTAATCTCTCCAGTGAGTTGCAATTAATATCCTCAAGCCTCGGTGTTGCAGTCATCAGATGGTTTGGTATCAGCGTGTTTCTCGAGGGAAATGTGATTGACCTGGGTAGCTATCAATTGCAGGTTATTGAGGCATGCAGTGGATTGCGCTATTTGTTTCCATTAATGAGTTTCGGCTTCCTGTGTGCCTATCTGTTCAAGGCCCCGTTCTGGCAACGCGCAACTATTTTCCTGTCTACCATTCCGATTACGATAGTCATGAACAGTTTTCGTATTGGTGTGATCGGTGTGTTGGTCGAATATAAAGGGATTGAGATGGCCGAAGGTTTTCTTCATGACCTTGAAGGCTGGGTCATTTTTATGGGGTGTGTGGCCATCCTGTTTGCCGAAATGTGGATATTCGTGCGCCTTTTTACCAAAAAAAGATTGCTGGATGTATTCGGATTATTTAACGAAACGTCGGTGAATTTAACCAGTCTCAACACCGAAATGCAGATTCAGAAAAAACAGGTGGTATCGCACTCTTTTATCGCGAGCATAGGATTGTTAGTGATAGCGGCAGTCACTTCTTCTTTTATCGATGAGCGCCAGGAGTTAATACCTGCACGTTCAGCATTTGCAACATTTCCAATGCAAATTGATGACTGGGTAGGACGGGATCAAGGTATGGATACTATTTTTATCGATGCATTAAAGTTTGATGATTATGTGATGGCAAATTATCGCCATCCTGAACAGGAAAGTATCGTTAACTTCTATGTGGCCTACTATGAGTCACAGAGAAAAGGCGCATCCGTTCATTCTCCACGATCGTGTATTCCCGGTGGTGGATGGCGTATTACGGAGCTAACGCAACATACAGTTAATGCTAAAGACGCACACGGATCTGCCTTGACAGTTAATCGGGTGTTGATAGAAAAAGGTGATTCAAGACAGTTGGTCTATTACTGGTTTCCGCAACGCGGTCGAGATTTGACCAATGAATATATCGTGAAGTGGTATTTGTTTTGGGATTCAATGACACGTAATCGCAGCGATGGTGCGTTAGTCAGGCTCACAACGCCAGTCAGTGACATCACCGCGGTTGAAAAGGCAGATGCACGCCTTGAAGCGATGCTGGCTGCAGTGCGGCCACACCTGGACAAATATATTCCCAATTAACTTAAATGATGATTGTTGACCATTGATACCAAAAATAAAAACAAGATTGCGACAGGTGACCCTGAATGACAGACTTCAATATTAATCTGGCATTTAGTTTCGTCGTTGCATTGTTTACCTGTATCGTCCTGATACCGCCGCTCATGCGTGTATCAGTAAAAATGCATCTTGTGGATGTGCCTGACGAGCGTAAACCGCACGAAGAGGTTACACCGCGTTCCGGTGGCATTGCCATCGCATTGGGCGTGTTTCTACCCATTATGATGTGGATGCAGTTTGAGCCCAAGATCTTAAGTTTTGTGTTAAGTGGGTTAATTATCGTTGTTTTGGGTGTGCTTGATGACCGTTGGACGCTAAGTTATCGATGGAAGTTTCTTGGGCAACTCGTTGCGATTGCTGTTGTAATCAAAGGCGGGGTCGTTGTATGGCATATCCCGTTTTTAGGTTTTGAGCCAATACCCCCACTAATCTCATATCCGCTTACAGCGATCTGTTTATTGGCGATCACGAATGCAATCAATCTTTCAGATGGGCTGGATGGTCTTGCCGGTGGGATAACAATGATATGCACAGCGGTGATTGGCTTGCTCGCCTGGCAGGCAGATGGATACGGCATTACAATGATTTCGCTTGCCGTTATTGGTGCGATTTTTGGCTTTCTCCGATATAACACACATCCGGCGATCATTTTCATGGGGGATGCGGGTAGTCAGTTCCTGGGTTTTACAATAGGTGTACTGATGATTATGCTGACTCAAGATGTTCATACAGCGCTGAGTCCGGCATTGCCTTTGTTGTTATTCGGTGTGCCGATTCTGGATACCGTTACCGTGATGATTAGGCGATTACGTGACGGGCATTCTCCATTCATGCCCGATAATAACCATTTTCACCATCGGTTGATGGCGATGGGGTTTCGTCATCATGAAGTCGTGAGCATTTTTTATGTAGCTCAAGCGATTCTAGTATGCAGTGCGATGCTTTTTCGCTACGAATCTGACTGGGTGTTGATGCTCGTGTATATCGCTTTCTCGATAATTGTCCTTGGGTTGTTCTATTATGCAAGCCGGTCCGGATGGCAACTACGTGCCCATGTTCCGGATGGCAGCTTTGTTGAACGAAGAAACCCTTGGGTTCGAAAATACTCGGGAATCGGTCTGCATTGTGTACCGATTCTCGAGATTGGGGTGGCGCTGCTTTTGATAGGCAGTATGCTGCTATCGGATATCAGGATCGAGGGAATAGTGTATTCGCTGATTATCGTACCGGTTATTGTCTATGCCGCTTCGCGTTTGCCAGATAACGCGAAAGATTTTTGTTTGCGTATTATGATCTATATGGCATGTGTCTATGCTATATATGTTTTTGTTTCGTCGGATTTTACCGAGGGTGCCATTGGCTGGTTAGTCGACGCCTGGCTTGTTTTTTTGGCCATCGTTTTGGTCATTACGCTGCGTATGACGAGACATGCCTATTTTCGAATAACCCCACAAGATATTCTGGTGATATTTGTGGCACTAATTATACCAAGTCTGCCAGCAGATATGCTCCATTCGTATAAACTGGGTGAGATAACGATTCGCGTTCTGGTATTGCTATACGTGAGCGAATTTTTATTTAACAATTCAAAAAATGAAAAGCACTTAATGAAATATGCTGCATTAATCTGTTTGACCCTGGCGGGGGTTCAAAGCCTGATTGGTTAACATGAGTTTTAAATTGAGTTGAATATTATGAAAAAACCAAGAGCAAAAATATTATTGATACTGGCATCAGTTTTGGTGGTGCTAATCGGCTGTACCGGCGCAGAGGAGCGGGAAGCCGCCTACTTGCAGCGTGCACAGCAGCTAGTGGCCGAGGACAATTATGAAAAGGCGCGAGTCGAGCTGAAGAATGTATTACAGATCAATCCGAATAATGTTACTGCTCGCTATTTATGGGCAAATCTGGAAGAGCAAGATAGAAACTGGCGCAATGCGTTTGCAAATTATCAGAAGGTTTTGGAGATTGAACCGACGCATGATGGTGCGCAGCTAAAAATTGGCCAGATGTATTTGTTGAGCAACCAGATGGATAAGGCAAGAGAAATGGCTGACGCGATCCTGTCCCGGTCTCCGGACCATGCTGGTGCCCACGCGCTAAGGGGATCAGTGAATTTTCGTGAAGGGGACAAATCAGCTGCGATTAAAGAAGGCATGACAGCACTGGAAACCGATCCATCCTATATCTCTGCCATCGCATTATTGGCAAATACCTTTGCCAATCAGGGTGACATAGACAAGGCGATCAATTTTCTGGATCAGGGCATCGACAAGAATCCGGATCATCCGACGTTGTATTTTCTGAAGATTCGGCATCTGGAAAACAGTAAGCGAATGAAAGAGATTGAGCCAGTTGTCAATGCGCTTATCAAACGGTTTCCGGAAAATGCAGAATATCGATATATGCTTTCGAGGTATTACGTTGAAGTTGGCCAAATCGATGAAGCGGAAGCTGTGTTACGAAACCTGGTTGGGGCACATCCTGACGAGTCATCACACAAGTTGCATTTAGTCGAATTTTTATCAACTCAAAGAGGGCCTGAGAAGGCAATTAATGTTTTGCGTAATATGGTCAAGGCACAGCCTGATGAATACCCATTACAATTTTTCCTGGCCAACCTCGTTGCCCAGGGGAATGAAGACAATGCCAAAGGGATTTATCAATCGATTGTAGATAAAGACCATTTTGGAAAATACGGGCTAGCAGCACGTAATAAACTGGCGGTCTATTATTTGAAAAAAGATCGTCGTTCAAAAGCGACCGAATTACTGGATACGGTACTTGAAAACGATGCCAATAATAGTGAAGCGTTATTATTACGCGGAAACCTGATGCTGACATCCGGCAAGATCGATGCGGCCATTTCAGACCTTAGAACATTGTTGCGTAACCAGCCAGAGATGATCCATGCGTTGATATCATTATCACGAGCGCATGCTGCCAACAAAGAATATTCACTTGCGAAAGAAAATCTACAGCGCGTTATTTCACTGGAACCGGAACATGTTGATGCACACATATTGCTGGCTGATGTCAATATTCGGTTCGGCGATGATAAAAAAGCACGCGAGCTGCTTAATGAAACATTGACCCTTGATGAGGACTCGTTACGTGCTGTCCAGGGACTGCTTGATATTGAATTGCGTCATAAAAACTGGCAGGCAGCCAGGCAATGGGCCAAAAAGATGGTCGAACTGTCAAAGGATGATGCCAAAGCACATTTTGCATTGGGTGTGATTAATATCGCCGAGAATAAATTTGATCAGGGAATTGCGGATCTTAAACGGGCCCAACAGTTGTCACCGGAATCGGATGATCCGGTTATATATCTGGTGAAGGCCTACATGTTAAAGAAAAAATCCGGGGACGCGATGGCCTATCTAAACGGATTGATTCGGGGTAACCCTGAAAGAGCCCTGTTTCACAACTTGCTGGGAGAAGTGCTGGTGCACAATAAACAGGCTCAAAAGGCAGAATCCCGGTTCTTAGAATCTATTAAGCTGAAACCGTCTTTGGTAGCTGCGTATCTGAATCTTGCCAGGCTTTACCAGGATCGGGATGAAAATGACCGGGCGATCAGCGTGTTAAAAGAGGCGCTCGACGCAGTGCCCGGGCATGTTCTGGTGCAAATCGAATTGGCTGTAGCGTATGAGCGAGAGGGTCAGTATCAGCAAGCCATAGCCGTCTATGAAGACGTGTTAAAAGCAAAAGCCGAGAGTGGTGTTGTCGCGAATAATCTCGCTTTTCTGATTGCAGAACATCGTTCAGATGAACAAAGCCTGGATCGAGCGCTCGAAATTTTGAATAAATATCGTGATGTAAAACAACCTCAGTTGCAAGATACGCTGGGTTGGGTCCACTATCGCCGTAAAGAATATGGAAAAGCGATTTCTTTGTTGGAGAGTGCGGCATCGAAATTACCCGGTGATCCGACAATTAACTACCACCTGGGCATGACATATTTTGCCAATGGTGACCGGGACAAGGCACGAGTGGCGTTGGAAAAATCGGTCGCGGCGGATCAGGCCGGATTTGCCAATAGAGAAGAAGCACAGTCGGCGCTGGATTCGCTATAAGATTTTCGTGTGTCGGCCTTTTATAAGTTTTCGAGGCAGCATGATATTCTCTTGAAAAATATTAATCCAATATAATCAGTATCTTATATTTGTTTGGTGGTATTGAATTAGATTGACAAGAAAATAAAAACCTCTAGAATAGTGATGGAATTGATATTCTTATGGATGATGGTTTTATTCATGAGGTATAATGATAAAATGCGATGCGAGCGGTTAGCTATTCGCAAAAAATAACAAGAATAATTAATAACCAAGAGCTAGAAAGAACGAAAAAAAACGAACATTTTGGTGTTCATCAATGAGGGGAAGTAATAGCAGTCAGCCTAGATATCATGTGTTTTAAGGCATGATTGATCTGATTCAGCATAGGTAGCTCGCCGCTACGCCAGCCCGCCCCGTGTTGCACTTTATGTTCCTTTTCTTGCCAGCTTCAGGTTGGCTGATTCAAATTGTCTGCTGCAGGATGGTAGCGGGACATAGTTCCGGACAGGGTCGTCCATACTCCAAAAAATTTTAGTTGCATGAAGAGGCACTACTGAATGAGTATGTTAAACCCTGTCGTATTAGATAACCGTTTGATCAAATCAACTGCATTACTAGTGCTTTGTGTCAGCTCTTCGCTGGCAATGGCCAAATCCGTAAATATCCCGACTGATTTAGGTCGAGCAAGCCCGTTATTTGGTGCGCCAGCGTTTGATCAGCAAATGTTGCGCTTCGAGGAGTTTGCGGTTCGTCCGATGCCGTCACCGGGTTCCACAACACCGAAAACCTTACCGGTGCCATCCGGTTCAAGCGCTTGTATCGGCCGACCGAATCTTACCGCAATGGATACGTTTCTGGATGACCCGTTGTGGCCGGATCCAACAATACAGGCTAATGCTCGCTATGAAGATCCTCCCTTTTCAGGTAATTTTGTTAACCCGTCTGCCACTAATCCTTGGGCGGCTACAATTCATGGTTGTCTGGGTTTACCGGCAACAACGACATTTTATGGTGTAATGGAAGGTCGTCCTCACGGTTCCGCTTTTGCCCACCAACGCTGGACGGAGTTCCCACCCCAGGTTTATTTCCAAACAGCTCAGGGTGGCGCGAGAGCGAACAAGGGTATTCTGGATGCTGAACAGAGCCATAGCTATAGTGTTGGAGAATTTGGTCCAGTGGTTACCGGCCAGGAAAACCAGACTGGCTTGTATCACAATGTCACGGGCGCATCATCCGGCTCAGATGGTACAACCAATGGTATCGATATACGTTTTCATCCGAACATGCCTATCCAGGATTCTCAGGCTCTATGGACCTTTGGTGATGGTACGTTACCACCCAAACTATTGAGGGCCCGTTATGGTCAACCGATTTTGTTCCGGCATTACAACGTATTGCCCATTGATGTGACGGCCAACTTTGGTTTTGGTGAGCATACCATCACGACACATGAGCATAATGGCCATAACCCGGGCGAAGTCGACGGTTTTGCCGGCGCATACTTTTTCCCCGGTGAGTTTTATGATTACCGATGGCCGATGGCGCTGGCGGGTCACGACTCCGTCAATACGGATGCATCGGATCCTCGTGCATCGACGCCATGCTCGCCCGGAGAGGTGTTAAAGATCTCTGATCCAATCGGTGGCACACCGGTTAACAAGACCTGTGACCCGGTCACCCATACCGTTAATATTCCCGGTGATTTCCATGAAATCATGAGTACCCACTGGTTTCACGACCATATGATCGATCGTACTGCGCAAAACGTTTATAAGGGTAATGCCGCGATGATGAATTACTACAGCGGCATTGATCGAGGTCATGAGAGTTTTCGCTGCAACTATGCGGATCCTGGTAACAACATTAACTTATGCTTTCCCAGCGGCACTGCACTGGAGTGGGGTAATCGCGACTACGATGTCCAGTTGCTCGTGGCGGATAAGGCATGGGATACTGCTGGACAACTGGCCTACAGTCCGATGGATCCGCTTGGCAGCTTGACCGGTTTTCTTGATGGATTTCTCGGTGATGTGATGACGGTAAACTGGTTGTACAAGCCGTATTTTGATGTGCGTGCCCGCAAATATCGTTTCCGTATCCTGAATGGCGCCGTATCGCGTTTTTTCAAGATTGCCATTGTGCGTGAACATAACGCCGCAAACGGTGATGCGCCCGGTGATCTGCCCGGCCCTGCCGGTTCAGGCTTGTCATACAGTCGCCTGCCTTTTCATATGATTGCGAATGACGGAAATATCATGGAGCATGCGGTACCATTCCCGAACACACAATCAAAGGATCTGCCGGTCCAGGCGATTGCCGAACGCTATGACATCATCATCGATTTCAAGGATATGCCGGTGGGTACGAAAATCTTTATGGTCAATACGCTGCAACATGATAAGGGTGACGGCCCGAAGGGGATTATACCCTTGGCCAACATCTTAAGCGGATTGTATAGTCCTGGATTAAATAAGGATAACACCTGGGATGCCGATCCGGCGGTTGGTAAATTTCTGGAGCTGCGGGTGCAACCTTATAGTGGTACGGATAACAGCATGAACCCGGCAGATTATGAGGTCGGTAAATTAACAATGATTCCGAAGGTCAAGTTTACCGATGCGGAGCTGGCGAATGCCAAGCATCGCAGTTTTCACATGGGCAGGGCTGGCGGTGGCGGTGGTACGGATGCCAAACCATGGGGTATTAAAACCGACGGCGTTGGTGGCACACTGACCGCAGATGTCGCCCGTGTTTCCGCTGCGCCGGAGATCGGCGAGGTTGAGATCTGGCATATCACATCCGGCGGTGGTTGGGGGCATCCGGTCCACGTTCACTTTGAAGAAGGCCAGTTACTGAGGCGCTACGACTTTGATGCGGCAGGGAATGTCTATAATGCACACTTGCCTCCACTGTGGGAACAGGGAGCACGTAAGGATCTGTATCGTCTCTCGAGCATGGGTAAACCGTTGACTGATGGGGGGCTAGGGTTACCAGACAGTAGCCTGGGTATCGATATCGCTATCCGCTTCAGGGAGTTTCTCGGCACCTTCGTTGAGCACTGCCACAATACGCAACATGAGGATACGGCAATGTTGCTGCGCTGGGACGCCGAAAATCCGGGACAGGCTACCCGTATCCCAACGCCTATGCCGACCTGGAATGGGGTAACCTATGTCGCGACGAGCTCGCTTCCTACTGTGAAAAGCGGTGATGTCTTGGCAAAGGCAGCAGCACCTGATCCGAATCTTGGTGCCCCTTCGACGACACCCTTTCAGTTGTCAGCTGATATTAATTGGGATGGGCAGGTGACGCTGGTTGATTTCTATAATTTGAGCAATCATTTTGGATCTCCGGGTCCGTGGCGGGCGGATATCTCAGAAGATCTGCAAGTTACACTAACCGACTTTTTCGCGTTAAGTAACCAGTTTGGCAAGCGTGCCGGTATTCCATTAGCGCCACCCGATCCACTTCCCTGATATGTTCAAGTTTTTGTGTAAATAGTCGATAAAGAAATCCAGAGATGCCTGGTTTGGTATCTCTGGGTTCAATCTAAATGATCTACCTAATGTAATGCAAATCGACCACAAAATTCAGATAGACAGTTCCATTATAAATAGATTCATCGCTATTCTAGCCGTGTTACTGATATTGTCTTCAATTTCTGTCCAGGCATGGTCTTCAGTTAAACGCTATACCAATCCGACTCTGATCAATCAGGATGGAGAACCGAGACATTTTTATGATGATGTCATCAAGGGCAAGGTTGTCGCGATCAATTTTATGTTTACCAGTTGCGAAGACTCCTGCCCGCTGGAGACTGCGAAGCTGCGCAGGGTTCAGGAAATGCTCGGCGATTTTCTCGGTAAAAACGTTTTCATGTATTCCATCACTGTTGATCCGGAGGTTGATACACCAGAGGTTCTGAAGGCGTATATGGAAAAGTTTGATGTAGGCCCCGGCTGGGAGTTTTTAACCGGTAAAAAGGCCGACATCGATCTATTACGTAAGAGATTGGGTATGTATACTGAAGGCGAAGATGATGCGAGTGATCATACCATCAGCTTTATCCTTGGGAATGAAAAACTGGGCAAGTGGGTTAGGCGCACGCCGTACGATGTGCCTGAATCGTTGGTTGCAGTACTTCTGAATCGATTACAGGTTTTTCCGTTGCTTCCAGCTGCGATGCAGAAGAACTATTCGACAGCACAGGGGATACCGGAAGCCACTAAAGGGTCTGATCTTTTTCTTACGCGTTGCGCCATTTGCCATTCGATTGGTGAAGGTGAAATCATGGGGCCGGATCTGCTTGGCGTGACGAAAAACAGGGACCCCAAGTGGTTACACCGCTGGATAAAAGAGCCCGATGTGATGCTCAGGGAAAAAGATCCTTTGGCCGTAACGCTGTACGAACAATATAAGCAGATACCAATGCCGAATCTGAAATTACGTGATCAGGATGTCCAGGATATTATCGATCATATTGAATATGAGTCTGCCCGTGTATCCAAAGGCCCATCTGATACGCCTCCTCACCCTGAAAAAACAGGGCATCATCACCACAAACACCAGCACTAGCTGTTTTACAGTATTCATTTGTAAACAAGATCAATGAATCATCCGGTGACTGATCGGCTATGCCTCATCGGGATATGTGCCCATGGTACAATTTGCCTCAAATAGACAACAAATAAAAAATTAGGGTAAACAGGAAAGTGGTTCAAAGTCGTTGAACGACGTTATTAAAACCGTATGTCTTTCTGAAACGCTGATGTTTGAAATCTCTTGATCGTCTTCTAAGGCGGTCAACCTCTGGAGTCTAAGGAATGTTTTAACTGCCCGATGATCAGTTAATAACAACTGAAGATGATACTTGAAACTTCACATTGATTTTTCATTTTGTTTGAATTGATTGAGATATTCGATATCGGTCATTCACTAAGATAACCTTCTGTCTTATCGTTCTAAAGGAATGTTACGGAATAGCAGGTTGTTAGTCGCACAATACGATATAGTTATACATTGCCCAGTAATGGATTGATTGAATTAGAACCGTACAGGAGTTCCAGGAAATAGAACCCATTAGTTTATTTATTTGTATTCAAGGATTCAAATCGCTTACAGCCTGGGTTTTTATCTCGTTGACCGAAGCGTTATCGGTCAGCTGATGACTAATTTGAGAAAAAACGCATTGACCAAACAGTACAAACGGTACCCGGAGATGATGCCTGTCCCGGCCCTCGGTCAATGTTCCAGACTTTACGCTAACTGCTGCATCCATGCGGTCGTGCCAAACGCCAGACAATTAATACTGGCTTCTATTCGGCGCCTCCATGCGCCTCACCGCTACGAGGCCATCATGGATATCATCCATGATGTTCAAATTCGTTCCATACCAATTTGTCACGCAACCCATAGAATTATCTATGGATTTTGTTCCAATGCGGCGTCTAAATTGTCTGGCCTTAGGCATCATCCTGGATCCTTGGTGAAATATTCGGGTTAATACTTCCGCTTGCGAGTGATCTGAAAAAGCTGGAATAAATTCAAGTACCATTCCGTGAATGAGAGCCTGTTGATTTCTATCTCGCACAGAACTAGAT
This sequence comes from Gammaproteobacteria bacterium, assembly GCA_046754065.1. Lineage (GTDB taxonomy): Bacteria > Pseudomonadota > Gammaproteobacteria > SZUA-140 > SZUA-140 > JBHHVB01. Next base: position 22,935 of record JBHHVB010000012.1, read on the forward strand.
TTATTAATGTGGCCAGAATTATGATTCCGTTGCTCGGTATATCTTGCCCCTGCGTAACCACTCTCAATAGGCGCGAACGGTTTCTCCGTTTAAAGATGAAAGCAGCGCAAAGCGGTTGAGTTTAGATCTGTAATCTTCGGTATTGATCGTGGTGCGTAATCGCTATCGTTACAGCCCGCTTTAAACGAGCTTTATCGAGACAAGTGTCTCGGGTGAGATTGGATTTGATTAGCGGGTAGAATTATTCAGGAGGAAATGATGCCGAGAGTCGACTCACCGACATCAAGCTTCCTGCTGATGTCGGCTGGGAATGAGCCGCATGGTTGATAGAACTCAGAAATCAACAAGCCCCATTTTGATTCTGCCGAATCGACCTTGTCGTTAAGCAACCTCTTCCTGGTTAGCCGTGTTTGTCCGCTTTCTCCGGGCGATGCAGGTTAATCCTACCAGGCCACTACCGAACAGCAATACCGCAGGCGGAACGGGTACAGGCGCTGGGGAACCAAATTCAACAATAGCATTGTCTGGTGTCGCTGACGCTCTGGAATTATAGTGCGGGTCAGTCAGCTCGGATGCAATGCTTCCATTGTTGCCAAACCATGACTCACCACTGGAACTCAAGTCCAGCCAGGTGTCCAATGCCGTTGTATTCGAAGCGACACTGAATGTCAGGTCATAGACACTAAAGATGTTTGACATCGGGTTCGCACCACCGTTATCACAAGGTACGGGTGAAAATACACACATCGTAAATGTATAGGTCAGCGTACCGGCGGTGGCATTGATAGCGTCGGTGGGGATAAAGTTTGGCCCATGCGACGTAACATAGTTTGAACTGCTACTGCTCGTATCGACGAGAGTCAAAAGATTTGGATCCCAGGACAATACAAATGATCCACCAACAACAGTCTTGTCGGTTACATCACTAAAATCGGCCTGTACAGTTGCGGTAAACTGGGTTGTCGGATTTAACGTGTCCAGCGTCACATATGGGTTTGACGGATTCACGGAGATAATGGACGCATTCACACCAGCGGCGCAACACAGGCATACTCCTCCAAACAAAAATTTAACTGAGTTCAAGAGATTTTTCACAACGATCCTCCCGCAGATCATTAATTGTTTTTTTAATTTCCAAGTACTTTTTAATGCGGCTCGCATCATGCAAGCCGCCGTTGTGAGCTATCCCTGTTCTCAACTTAAGCGATCCTTCGATTATTGTTATTGGTCTTTAACAGACTGACCGACCTTCCTAACGATTAACGAAGGTCCGGTTACAACAAAATTAAATTATTAAAACGCCGCTGGTTGTCTCTTTGACGTTGGCGAACGTTGATACATAAAAAATAACAGTATAAAGAGAACCAGCCACGGTGAGAGCGCTGCTCCACCACCTTGAGATGTTTCACCATTTAAAGATTGTGCGCTGCTACTCGTCACTGGATCAGCGTTAGTATTGTTACTTGTCGAATTGTTATTACTGGTTGCATCAGCCACAATCACAGAATTGTCAGCCGTATTGTCATCAGATGACTGGTCTGCCGGCGTTGTCGTATTGTCAGGCTGTATTCCATTATCCAGCGTGACAGATGCCAGTTGATAAGTGGGTTGTGGAAGCTGCGAGGTACCATCCCCACTAATCCAGACATCCCCGATTGTACTGACGCCCAGGTTCAGAGCAGTTTGACTGCCAGCGCCCGATGCATTGACATCAAACTCAAGCTGGTAAAGTGAGAAGTTAGTCAGGCCAGAACAGTTGTCCGTTCCCATTGGGCAGAGGCTATAGGCGAAGTCAAGCGTTCCCGCGCCCTGATCTATATTTTTATAAGCGAAACCGCTGCTGACATCTGACGTAGCGCTACTGTTTGTCTCATTTAGTGCCAGCATCATGGGGTCCCAGCGCAGTTGAAACCCACCGCCTGATGCACCACCAGCAACGTCGCTGAAATCTGCCTGAACGGATACGATAATTTTACTGCCGGGTGAGGTTAGCTGGCTTGAAGGGCTAACAGAAACAACAGATGCCTGCGCCGACAATGCGACAAGGAAGAATGATAGAGCGACAACGAACATTTTTATTGTTATTATTCTAGCGTTCATTTTTTGGATAGCCTTCGTACATGCGTTTCCACGCGTTCGTGTTGAGCTATCCTTGCTCTAATTGGCGAGCATCCCCATTCTCACCACCGTCTGTTAATTCTACCTAATTCCCTCAGGAATTGCAATTTTATTCAATAAAATAAGTCCCTTGCTGAATGTTTTGATATGGCATAAATAGCATTAAATATATGTTAAAAGCCTCGACATTTTTTAATGTCCGTCCATCCCTTCAGCATATAAGCAAAAGCTTATTTAATCGATTTATCATGTTGTTAATCCAAAATCCCATCTTTCTTCAGCAGTGAATTTGTCAAACTTCGTAAATTATTCCGACTTTGACCCCTCAATTTGTCATTTATTAGCAGTTGCTTCTATGCTCTGGTCAGGTATTGGATTAGGGGTAAAATCCGGATGGACCGGGTGTTTTCCCAAAAAAATTGCTCAGAATAAAAAAGTCGGCCAGGGATACGCCACCATCCCCATTGAAATCTGCATGGTCAGTCATCGTGCCGGTTCCCGGTGGCGTCTGCCCAAAAACGTTACTGAGCGCAAAAAAATCTGCAAGGCTGATCGACAAATCATCATTAAGATCCGGGTCGCAGATATTGCCGTATCCGTCGCTGTTAGTATCGCGTTGATTTGCATTGGCAATCAGTATGCAGTTGTCTATTGAATTCGGAACGCCGTCGTTGTCCAGGTCCGAGTTAACGACCTCCACCAGTCTGGTATCAGAACCACCCGCAGAAGAGACGACCTCAACACGACCAGGCGGTGATAGCGGGTTGCCGTTGGCAGCCGTTGTAATTTCGACTATCCCGCTAACGAGTGGTGTATTGTTTAACGCCAGGGTTAACTGCGGTGGAAACAGGGTGTCACTCGACTGAGCCTCTACCGTCAATTTAGGTGGCACTACGCCAACATCAAATTCTGCCCTTGTAATCGTTACCAGATCAACCAGCGGGCGCAGCAGCTGCGTCGGGTCAGTGGGAACGGCCGCTCCACCATCGGTCGCATCGATGGATACAGTAGCAGGTAGTACGGACGCATTGGGTGTTAACAGATGACTGATAAAAAACTGGTTTACGTCTGAGTTGAGAGGGTTGGGTCCGAATACGTTTGGACCACCACTAAGATTGACCAATGCAGTACTGGCGCCACTGGCAAAGGCATCGACCTGTCTGATTGTGCCGGATGCATTGCGTGAATAGGTTGCGCGATTAGCCACTAGATGAGTGCCCAGACGGCCATCATAGATCTTACCGTTGACCTTAAACAGGTTAGTCTCCAGGCTATTTTGCTTTCCATTACCGTCGGCATCTGTCGGGTCAAAGGTGTTTAACGGAATGTTTTTACCCGGATCGAGAAATGCCTCGATTCGAAACAGGTTATTGCCGGTTGGGCTGCCGGTTATCAGGTGTGGTGTACCGCCATCACCGATGTACTCGGGAATGCCGTCACCACCAACGGTATCCAGAATCGGGTCTGTCGGGAATGTATCCCAGGTTAGCCAGGGCGCAACACAGTTTGTTGAAGTCGTTGCATCGGTGACAACACCTGTCGTGTTATCGATGCTGCCCGGGTTGAATTGAACATCGAAACTGTCAAACACCTCATCGCCTGCGACCAGGGCCGTGATCGTGTATACATGTTCACCATACGGTTCGGTGACGACATAGGTACCGGCAACCGGAACATCAAGACGGATACGCAGGCGAGTGAAAGGAAATTGTCCGCCATCGACGATTTCACCGAGAAATGCGGCTTCTGCACCCAAGGTCAGCGTGGCTTTAACATTAGGCGGAAAATTTTTGGTATCCGGTTGCGCCAGCCACCAGAAGCCTTCGAATCCAAAACCAATTTGCTGGGAAAAAACCGATGAGGGGTCCACCGGATCAAAAAAACAGAATCCTGTTCCATCCAGGCATAGCTCGAGTGACAATCCGTTGCTATCCGTCAGATACTCGGAGAAACCATTGGCAGGATTGGGCGGGCCCGCCTGAAAAGGCGTTGCTGTATTTCCGGCAACAGTACAAGCGGCGTTGGCAAATGTACCGAATGACAGTGTTAACAATATTGTAACCAGAGATGAGATCATTGATTTATACATGGTTGTGCCTCCAGTTACGATCACGGTGCGTGAATGATGGTGACGGGAACCGTTGCCGAACCGCCTGCAGACGAATTGACAACGATTTCCGGTGGCGCAACAGCCAGGTTAGTGATCAGGGTGCCTCCCGACAGGGTCTGTCCCAGGGCGGTCAGCGTGGGTGGTGTTAACTGGTCACTGGAATGTGCCTCAATGGTGAGGTCCCCTGTAGTGTAGTTATATTCCGCACGTGTAATTGAAACCAGATCGGTTAACGGTACATCAATTGCCGTCAACACGTTGTCCGGGTCAACGGCCGTGTTCTCTGCGGAGACCTGTACCAGGGAGGGTACAGTAGTCATATCAGGTTGTAATCCAACAGACCCATAAAAACGGCCAGTACCGTCTGTAGCCATTGGCTGATTTCCCGGTGGAATGTTTGCACCACCGTTAAAGCTAAGCACGGCTGTAGTCGGTGCGCTGGCAAATACATTGACGCGTCCAGCCAGGTCACGGCTGTAGGTTGCCTGGTCTATGGTAAATGGAACGGGCAATTGCGCGCCATTGTAAACTTTGCCAGTGACGGTAAACAGGTTCGTTTCGACGCTGTTCAATGCGCCATTGCCATCCGAGTCATCGGGATCAAAGGTATTAAGCGGAATGGTTAAACCAGGGTCGACAAATGCCTCGATGCGAAAATAGTTGGTGCCGCACGGACTGCCCTTGACGGCATGATCCGGTCCGCCGGTCACCGGGTTAATGTAGTTGATTGTGCCGATGTAATCGGCAACACCGTCGGGTGCGCCGGTGCCATAGGGTGGAGCGAACTGAAAAGGTGGTCCGTACTGGTCGAGTAATGGATCCGTGGGATAGGTGTCCCAGGTCAGAATCGGTCCTATTCGACCTTTATAATCCGACTGGTTTGCAAAAAATTCAATGTCAAACGAATCGTTGATCGCGTTGGTGCCCGGGGTTGTAATATCGTATTGTATCTGTCCCCAGGGGTGCGTCACCAGGTAACTACCGGCAAAGGGTATATCCACTCGTAAGCGAAAGCGGGTAAACGCCACCTGGTTACCCGTGGCAAAAGCGGGAAGAAAAGCAGCCTCTACTGCTGAGACTAATACCGCTCGGCCGCCGCCGCCACCGCCACCGCCGCCGCCACCGCCGCCGCCACCGCCACCGGCAGTAAAGCTCGGTATGCTTAGTAATGCATCAGCAGAGGCCCAGAAGCCTTCGTCGCCGGAGCCAATTTGTACTGAAAAAGGATCATCAAGGAAGGGAGGTACCGAGATACAGTTGAGCTGATCGGTGCCGGGACAAATTTCCAATCCCTGTCCTTGCGAGTCTTGCACCCAAAGGGGGAATGTCGTTTGTGGATTATGAGGCCCGATGGTCATCGCCGTGGCGCCGTCACCAGTACAGGCCGCGTTGGCGATACCCAGACTGGCCATTAAACAGGTCGCTATAGCTGCGCCAGATCCAAGTTTGCGAGTCATGGTGTATCCTTCTTCTTGTGTTTGGGTAGCTATCATGGATAGTGTTATAACCCTGAGAGGTCTTTTTATAATGAGGACCCGACCGGCTTTACATCACTGGTCGGGTCCTTAACTAGCTACTTGCCTGGCATCAAGGCACTGGATGTAGGCCTGATGGTCCCGGTTCACCGCCAAACGAGTTGCTCAAGACAAAAAAGTCGGCGAGTGTTACCTTGTTATCCCCATTAAAGTCGGCATGGTCGGTCATGGTGCCGGTGCCTGGAGCTGCCTTATTAAACTCGTTGCTAAATGCGTAGAAGTCGGACAGCGTAATCGAGCCATCGTCATCGAGGTCTGCATCACAGATGTTTCCGTAACCATCGCCATTGGTATCACGCTGGTCTGTATTTGCAACGACCGAGCAGACATCGCAGGCATTACCAATCGTGTCAGCATCGCCATCTTGTTGTCCGGGGTTGGCATTAACCGGGCAGTTGTCAGCCGGGTAGCCTGTGCCTGCAACGTCGGCAACACCATCCTTGTCGGTGTCGGTGATGACGGCCTGATCGAATGGATCGAGATCCAGAAATGTACCGACGTTTGGTAAACCAAATATCACGGTTCGTCCTGCAGCGCCTACCGCTGGAATACGTTTGAAATTGGTGGTGTCTGCCAAAAGGCCGGCGCGATGACCGGGAGAGACTGGCGCATCACCTTTAACAGCTACAAACAATTCCGGGTGATCAAACGGCGCAGATTCTTCCTTGGTTCTATGATCGGTCAGTGACCTCATGAAGGCGACCAGATCGTCTTTTTTCCGTGTGCCGAGCGGTGCTGTATCGCGGAGGTCCGGCAATGGTTGCACGCCCGGATCAAAATTCTGCAGGTTGGTGTGGAAGAAGTCTCCCCCGCGGACGTAAAAATCCACTGTCTGTCGCAGCGTTGACAGTCCACCATTATGCATATAAGGCCCGGTCAGTTCGATGTTGCGTAACCCAGGTGTCTTGAACGCGCCAAAATTGCTGACCCGGCCGGGTGGTTGCGTGTCGACGTTAGGATCAATCGCTGGGGGCAATGGTGGTACCCAGCCTGCCATATGCGCGGGTAATCCTGTTAGCGTGGGCATCTGGGGAACCGGAAAACCACCTTCAAGCAGACCGAGGATGCTAAATGACAATGGGATATCAGTGAATGTTCCGCCGAGACCTGTCATGCCGCCACGACCGACATCTTCGTTAACCGCGAGGTAACCCACCGTACCCGGGATTGTGTTTCCACCCGGGCGTACGCCGGTGTTATGGAAACCGTTATCATAAAGTGCGCCGACACCCGCGACCTGCATTAACTCGTTGGCGACCAGCGGGTTTTGATCAAGTGGTATCGGAGTGCCCGTTATCGGGTCAACGCCTTGTATAGCCAATATTTCGTGATCAATTGTTGCAGCAGTTCCTCCGTGACAAGCGAGACACCCTCCTACACCTTGAAAGATAGTCTGGCCCCTTGCTTCTTGCACAGACTGCGGCCCATTGCCTTCGAGAAACTTGTCAAACGCTGAATCGTCGGCGATTAATGTGGATTCATACATTTGTACCGCTACACCAAAAAAGAAAGAGAAGTTTGCCTCCATTTGAGTATATTCATCGGTATTCAGTGGTGTGCCAGCCTGGAAAACCGGGTTGCCGGATGCATCATAGGTAATCTTCTGTGATGTATTGTTCCAGTACCTTGGTGCAAATGCAGCCTGAATTAATTGCTCGTAGGTGACGGTCAGACCGGTACCGGCTCCAGTGTCGGCGATACCTCCTAGCAGACTGTCTGAACCTGACACCGCCTGCTGACCCAACGGCTTCAGGCTCAACATCTTTTTACCAATTTTGGGCCAGGTTCTGCCGGCATAGGACATTTCGACATCACTTAACGGTGGCCCCACAGCTTGAGATGCCGGGGATGCCTGGCGCATACGTACCTCTTCGGGTACCAGTGAACCAGTGCTGTTTGATAACAGGTGAGCCCTTGGGTCTGCCGGTCCGAATGGATTATTGCCATTAAAAATATTGTTTGCCCGCCCATCCCAGAAATTGGTGAAGTTCAGAACGGCATTGACAACGGACGGGGTGTTTCGCCCAGTAACCTGGCGATACTGTGTTCCGTTAGCCATGAAGGTTGCATTGGTTACCTGGGTACCATTATCAACCGGGCTACCGGGAATAATGTCAACAAACTGTGTCGGCAGCATGCCCATTGAGCCGACGACATCATTCGTATCACTGACGACATTGGCTTCGTTGTGTCCCTTCTCACCGGAAAAGTCCTGATTACCCAGGCGGTGAAACGGGAAGTCAACGGGTGTCAGCGTTTTGTTAGGGGCCATCGTGCCCGGTGCTAACTGCGGAAGTCCAAGGTTATTATTGCCAAAGGTGTTGTCGCCACCCGCCTGGCCAGGGTTTAAGGTATTAATAACGCGACTATCAGCGCCGGCATGATGGTGGCAGCTTGCACAGGCCTGAACGCCGTCACTACCCACCTGCATATCCCAGAATAGGGCCTTACCCAGCTGTTTGGCCGCTGTCGGATTGATAACGTAACTACTCAGATTCGGCGGCAGTTCGACGTTCAGGTTTTTAAGGGATACCAGAGCAAACGCGCTGTTGGCAACAGCTAACAGACTGACAAGCAGGATTGTTTTTGCCAGGTGAGTCGTGGTTTTAAGTGGTGCTGATGGTGTCATGATGAATAACCTATGAGTTGAAAATCAAAAAAATCTTTCGACGGGTGAGAGTGCTGGTTAACGATTGGTCGAGCCAATCCGTTCGGCAGTGAGGCCAATAGTAAAGAGTTTTCTGTATTCGATGCGAGCGTAACCGAACCTGTTCTTTTGCAGGCGGCTAGTTTAGTGTATCGAAAAAGCGGTGAATCAGACTTTAGGCGATCTTTGTGGGATGAATGCATCTAGTACGGTACGAAGTGTCCATACTTCTGCCCCCTCTCATTAAATAAATAGATTAAATTGTATTTTATTGTTATTTTTCAAAAAGTTATTGGTTCTTTTTGGTGCTTTTCCTAAATTAGGCTTTTAACACAATAGCAACGTACCACAACATTCACAGATTTTCAACCGGATTGACGATCAGTCCGGGACGTTTATTCTTAATCTGTGAGTTTTAGGGGCCAGACTGTAAAGAAGGAATTGAATGAAGGCGGGTTACTGCTGATTAATTAAATGTTCCTGGGGATGGTGAGCGGTAGTCATCCTGATCGAATTGGTTTTCATGATTTGCACGACATAAGATTGATGTGTTTTGAGTCTCTCTACGGCTGACGTTGTGTTGTTGTTGCAGGATTCCTATTATATCATGGCTGCCGGTTGATTGAGTGTTGAAACTGCCAAGCCGTGATAAAACTACTATATCTTTATTAGGAAGGCTCATCGTTTTTGGATTCCCTGTTTCTGTGCTTCTCAGGCTAGGTTCTGGATAAATTATCTATGCCTGTCGGATTGCTAGCTGATCAAAATCAATAAAATGGGTAAACAACTGGATTTGCTTAAGGAATACTATGTTTAGTCTCTATTACAAACACGCTGCACGGTCCAAGGACGACATCCTGTCCGGACTAACCGTCGCGTTGGCGCTGGTGCCGGAAGCCGTCGCATTTGCATTTGTTGCCGGCGTGAATCCACTGACCGGTCTTTATGCGGCATTCATGGTAGGTTTGATCACATCTCTGATTGGTGGCCGGCCTGGTATGATTTCAGGAGCAACCGGGGCATTGGCGGTCGTGATGGTTGCGCTTGTTGCGGACCATGGGGTTGAGTATCTGTTTGCGACAGTGGTATTGATGGGGTTCTTTCAGATCGCATTTGGTCTTCTAAAGCTTGGCAAGTTTATCCGTATGGTGCCGTACCCGGTGATGCTGGGGTTTGTTAATGGTCTTGCAATCGTGATTTTTCTCGCGCAGCTTCAGCATTTTCAGATTGCAGGGTCGGACGGGCAGTGGCTTTCGGGTAGTGCAATGTTTCTTATGCTGGGCCTGGTAGGGTTGACGATGCTGATTATGTATATTTTACCCAGGTTCACGCGCACCATCCCCGCTGGACTGGTTGCTATTGTCGTTGTAACCCTGCTGGTGGTTATCGTTGGCCTTGATACCAAGTCGGTTGGTGATATTGCATCGATTAAAGGTGGCTTTCCTCCATTTCATATACCTTCAGTTCCGTTTAATCTTGATACCCTTCAGATTATTTTTCCGTACGCCGTGATTCTCGCAGCCATCGGATTGATAGAGTCACTGCTAACAATGACGGTTGTTGATGAAATGACAGATACGCGTGGTCAGGGAAACCGGGTTTGTTTAGGTCAGGGCGTATCAAATGTGATGACCGGTTTTTTCAGTGGTATGGGTGGTTGCGCAATGATTGGTCAGAGTATGATTAATATATCCTCAGGTGGACTAAGGAACCTTTCCGGCATTTCAGCAGCCCTGTTCCTGCTTTGTTTCATTATGTTTGCGTCCCCGTTGATCGAGATGATTCCCATTGCTGCGCTGGTCGGTATCATGTTTATGGTGGTGCTCGGAACTTTTGAATGGGGTAGTTTTCAGATGTTGAAGCGCATACCCAAGGAGGATGCGTTTGTTGGCATTCTCGTTACCGTCGTGACGGTATTTACCGACCTGGCAATCGCTGTTTGTATTGGCGTTATTGCGTCAGCCCTCGTGTTCGCCTGGAAACAGGCCCGGCATATTTATGCTGATATACATATCGATGATTTTGGTAACAAGACCTACGATCTGCACGGACCATTGTTCTTTGCATCGGTGCACCGGTTTAGCGATATCTTTGATCCGAAAACTGATCCAGACGATGTCACGATAGATTTCGCCCATTCACGTGTTGCCGATCATTCAGCGATTGAGGCGATCGATACGCTAGCAGAGCGATATTCGCGCGAAGGAAAACAGCTTCACCTGAAGCATCTAAGCCTTGAATGCAAGCAGCTGCTGCACAACGCGGGTGATCTGGTCGAGGTCAATATTAAAGAAGATCCACACTATCATGTGGCGGATGACAGCTTGGCTGGTTAGTCCGGTTTACTCCCGGTCTTTGACCGGTGGGTCTCTATTTGTCTCAGTAACTCGTAGCGGTTGAGTGGTCGAAGGTGTTCATCAAAACTGAATTTTATCGGACTATCCACGATCTTGCCGGGTTCGCTGTTTTTCCAGGATAAAATATACAGACCGACGGGATCCTCCCTGTTACCGCTAATCCTGGATTCATCAAGCTCGAGTTTATCTACCGCATAGACCTCGTTACTTAATCCGGGGAAAATCAGACAGCACGCAATTAAGCTGATGAATCTTTTGTTAATACAGGTCATCAAAAATCTCACTATGCTTCTCCATCCGCTTGTAACGAGCAGGGTGTAGCTCAGAGAGTTGTTCGTAACTCTGCCTGATCCACTCGTCATAATAATTATTTTGTACATGGGTAATATTGGACTCATGTGCTTTTATTGCCTGTTCTTCAAATGGAAAAGCCTGCTCTTCCAGCAACAAATTGTATTCTTCCAGCTCATCGTCAGTCAGGTTTTGGGGGCGTTCAGATGACATCAGGGATTGGCCAAAATTATTATAGATTTCGGCGATTCGATATGTCGCTTCAGTCGTGACGGAGCCTACCTGGTAGCCCAGAATTTTATTAAACTGATCCAGCGCTTTTTTCATGTGCTTCTTTTTGACGCGGAGGGATTTTTCAAGCGGTACCTTCAAATTAATGCTTTGATAGGCATCGAGCGCAGAATCGGCCAGTATGACTGACGCCTTTGCAGCAAGGTAGCGGCTTCTTTCGCTACGTTGACTGGCCAGGTCATGATCTGCCTTTACAATCTCCCTTAACCAGTGGTAGTAGCTTGATCGATGGCCCAATTGTCTGTTTAAATCAGCAAGATATTGGCGGGCCTCCATGGCATTATCAGCATCTTTCGGGAATGTGTCGATGAAGCGTTTATAGTGAGTGACGGCGCTTGTTTCCAGTCCCTGGTCTCGATAAATCTCAGCAGCACGCCACAGCGCTTCTTTTCTTATTGCAATATCTTTTGACAGCCGTGATATTTGTTCCAGCATATTGGCCTCTTTGATAGGTTGCCCGGACTTTTCATAGGCTACAACCAGATTCGCGTAAACCTCATCAGAGAGGGCGTGGTCAGGAAAGCGGTGGGTAAATTGATCTAGAATAGAAATGGCCTGTGGCCACAGCTTTTGCGCAATTTTAATCTTTGCAGCACTGTATTCCGCGTTCGCATAGATAATCGAATCGGGAATCCGGTCTCCAACCTTTAAGAACATTTCAGCTGCAGAATTTAGCTCACCAGCATCTCTAAGTGCTTCACCCTGCTTGTATATCGCGGTAGCCAGATTTTCAACAATTTCTTTTCGTCTGGAGTTATTTTTCGGAGCAAGATCCAGCGCCTGTGAATACGCGAATTCAGCTTTTTTAAAATCATTTTCCTCAAAGCTGGCATGTCCAATCATCAGCCATGCAGAAAATTGCATCTGATCAGAAATCCTGTTTTTTGACTGCAATAATTTGTTTGCCAGTTGAATGGTTGGCCCGTATTGCTTCATCCTGAAATAGGACGCTGCGGCTCTGGCGGTAACCTTAAGTGTATTCGGGTGATCGGGGTAGTGTTCTGTGAACTTTAGTGCGCTTTGTAAGGCGAGCCGTTGCGCCGCAGGTTTTTTTGAGGCATCAAGCTGTGATTGATATTTTTCAAAAGCCAGCAAGGCTGCATATCCTGCTTCGGCTCCCTGATCATGAGCCGGGTATTGATAGGCAGTCTTTTCGTATTGCCTTGCTGCTTCAGCGAAATCGTTAAATTCATACAGCAATTCTGCATAAAGAAAGTTTATGCCGGCTGCATTCTGATCTTGACCAAAAAATGTCAGAAACTGTTGATACATACTGGTGGCCATTTCAAACTCAATGATGCTGTGGTCTTGCTGGGCCAGCGAGTGATGGTGTTTCGCGAGTTCAACCAGCGTTGCTTTTAAGTATTTTTCAATGTCCGGATTTTCTTTCATTGAATGTTTTTGCCAAAAGGTGCTGTTAGGCCCGAATGATTTGACAAAGGCATGTTTGTTTTTTAAAACCAGCGTATTTTGTGTGGTGTGACGCAGTGCATCGATCGCACGAATTGAATAGCGGGGAGACTGCAGGTGATACGGGTTGTTTCTGATAAATGCATTATAGGTATCTGCCGCATCGATATAACGTTCCTTCAGCATATACAGATCAGCCAGGCTGGCATACAGGAGATTGGCGTGGGATACGGGCCGGTGTGTTTTTAAGTATGATTCTATGTTGAACCTGGATGCATAGGAAAAGCTGAGGCTGATGACATAGAGGGCTTCGTCAACTGACTTCCTGTCTACGGGGTTTAGCTGGTCGAGTCGGTCAACGGTAAAGCGCTGCTGAGACGCCAGTTTTGTGTCCAGAATATCAATAAAACAGGTAACGCTATTTTCATAGTGCTCCTGTTTAAACAGAGACCAGCATACCCTGGATCTGGCCTTGTCGAGAAAGTTTTCGGCATTGGGCTGGGCAAGCGTGTCGCGAAAGTCCTGTTCTGCTTTTTTATAGTCTTTTAGAGCGAACAGGATTTCTGCCCGCCGAAACATCGCTTCAGTTTTGTAGGTTGAACCCGGGTATGTCGAGATCAACTGACTTAAGCTGTTAATCGCCCTGTCTGGCTGGCCTGTTGAAACATATGCCCGAGCCAGCTGGTAGAGGATACGGTCATTTTTTTGCTCGGGATAGGCGTCGAGCAGCGCGTTATACGAGCTAATTGCCTGGTAATAGCTTGCTTCGTTACCGGTAATGTTTTTCTGATTGCCACTTTCTTCACCCAGCTCCAGTTGTAAATCAGCCAGACGACGCAGCGCTTCGGCATGACGCATATCTTTTGAAGCATTGTCGACGTAGCTTTGATATTTTTCAATCGTTGATGCCTTGCTGTATGTCAGCGTTTCACTTTTTTGTGAGACAAACGATTTTTTCTCCAGGCTCTTGATGGTGGATTCTTTTTCACTGACCGATGAGCAACCGCCAATAATGGAAACTGCTATGACCAGACAGAGCAGGCGGATAATCATTGCATCTTACCTGCATTGTTGCTGATTAGCTGATCCAGTACTCGTGCAAAATGAAATTGCGACTGTGACAGGTAATCTTCCAGTATGGATTGTTCTTTATCGAGTTTAGCGAGTACTGAATGTTGAATGAACCGATACTGAATACGGAGCAGTCTCGTCGCATCGCTGGATAATCTTTCGATATCATCATTCAGTGAGATGATTCTTTCATCAAAGCCTTCAAAGCCCAAAGGGGCCAGCAGTTGAGCTGTTCCAATGGAGTCTCGTCTTTGTTTCGCTTCGATTATTTGCTGATCAAGCTGTTTCAGGTGTTTTTTTGTCGACCATAAACGATCGGCGTAGCGTTGCTCCAGTTGCCAGACCAAAAGACCTCGATAAATATGAAGTTTTTTCTGATGATCGGTTTTTGCTTGGTCCAAATGATGTCTGGAGATGAAATTTTCCGCGTTATCGATGCGATTTAATAGATCCCTTTCGTCGCTATCAGCCAAAGCCCTGGTGTCATGACGACTTTCAATTAGATTCAGGCGTTTTGCAAATTCATCACGATTCTGTTGAGCTTCGTCAAGATTTATCTGGTCCAGTCGCTGGTTGATTAATGGTAAACGTTGCGTGTAGGCAGTGCGTCTATGAGTCAGCATGTCGTTGAACGCAACAATGGACTGTTTTGAACGATCCAGCATATCTCTCAAAGCGACCAGTTCTTTCAGGCGTTCTGTCGCCTGAATCAATGCCGTTTGTTCAAATAATTCAGCAAACCGTTCGTTGTCTGTACGGATTGCCGGTGCTAATCCTTCCAGATAATCTCGCAACAGACCCTCTTTCAATATGCCTGTTTTAACGGACTTTAACTCGTTAATTTCTGTCTGGTAAGCTTCGATGCCGGATTGAAAATACTGTGCCGCAAGATCCAGCTGTCCGGTCATCTCAATCGCAAATGGCAGAATGAATTTTGCTTCCTGGACCTGGGGATCTCGCTGGTTTTTACTGCTGAGCGTTTGCCACAATATGAGACTGGCATCGGGTTGTCCGGTCGACATCCTCGCTTTCGCAATACCGGATAAGGCCCTGTTTGTAAAAGGGCTGTTCAATCGGACGCGCTCGAGAAAGGTCGTCGCAAGATCGAGATTGTCTTGCTTTAGGTGATGGTAGCCTAGCGTGATATTGGCCTTGTCTTTAACGGCTAACAGCTCTTCATTGTCGGATTCTATTTCACCAAGCTCGTTTAATAACGAAAGCCCTTCTTTTTCCTGTTCATTAAGGAGTAACGCAATCGCCTGGTTGTATTTCATATATGGGGTCCAGGTGTGGTTCGTGTCACTGTCCTCCAGTAGTCCTATCACCTGGTTATATTTCCGTAGCGTTATCAGAATTTCGCTGAATAGCGATAACTGCTCACCGGTTAATTCAGAAGTATTAATCTGATCCAGCGCATTCGCAGCAGCATGAAGACGTCCCTCGCGGTATAGCAGTCTGCCGAGCGTATGCCACACGCGTTGCTGTTTACTCTCGTCGACAGAATTTTTTACCAGTGTCTCGAGAATGGGGCGTGCCTCGCGGGTCAGTCCATATGAAAGATACATCCCCCCCAACAAAAGTTCTGACGCATCATTCCCTGATCGCGGCTTGCTCTCCGCCCGCGCCCGTTCAAGAAGGGTAATTGCGTTGAAATAATCCTGCTGATAAAAGTGATATAATGCCTCGCCATAGAGTAAATCGGTCGCATTTTTGCGAGATTGCGCCTGCGCATCAGAGGGGAATACGTTTAACATCGACAGGCAGCATACCAGCGCAATGTGAAGGGGAGACTTTTGGCCCGTTATTCCCATTCTTCGGCAATAAATTCAGGTTGTTGCTTTTCGGAGGAATCCCGAATTTTTAGTTCGATGTATTTTGGACCATTCTTTTTTTCAAAGTTCAGCGTGATGCCCCGTTTGTAATCCCTGTTTTTCGATCCTTTACCGATAAAAAAAGCGACCAGTTCATGCGTGCCTGCCGGCAGGTTTCCCATATACACCCTGTGGACGCCGCCACGCTGCAGTGCGTCGAGTTCACGTCTCGTATACAGGTAGTGAGAAACAACCTTATCATCGAGCTTGATCTCTATTGCATCAAGTTCAAAAAAGGTGCCTGAATCCACTGAAAGGAAAACCGAAATCTGGGTATTACTGGGAAAAAGCAGTTCTTCCTCGAGGATAAACAGCTCACGGTTGAGATTGAGCATTTCCTTTTTCAAGGACTGGATTTCCTTATCCAGATTTTCCGGGAGCGGCGTAACATCGGCGGTTTGCGCATTGACAGAAATTGCGCACAGCATAACTATGCCTATCAACAAGCATTTATACAATAACTTCACATACATATTCTTTAATAATAATGTACCGGGGATCAACCGGTTATATCGTTAATTGTTATAGGCCCGTACTAACCCATCAGATTGTTCCGCTAACAATCGGATTAAAGGCTGTCAGGCTGTCGATCATTGTACCATTTCCGAGGCCCTGGTTTATAAAGGTAGTTGAAAAATTAGCCTGCTCGCCATGTAAGGCCATGTAATTCAAAATTACCGTTTCAACCAACAGGTTAACGTTATTGGCAGCGGGGCTGGACGCCGTCTCCACCGACGCATCGCCACGAAAATAGCCAATTTGTTGATGGCGTTCAACAGGCAGGTTGTCGCCGCTGAATAGCTGTGGCCGACCTGCCGGGTTGTAGACCAGGAAAAAGGCCCCTGCAGTTGATGAGTTGTCGCCTGTCCAAACGCCCTTGCCACGCCCATCCACAGAGTTGTCAATGGCGCCATTACTGAATACCGAGCCATCACTAAAGACATACATCATCAAAGGTACCCCGATACGGGCGGCATATTCGAGGCAGGCACCCATGCAGCGGCCAGCCCGCAGATCCCGTATCTCACCGGCGGCCCTATCCCCCGTATGATAGTCATAACCACCCATCGTTATCGTACCAGCACCCGCGAAACCGTTAATGACCATCTTCATCACCGACGCGGTCTTGCGGAATTCGCTGTCCCCATCAAATTCAGCCTGGCTGAAGATTCCGCCTGGTCCCACAATGTCTGGATCAAGGGCTGGATTCAGCGTTGACGGGTTACCGAACCGGTCTGCAATATCAGCGGACTTGATATATCCACATTTGATCAGATCCTTGATCACTGCATCGGTCGCTAGTTTTGTATCAACCTTGTTCAGTTTCAACGCGCTGATACGTTCGATGGACTCCATCACGGCTACTGCGTCTGTCTGGTCAAGCACGCCAATCAACTGGCCAGTATCAACCAGTCCGGTTACATCAGAGGGTCGGTCTACCTTGGTGGGTCGTTTATTCAGATCGATCATTGCCGCCGGGGCCATCGAGTTGCCGCCAGAGTCAGAACTGCGTGAACCGACCAGGCTCAGCAGGCTACCATCTGCGCCAGCCTGGGCAATGCCATACATCGGATTATGCGGATTATTGCCAGTATCGTTGTCTGACCGCGCCGGGATGACTGCACCATTGATATTTGCGCTGCGCAATGCCGCCTTATCCAATATGCCGCGCAGGAATGCGCTATCCGAGTGGAAGGCGAGCCCAAGCTCGGTACTGATGAAATCATTGGTATTGGTTGCCGGGTTCAGCAGGGGTGGAATCATGTCACCGGGCAGGCCAAGTTTGCTGTATCCCGCAGTCGTGAGAAAATCGAGTTGACCACCTTGTTTGCCAACCAGTACATTGGAGCCTGCAACATTCGCACCCCCGGCAAGATCAAAGCAGATGAAGGGTATTTTCCCTGCGCCTTGCGTTGCAATACCACAGCCCGCTTTTAAGACCTCCAGATCGGGAGCCAACGCCGCCCAGGCCTGGCGGGGATTCGCAAACAGACTGAATATCGATGGTGCAGTGACCATACCAAGACCCGCCATAAAACCCTGCGAGATAAACTCGCGCCTTGTCATGGGTCGGCGATGATCAGGATGTCGTAGTGGTGCGTCGGGTGATAATGATCGTTGTTTCTTCATGCTAACCTCATTGTAGTAATACCACTGCACTGCCTAATACGGCTGAGCAAGCCGCCTTGACCACTGTGCCGGCTCGTCCTGCCGGACAAGGGCCACCGCATCTGGCGAGTCCGTCCGGCACACCATCCGGTGCGCCTATCGGCTTAATATCAGTGGTGCTGGTTAACAATGTACTGATCTCGGCTGTTACCGCGGTAGCAGTCGGCTGGCTGGCGAGACTGGCTCCCATAAAGTTGTTGACCAGTGGTGTTATAATCAGGTTGTCCCAATTGCTCGATGTAATGGTGTTCGCGTCAGCATTAAAATTAAATGTCGGGAACAGGTTGGTACGCAACGTGTTGTCATCGATAAGCGTATTGCAGTATTCAATGGCGAGTTGCGATATCGCCATTTGGTGTGATGAAAGAAATCCCGAGATATTTTCATTCGAGGGTAATTGTTGTTTGATGGTGTTGAATACATTCCGGACGCCACTGCTTGTTCGGCTGACGCCAGTGACCGCTGACATGGTTGCATCGATCTCCTCAAAGGTGCGCAGCCCGATGTCTGATGCGATGGAATCGGGAGGCGGGGCGGGTTGCAGTGGCGTGGGTTCAGTCACAACATTTGAATGGCTGCCAAGTTGTTCAAAGGTCAGGAAAAATTCATCGGACGTGGCGCCCTTCTCCAGTGCGATGATCGTGCCAATGTCGGATAACCGTTGCCCGGACTCAGATGAATACGAGGTGTTGGTGACAGTAGTGTTCAGATTTTTATAGGCCTGCCCGACTACCGCTTCCTTGCCATTAATCCCGATGCGCATCGCCTGAATATTAATGCCGTCCGGTTGGGCATTGTTGTCCAGGCTGATAAAGGTCGGATCAGCGAACAAATAGCTGAAATCATCGAATTGGCTGACTTCAAACATGATAAATGCGTCGGCAACATTTACCAGATGACTAATGCCAAACAACAGAAAAAATTTCTCGCCGACGCCAACATCGAAGTTTTGCTGGATCTGGGCCTGCGTTAGCGCACGGTTATGAATGGCCACCATGCGCAGCTTTCCTTGCCACAGTCGGTCATTGGATACTTCATTACCGAGCACGAAGGCGAAACTGTCGTCCCAGTCCGCCAGCGAGCCGCCGGGAATGCTGTCAACATCATCGGTAAACTGTGCGTTAACATATAATCGTCGACCATTAACCGGATCAAAGGTTGCTACCACATACTGTTGTGTCGCCTGCAGATCTTCATCTGCATCGGCTGTCGACAATGCCGGGTCACCATTGGCATCAGTCTGGCTGCTACGGTTTAGAAAATTGTAGTTATACTGGGTTTGCCCCAGTGTAAAGTTACGGGATTGGGTGCCGGCAGAATATCCGATGATGCGGGCAGGCCCTTCCTGCGTGACATTAGCGGGTACCAGCCAGGCCTCTATCGTATATTCACCGGTAGACTTGATCAGGTCATGGAGTTTTTTGCTGGTGGTGGTCGTGGCCTGTGCCTTGCCATCAATAATCTCGATGCCCCAGCCACCAACCCAGCCTACGTTACCCGAGATTGTTAAGTCCATCGCGGGTTCTACCCCACTGGTGTCAAAAGCGGTGTTTCCCTGACCGGTCTTGAATTCGTACAGTGCGATGATGTTGTTTTCCACGCGGCTGCCACCACTTGCGATAATGCCATCGGTTAACTGAAGCGCCTTGCTGACCACAAATTGCGGATCAATTTGTGTGGCGGTAATTTGGGCAGCAAAGTCGAATATTGCGGATTCCATGCTATTTGCATCATCGCCGCAACTGCTGGTCCAGCAGTTATGAAATTCATTGCGCAATCGAAGCACGAGCCTGGAATTGGCCGGGTTGTCCAGGTCAATTTTCGATTTGGCCGCTTCGTAGGCGGTAGCCACATCACTATTCGCAAAAAACGGTGCCTGGGGTGTAGCGGATGCTTCGCTGTGGCATCCGGCACAGTTGTCTGTGAGCAGCTTATGAATCGATATACCATTTATCAGGGCTGAAAAGGTATTTTCATCTGCCGGGAAGTTTTTGCTTGCCCCTGGATCTTTTATCATCGGTGCATTGAGCTGGATCTGTTTGCCGGCATTGTTAAGTGAATTACCAGCCCAGTTCTCGATGAATGCGGTGATGACCGCACCACATGCTGCATCGGAACTGAGCCAGCAGTTGTGCCCCCCGGCAACCTTCGTTACGAGCCGGGAATCAGCCGGTGATGCCAGATCAACCAATGGATTTGCTAGCGCATACGCAAGGTTGATATCGTCATCCCGAACAAAATAAGGGCTACCCGCACCTGCGGTGCCATGACAGCTACCGCACCGGTTTTCGGCCACGAGATTGTCCCAGATATTGAGCTTGAACAATTGTATGTCTGTAGTGGAGGCGGCGGGGCCATTATAGGACACACTTTGACTTTGGGTGAGGTTCGGCAGGGTTTCGGTGGGTGCACCACCACCACAAGCGGACAACACGAGTGACAGGACGATGAGCAGGGACGCAGACTTTGCGATGTTTGTTTGCGCGGCCAATGTCAGTCACCCATGCAATAAACGGCAGATTCGGCAAATACCTGTTTCAGGTTATAGTTGCTTGCCTTGAATGAATTGACCAGTGATGTTACCTGGCTTCGATCTGCAGCATTACCCGGCGCTCTCAGGCACGTTGCCTTGAAAACCTTCTTGACCTGACATCGTGCAAATGCGTCACTGGATTCCAGCTCGCGACCCAGCGCCTTGGCCCCGTTCCCGGCGCCTGACAAGCTGCTATCCCAACCGAGCAGCGCATTAGGTCCCTGGCGCCAATAATTATCCCAGCGATCATCGGGTGTGACGTATCCATGTTTAAAGGTATTGGCATTGATCAGGTATTTCGATTGTACGTTTCCGGGGGTATAGATGAGACGATTGGCTGGTTCGTCATAGTCGTAATAGGCGTAGGCCTGTGCAAGCGGGTCCATGCCGCTATGACAACCTACGCACGCATTCATAAAGATACGGCTATCTCCACCGGGGCTTCTCGAGACATCCTGACGAATACGGTCCGTGGCGCGGGTTGTATCCTTGATCTGTTCCAGGTCTGTACACAGGTGATTGAGAAGTGTAAAACGAAACATGGCCCGGTTCGTTCCCGCAACAAAAAAGGCCTTTGCCGCCGCCCGCGTTGTCATGACCCCGGCCGTCGCAGAGGCGGGTAAGCTGGTCATCGCCGACTGGGTTGTGGCGACCAGGTTCGCCTGCAGGTCAATGCCCTGGTTTTCCATGGCCTCATAGTGATTATTATCAGTCATCGAGTAGGCAGGTAATCCGAGATTCGAATCTCCGATATATAAGAGATCGGCTGATAATAGCGTATTGAATGGAATATTATCCCTGATCATCCCAATGACCGTTGCTGAGTAGTCATTCAATGGTGCAAAGACGGTCTGCTCCTCATTGGTCCAGGGTGTGACAAGATTTTTCAATGTTACATTGTAAAACGCACTGTTTGACATAGCGGTAAAGGCAGCATCTACAGCCCTGCCCGCGATGATGTCGGTCTCCATATCAGTCAACACCGCGCTGGATGGGGGAATGCCCGTGATCCGGTCGTGGATACGTTTTGCCTGGTCACGCGGGCCGGCAATTGAGTTCGCTGGAACCCACAGGAAACCTGCCAACCCCATGAGGAGTATTAAACGAGTGCTGAAAGTTTTAGTCTTGGAACGGTGCATTGAAAACTTATCCAACGTATCTACAGTTGGGCATCCATGCCCCGGGTAAGATAAATGAAAGCCAATAAAATTTAACGTGAGTTTAATTATACAGAATAACTAACAGAGTTTTGTTAAACAGTCCACAGTTTAAAGATATCGGGATGGTTTATAATAGCTCCACCCAATAGGTTATTAAGGTATCGAATCTGCATAAAACAGGCAGATATCCGCCCTTGTTAATATGCTTGATTAACTATGTTAACCAGCTATTGTCAGTACAATAGACTACTCATGATCCGAGAACATTCTCAAATCCGGAAGGCGATTCGATTATTGTCACTTGCGATATTTGTGACCAGCGTCACGATTTCGTGTGGCGGTGGTATTGGCGCTGATGCAGTGGTGGAGAATTTTGCCATCGCGTATGTAAAAAAACCGTTATCTGCAAACAATGGTGATGACATACGAGAAGCGTTGACGTTTGTCGCTGGCGGGGATTTATACCTTCGTGATGTTGCTTCACCGAGTGCAAAGGAAAGAAATATCACCGAAAGCTTTACCGGTGGAATGGGTGATGTCAAGGACGTTGAAGTGTCGTTTGATGGAAAGAAAATCCTGTTTGCCATGCGCGCGCCTGAGATCGAGGGTGTAGATCCCGAAGACCAGCCAACGTGGAACATTTGGGAGTATAGCCTCGATAATACGCACCTCAGGCGAATCATCACATCGGATATATCAGCAGAAGATGGACAGGACATCGCACCGCATTATCTGCCGGATGGTCGAATCGTGTTTTCCTCTACCCGGCAACGGCAGTCGAAGGCAATTCTGATCGATGAGGGAAAACCCCAGTTTGAGGCGCTGGATGAGAGACGTCGTGAATCCGCCTTGGTTATACATGTGATGAATGCCGATGGCAGTGATATTCATCAGATATCATTTAATCAGAGTCATGACCTTGATCCTGTTGTACTGGAGTCAGGTGAGATACTGTTCAGTCGTTGGGACAACATGGGTTCACGCAACCAGATCAGTCTGTACAAGATGAGACCCGATGGCCTGGATCAACAAATCGTATACGGTGCTCACAGCCATGCAACAGGCACCCATGGTTCGCAGATTCAGTTTATACAGCCGCGCGTCTTGCCGGATGGCGGCCTGTTGTCAATTATCAGACCATTTAACAGTACCCAGCTGGGTGGAGAAATTATTACGATCGATATTGAGAACTTTACTGATTATGATCAGCCAACCTGGATCAACCAGAATGTTATTATCGGAAATGCGCAGAGGCCGGCTACCATTAATCAGGTTAATACCGGTAGCACCCCGTCGGTTGGCGGGCATTTTAGCTCCGCCTATCCCTTACGGGACGGTACTAACCGGATATTGGTGAGTTGGACCCCTTGTCGATTGACAGTGCAAACGGTCATTATGCCCTGTACGACTGCAGCGTTGACCAATCCTGCGAATCAGGAGGCGCCGCCATTATATGGGTTGTACATCTACGATAGAGATAATCACACACAATTGCCGATAACTATCGGCGAGGAGGGTGTGCTTGTCACCGATGTGGTTCCGGTCCAGGCACGGCAATTACCCAACGTACTGCTGGATAATCGCAGTGGTATAGAACTGGATGCAACGCTGGTTAGCGAACAGGTGGGCCTTTTGCATATACGCAGTGTGTATGATTTTGATGGTAACTTTAATAGCCTCGGCGCGGTGAACGCTGATGTTTCCAGCCTGGCTGATCCGGCGCAAGCCACAGCAGACGATAGGCCTGCAAGATTCCTGCGTGTGGTGAAGGCTGTGTCGATACCTGATAGAAATACTCGACAGATTCCGGGCACGGCATACGGACGGAGTAGTGCACAACTGATGCGTGAAATTATTGGTTATGCTCCGATTGAACCGGATGGTTCGGTAAGGGTAAAGGTGCCGGCCAACGTACCGCTGGCGATTAGTATTCTCGATAAGGATGGGCGCAGAATCGGTGCCCGGCACCAGAACTGGATACAGGTACTTCCCGGTGAAACCAAACAATGCCATGGCTGCCATACCCACAGTAGTGGTCTTGCACATGCGCATCAATCACGTGCGCCGTCAATCAATGCAGGCGCACCGACAACGGGCCTGCCCTTTCCGAATACAGAATCGACACTTTTTGCTGATATGGGTGAAACCATGGCCGAGACAAGAACACGTCTTGATAGCAATGCATTGAATTTGTCCGTCGATATCGGCTACGATGACGTCTGGACCGATCCGGCAGCAGCTGGGCGTGCAAAGGACAGCAGTTTTGACTATTCATATGCCAACCTGACCACGCCGATGCCGGTCAGTAATCAATGCCAGATAACATGGACGTCAATCTGCCGCATCGTCATTAACTATGAATCAATCATCCATCCTCTATGGGCAAAAAATCGCGGTGCGGGTACCTGTACGCTGTGCCATGGTCCGGTTGATGCAATGAATAATCCACAGGTTCCAGCGGCGCAGCTGGATTTGACCGATGGTCCTTCAGCTGATGAAGCAGCGCATTTCAAGTCATACAGAGAGTTGTTTTTTGATGATAACGAGCAGGAAGTCATCATGGGTACCCTGCAAGATCGTTTGGTGCAGGCTACAGACATCAATGGTAATCCATTGTTTGAAGTCGATGCGAACGGTAACCAGATTCTGGACAATAACGGTTTTCCGATTCCGGTGATGGTGACAGTTAATGTCAGTCCGGTTATGTCGGTCGCCGGCGCGTTATCGAGCCCTGGATTTTTTGACCTGTTTGCGACTGGTGGTACACATCAGGGGAGGCTGGATGCCATCGAGTTAAAATTATTGTCAGAGTGGGTAGATATCGGTGCCCAGTATTTTAATAACCCGTTTGATGTGCCGCCACCCTGATGATGCACATGCACTGGCCAGGCTTAATTGTAATCGTGTTGGTCTGTTTAATGATGAGTAATACGTTTGCGAAAGACAGTAATCCAGAAGTTCTGGTAACAGATCCGTACCTTGAGATGAGAAGCGGTTTTGGAAAAAATTATCCAGTCTTTCACGTCGTGGAACGTGGTCAAACGGTTTTTATTATGAAAAGAAAAACTGACTGGTTTAAGGTGCAAACGAGAGATGGAAAAACAGGCTGGGTACATCGCTCCCAGATGACAAAGACCCTGACATCGAGTGGCGAAAGGATGGGGGTGACAGAGGCCACGATAGAAACATTTTCAGCCCGAAATTGGGAGGCCGGGCTGATGAGTGGTGATTTTAATGGCGCGAATGTCATTAACCTGTTTAGCAGTTACTCTGCCAATCCGACAATGGCGACCGAGGTTTCCCTGTCGCAGGTTTTGGGTGATTACTCAGACAGCTTGTTGATTGGTTTCAATATTTTATCTCAGCCCTTTCCCCAATGGCGATTATCACCCTTTTTTACATTGGGGACAGGTATTATTGATACGCATGCGCGTAAATCACTGGTGCAGTCTCAAGACAAAACGGATCAGATCATGAATGTCGGTCTGGGTGCAAAATATTATATTTCACGTCGTTTTGTGTTACGTGGCGACTACAGGAACTATGTGGCGTTTTCGAGTCGCAACGATAACAAGGAATTTGATGAATGGAAAATAGGGATATCGATTTTTTATTAAGGCAGTTTTGCGAGTTAAGTGTATCACTCGCTAGCCGCCGAGTTTCGTTTATTGCGATATTTCTGCATGTCAGCTTTGCGAGTTGTGTGATGGCTGAAGAGACAGGGTTTGAGAAACAAGTGATCCAGCCAGAGGTAGAACGTCAGCAGATAAATGTTTCACAGATAGATAGTGAAGACTTTGAAATCGGTGTGTTCACAGGTGTGCTTAGTGTAGAGGATTTCGGGGCCAACGCCATTTACGGCATACGAGGTGCTTACCACATCACCGAGGGTGTATTTTTCGAGGCCGCGTACGGTGTGACTGATACGGAAAAAACCAGTTTTGAGAGGCTTAGTGGTTCGGCGCAATTGCTTACCGATGCCGAGCGACAGTATTTGTATTACAACCTGTCCGTCGGATATAACCTGTTACCGGGTGAGACATTTATTGGTGAGCGCTATGCGTTCAACTCAGCCTTGTATGTTATCGGCGGCCTGGGTAGTACAGAGTTTGCGGGGGATAACCGGTTTACAATGAGCTTTGGCGCAGGATACCGGTTGCTGACGACTGACTGGCTGGCCCTGCATGCAGATATCAGGGATCATCTTATGGATAACGATGTAACCGGAATAAATAAAACAACACATAATATTGAGATAAGCGGGGGGGTAACTGTTTTCTTCTAAAAGGTATCAGAATTGATGAAAATGAAAATTCCGAAAATGATGCGACCAATCTTTTTTGTTGTTTTGGTTCTGCCAATCAATGCCGTAAAGGCACAAGAGGTAACCGGTGTTGCTCCCGATTTTACATTGAAAAGCAACTCTGGAGAAAATTTAAAGCTGGGCGAATATCGCGGTGACGTTGTGATGATAAATTTCTGGGCGTCGTGGTGTGGCCCATGCCGTCAGGAGATGCCGTTGCTTGATGAACTTTATCAAAGGTACCAAAAATTGGGTTTCACCATATTGGGTATCAACGTAGAAAAGGACCCGGATAAAGCACTTGCGATGCTAAAAGATGTGCCCGTTGGTTTTCCTGTCCTGTTTGATGGTGATAGTGCAGTATCCGAGAGGTATCATCTGGTAGCCATGCCAACAACCGTGCTGGTGGATCGGGATGGTAATATGCGTTACCAGCATTTAGGTTACAAGCCCGGTTATGAGGCTGACTACGAGTCACAAATCAAGACGCTGGTTCGTGAGTAATGAAAGCCTGTTTCATAAGCCTGGTCATAATGATGCTAAGTGCCTGTAGTATTGATCCGTGGATCAAGCCCTATGAACGAGCTAATCTGGCAGACCCGATTATGAGCACTAATCGGGATCCTGTATCAACGGCCTATAGTATCCATGTCTACCAGGCGAGAGAGGCTGCGCGGGGAGCCGAGGCAAGCCAGGGTGGTGGCTGTGGCTGTAATTAGCACGAAAACAATATGCCGAATTTTTGTTTCCACGCTGATTTCTTTTGGCGTATTGGTGCCCATTCTGGCCGCAGTGCTTCCCGAAGATAGAGCCGATGTATTATTTCATGCCTATGATGGTGGTGGCATTGAAATAACGGGTCCGTCAGTATTGTTTCGAAAGCTTGTTGGTTCCTCGAACTCTTTTTCGGCAAACTATTATATTGATTCGATCTCCAGCGCATCGATCGATGTCATTACCTCGGCCAGTCCTTACGAAGAAAAACGAATAGAAAAGTCCATTGGTATTGATCATATGCATGACAAAACGACGATGAGTATGTCGTATACAACCAGTATTGAAAATGATTACGATGCAAAAACGGCAGGCCTGAACATTAGCCAGGAAATATTTGGAGATTTAACGACGGTCTCCCTCGGTTATTCGCGCGGATGGGATCAGGTGGGAAAGAGAAACGATGTGTTGTTTTCAGAGGACATTGATCGTCACAGCTATCGCGTTGGTGTCTCGCAAATCCTGACAAAAGATATGCTGGTGGGGTTCAATTATGAAACGATTACCGACGAGGGGTTTTTGAATAATCCGTATCGATCAGTACGTTATCTGGATGCGGCAAGTAGTACAGGTTACAGTTTTGAATCTGAGCGTTATCCCCGAACCCGAACCAGTAATGCCATTTCAGTGATGTCGCAGTACTATCTGCCATACCGGGCCTCTATCAAGGGCGAATACCGGTTTTTTAATGATAGTTGGGGGATCGATGCGCATAGTATCGGATTTGTTTATACGCATCCGTGGAGAGAAAGCTGGTTATTTGATATCAGTTATCGTTATTACACGCAGACACATGCTGATTTTTACAATGATCTGTTTCCTCATCAACAGGCCCAGAATTTTCTGGCGCGTGACAAGGAGCTCAGTACTTTTTCGAATCAAACATTTGGGTTAGGTGTCAGTTATGACATTCCGGTAATGCGCTGGTCCTATCTGGATAAAGGGAGTGTCAGTTTAGTGTATGATTATATCCAGTTTGACTACGATGATTTTCGGAATATTAAGGTGTCCGCCGTTCCAGGTGACGAGCCTTTGTACTCGTTTTCAGCCAACACCGTTCAGGTGTTTGTATCCCTTTGGTACTAGACATAATAATTTGACCCGCCCATCTCAACGCGCGTGGATTATCTCATCTTCGTGGGTCAAATGAGTTGACTGATAGTTAATATTGTTGCGATACAAAGACTGGAGCTGAAGATAATGCGCTTATGTTCAGTGTAATTACCCTTGAACACAGGTAGTGAATAGTTGTTTGGCACAGGTGTTTTGCTGTTGCTATCAACGTATTTCGTTTGAAAATCATGCCTGGAAAAGTGATCGTTAAACCCTTCCAGCTCTAATTGTTCCCTGATACCCCGGTTATAATTGTTGTAAAAATCCATTTTAGTTGTCATCCTGATGATATTCTCAACGTCGTATCGGCACATGAGCATGAGACTTGAAATTTATTTTCGGTATTGAGGTGGCGGTGATGCAGATATTGGTGGATGCGGATGCCTGTCCCAATGTAATTAAAGAGATTTTGTTTCGAGCTGCACAGAGGCTTTCGATCTCGATAACGCTGGTAGCCAATACATCGCTGAAAGTGCCTTTATCGAGATTCATCAGCACTATTCGTGTACCCTCAGGTTTTGACGAGGCGGACAAAAAGATCGTCGGATTGGTGCATAAAGGAGACCTGGTGATAACCGCCGATATTCCTTTGGCAGCAGAGGTGATTGACAACGGCGCGCATGTGCTCAATCCAAGAGGCGAATTGCTCGACGCAAATAATATCAGGGAGCGTCTGTCGATGCGTGACTTTATGGATGAGTTGCGTGGAACGGGCATTGATACCGGTGGGCCATCTTCACTGAGCCAGGCGCACAGGCAGGCATTTGCCAATCAGCTGGACCGTTTTTTAGCCCAGCATTCGAAAAACCGACCGGCCCCGGACTAAATTGAAGAAAAGAGTAGTATTTCCCATGGTTTGTGCGTATAGTTGCGCCTCTTCCTATGGAAGAGGTAGACGTTTCTGACCTTTCTTATTGTGATGCATAGTGTTTCTGGTTAGCAGCGTAGAGGGTGTTTGAAAACTATTACGCTTTTGGCGATTTCAAACAACTTCATATGGCAATATTCAATAGTTAGGGAGTTTCTGATTAATTCGTCATTCCCGCGAAGACGGGAATCTATGTTGTTTGTACTCCTGGATTCCCGCCTTTGCGGGAATGACAGTGGTAGAATTAATTGGCGTATCTCTTAGGTATATTGCCCTGGTGAACCAGGCGCTGTGATGACTTTCATGTCATTCCGCTGATGTTCTTGATTCAATTATTTATCTGCTTGAATGTTTATTCATGCGGACAGGAGTTTTTTTGTGCTTTTTAACGAACTGAACCTGGATGAAAAATTACTGAGGGCTGTTACAGCATGCGGCTTTAGTCAAGCAACCGATATTCAACGTGAAGCCATTCCCGTTGTGTTAACCGGGGGAGACCTGATGGCCTCTGCACAAACTGGAACAGGTAAGACAGCGGCATTTGTTTTGCCCGCAATGCAACGGCTGATGAAACCTTCCGGGAAGCGTGGTAAAGGGCCTCGAGTGCTGGTTTTAACGCCCACGCGTGAATTGGCGATGCAGGTTGATGAAAACATTCGCCAGTTAGGTCGATACTGCAAATATACAGCGGGTAATGTTGTTGGTGGTATGCCATATCCCCCACAGCTTAGATTGTTGAAAAAACCGCTCGACTTGCTGGTTGCTACACCAGGAAGACTGATGGATCACATGGAGCAGGACCGGGTCGATTTTTCACGTTTAGAAATGTTGGTGCTCGATGAAGCCGATCGTATGCTTGATATGGGCTTTATTGATGATGTTAAAAAAATTGCCAGGGCAATGCCCAAGATGCGGCAAACATTGCTATTTTCTGCAACCCTTGAGGGCAAAGTATTGTCGATAGCTAACGAATTGCTGAAGAAACCAAAACGCATTCAGTTGGCGGCCAATAATGAGCGTCATAAGTCTATCCGTCAGCATGCTTTTCACGCAGATGATGCTGATCACAAGCATCGTTTGCTGTCACATCACCTATCCTGCGACTCATTGACACAGGCTGTCGTTTTTACGGCTACCAAGCGTGGTGCTGACAAGCTTGCCAGGAAGCTGTCAAAACTGGGGCATGCCAGCGCGGCACTTCATGGCGATATGAGGCAGGCGGCACGTAAAAAGACCGTTGAACGTATGCGTCGAGGTCGTTACAAGCTGTTAGTTGCGACGGATGTTGCAGCACGTGGGTTAGATATCAAGGGCATTAGCCATGTGATTAACTTTGATTTGCCGACGATGGCTGAAGATTATATTCATAGAATTGGACGTACTGGACGTGGTGGAGCCAAAGGTACAGCAATTTCATTTATCGGCCCCAATGATTGGAAAAGTTTGAGTGGCATCGAACGCCTGACAGGTACCCCCCTGGAGCGCAGCATCATTCCTGGTCTAGAGCCTACTACGAATGAACCACGCTCCAAAAGTAATAAACCGAAACGAAAAGGTGCCAAAGGTCGTGGTAATTCATCAAAACGCTACGGGCGTGGTAGGTCATCATCATCTAATGATAAGTCAGTTTCTGCACGGCGGAAAAAAAGAGCTGCCCCAAAACATCGCGCGAAATCATCGGGTAATAGAGGTCAACAACGCTC
This sequence comes from Gammaproteobacteria bacterium, assembly GCA_046754065.1. Taxonomy (GTDB): domain Bacteria; phylum Pseudomonadota; class Gammaproteobacteria; order SZUA-140; family SZUA-140; genus JBHHVB01. The sequence continues at coordinate 53,259 of JBHHVB010000012.1, forward strand.
TCAGCATCGTGCTCAGTCTTCTATGAGTGCTTGAAGCTCGGATTTATTCAGGTTTACCCTTACCAAGTAATACGCCCATTTCTTTGAATGGGCGTTTCTATTTTCATCACAACCTCGTATCTCGGCCTCGTATGATCCTTGCCTTCGTTTTTTAATATGCGGCTTAGATCAAGGCGACTAACGCTCCATTATTCCGTATCGATGTCCTTGTTTGGATTTCGAAGGAATCCAGTCTTCTGATTAATTCGTCATTCCTGCGGAGGCGGGAATCTATGTTTTTAATATTCCTGGGTTCCTGCTTTCGCGGGCATGACATTTGTAGAATTAATAAGGATATTTTTTAAGATAAACAAGGCGTTACTGGATTTATAGAATTTTCAGCTTCGTTTCAGCCGCTTAAAGTAATGTATTACCCAACACAGCGAGAAGGGTAAGAAGATGAGCGCAAACACACAGCAGAAAATCAAGATCTGGGATCCGCTGGTAAGGCTGTTCCATTGGGGCTTGGTGATAAGCTTTTTTACCGCATATATCACCGAAGACCGTTTTCTCGATATCCACGTGCTTGTTGGCTATACCGCGCTAGCATTATTATCCATTCGACTGATCTGGGGAATTATAGGTAGCTACCATGCGAGATTCGTTAATTTCGTGCGCAGTCCTTCGGTCATTGCTGCCTACTTAAAAGACATTCTGATGTTTCGTGCCCGGCACTATCTGGGGCATAACCCAGCCGGTGGAGCGATGGTTATTGCGCTGATGATTAGCGTGACTGTCACTTGTGTGAGTGGGTTGTTTGTTCTTGGTGCACTGGAATATGCTGGTCCATTGGCATCACTATTCCCGGTTATTACCGATGGATATGCGCATGCACTCGAAGATATTCACGAGTTTTCCGCGAATTTTACGTTATTCCTGGTCGCCCTTCATTTAGGTGGCATTTTGTTGGCCAGTATTCAGCACAAAGAAGATCTGGTGCGAAGCATGTTTACTGGTTACAAAATGCTAAACAGTCATCCAATCTTGAATAAAAAAGGGGTTAGTCATGAAAAGTTTAAATCTCGTCATGCTGACATGCTTGATGCTAGGGGCTAACAGCAGTCAGGCAAGTCTGGTTGGCGATATGATGAATGAATTCAAACAGCAGGGGGTGGAGACTGCAAACCCTGCAGCAGGCGCGACCTTTTGGCAAAAGGAATTTGTTGATCAGAAATTCGGGGATGTGCGTGCCTGCAAAAGCTGTCATGGGACGGATTTGAGAAAGTCCGGTAAGCATGTCAGAACTGAAAAAGTCATCAAGCCAATGGCAGTGAGCATTAATACCGACAGGCTGACGGATCGAAAAAAGGTGAACAAGTGGTTTAAAAGAAATTGTAAATGGACGCTGGGAAGGGAGTGCACTGCTCAGGAAAAGGCCGATGTGATGGTTTATATCAGTAAAGAGTAAAGAGGAGAGCGAAAAATGAGATACGTAATTGGAACAGCATTAACACTATTAACTTTCATATCCATGACTGGGCTAGTATTGGGCGATAACGATGAAAGAGAAGGGCGTTGGGGGCAGCGGGATGTTGCAACCGTAGAAAATACACAGTATCGTGACGAGTGTGGTTCCTGTCACATGGCTTATCAGCCAGGCTTGTTGCCGGAACGTTCATGGAAGAAAATGATGTCTCAACTGGATGATCATTTTGGAGAGAATGCAGAGCTTGACGATGTGGATCGTCTATCCCTTGAGCGTTATCTTGTCGAAAATGCAGCGGATCGTTCAAACTTTAGGCGTTCCAATTCAATCGTGAAATCTATAAAAAAGAAGCATACCCCTTTGCGTATTAGCGAAACGAGATACTTCGTGCGTAAACACGATGAAGTTCCCGTCCGCGCGGTGGGAAAAAAAGCAAAAGTGAAATCCTTTAGTCAATGCCAGCTATGTCATCAGCGGGCAGATCAGGGATTTTATAATGAAGATGAAGTTCGTATACCCGGTTATGGCAGGTGGGACGACTGATGAAAACGCTACTTTCAATCTGTCTCGTTTTATTATCAGGCTGGCAAGGCATTACGTTAGCCGACGATGATCACGATATTGCCCTGCAGTTGCGTGAACAGGGAAAGATTATGTCGCTAAAGGATATTCTGAGCACAACATTGCATTCTGAAGACGAGCGTGTCATCGAAGTGGAATTAAAAGGAAAGGACGATAAATATTTCTATGAAGTGCTCGTCATCGATGGTGAAAGGCAGCTATGGGAGATCTATATCGATGCGCAAACTGGAGATGTTTTACACAAGGAGCCGGAGGACTAATGCGCATACTGGTTGTCGAAGATGATGAAAAACTGGCCGAGAGAATTAAACAAGGATTACGGGGCGTGGGGTATGCAGTGGACCTTACAGACAATGGCGTCGATGGTGAATATTTAGGTGACGAGGAACCGTATGATCTTGTTGTGCTGGATCTTGGCTTGCCTCAAAGGCCGGGTTTGGAGGTTCTGGAAAACTGGCGTAGCAGGAATAACAAGGTGCCGGTTATGATTTTAACCGCCAGAGATGCCTGGCACGAGCGAGTGGACGGCCTGAAAGCTGGCGCCGATGACTATTTAGGTAAGCCATTTCATATGGAGGAATTACAGGCGCGTATCGATGCGCTGGTTCGTCGCAGTCATGGTGAGGCTGCATCCGGTCTGGAGCTGGCCGGCATAAAGCTTGATGAGGAACGGCAAACGGTAACAACGCCAGGGGGAGAGCAATTCGAGTTGACCGGGACCGAGTTTCGCTTGTTGAGATATTTCATGCACCATCCCGGCGTTATTCTTTCCAAAAGCCGATTAACCGAGCATGTCTATGAAGGAGATACCGATCGTGACAGTAATGTCATCGAAGTGTATGTCACACGTCTGCGCAACAAGCTGGGCAAAGGGCTTATCGAAACCAAACGCGGTCAGGGCTATGTCTTCGCTGAGGGTCATAAGTGACCTCGCTTCAACAACGTTTAAATCTTGGTCTCGCGGTAAGTATCACCATTTTGATGGTGTTAATCTGGTGGCTGGCCAGTTTAAGTATTGAACGCATCTCTGAAGAACTGGTGCAATCTCGCCTGGGTCATGATGCCGAAGCGCTTTTGGCTTCTCTGGTTGTTGAGAATGAAAATCAGATCACTGTGCAAAATAATCAAATGAGCGATATTTATGACCAGACATTCTCTGGCCACTATTATGTCGTTCTGGTTGACGGAAAGGAGCTGAGATCCCGTTCGTTATGGGATGAGCATATAGATGTCACTGCGCTTGAGCCAGGTGAAAGCAAGGTGGGTACCCTGAGCGCACCGAATGGCCAGCCGTTACTGGTTTTGGAATCGGGGTATCACCGACACTCCCGCGATATCACAATTCTGGTTGCGGAAGATTTAACACCCCTGAAGAATTCGTTAAACCGGTTTAACCAATATTTTGCCTTCGGCAGTTTTTCGGTACTGGTCATTTTATTAATGTTGCAGCATGTTGTCATCAGAGGTTCGTTTCGGTCTCTGCAACAAGTGCAGGATGAGCTGAAGCAACTTGAGGCAGGAGATGTTAAGCGACTTTCCGAACAAGTACCAGCTGAGGTAAGGCCGCTGGTGATCGAGGTGAATAGACTGTTAAAGCTGCTGAATCAACGCTTGCAGCGTTCGCGTAACTCGATGGGAAATCTGGCTCACGCGCTTAAACATCCCCTGAACCTGCTGATGCAGTTAAGCCAAAAAGAGGGATTGAAACAGTGTGATGAACTATCAAATGAGTTGGCCAGTAATACCGAGCAGATAAGTCATTTAATTGATCGTGAACTAAAGCGGGCTCGTTTATCGGGCGGCGGCACCCCCGGTCATCGATTTATCCCCAGTCAGGATCTTGATCCACTTATTGATGTGCTTAGGCGCGTTTACCATGAAAAGAATCTGGAGATATTTGCAGAAGTAGATGGATCAATGGAATGCCTTGTCGACCGTAGCGACATGCTGGAATTGTTGGGTAACCTGCTGGATAATGCCTGTAAGTGGGCAAGTGGTCAGGTGCGCTGCTCGATGACTGCCGAAGAGGGAGTTTTAATTACTGTCGAAGACGATGGACCCGGCGCAAGTGAACAAGAGGCAGAAATATTGACTCAACGTGGTGTGCGTATTGATGAGTCGGTCAATGGGCATGGACTCGGGTTGTCGATAGTGAAAGATATTGTTGCGTTATATGATGGTGAAATAAAATTTATGCGATCCGAAGTGTTAGGCGGCATGTGCGTAAAAGTGAGATTGTCCGTCAATACATCTGAATGATATTAGGCACTTAACTGGATTCTATATTTGCGATTAGAAAAGCATGCGCCGGAGCGTATTATTTTTATCAATAAAATGGTGCTTTAGTGCAGCGATGGCATGAAGCGCAACCACAGCAGCGCATCCATAGGCAATATAATAATGTGTGTCATACAGGTTATTTCTTGTCGATTTTGACAGATTGCCTATATCGGGTATTTCAAACAGTCCGTATATGCTGATTGGCTCCCCGTTAGAGGCGGTAAAAAGAAAGCCGGTTGCCGGGATTAACACGGCTGCGAATGCCAGGAGAATGTGTACAAATCTCGCTGCTACGCGTTCCCAATTTTTTGGGTCTATCCGGATTTCCCAAAGACTTTTCCTGACAGAATGACTTGATTTTAAA
>JBHHVB010000013.1:0-55400 GCA_046754065.1 Gammaproteobacteria bacterium
TCCGCTCGATCAACTACCAGATGAAAGCGGCCCGGTTCCCAGCCTACCGTGATCTATCAGGCTTCGAGTTTACCGAAAGCCAGGTGGATGAAGCACTCATCAGGGCCTTGCACCGCTGTGAGTTCATCGAAGATGCGCAGAACGTCGTCTTCGTTGGTGGCCCTGGTACAGGTAAAACGCATCTGGCAACAGCCATTGCCGTACAGGCGATACAACATCATCACTTGAGAGTACGCTTCCTGTCGACCATCGAGCTGGTCAATCAACTGGAACAGGAAAAGCTCAACGGCAAACAAGGGCGCATCGCCAATCGACTGATGCATGCCGATCTGGTTATCCTCGATGAGCTTGGCTATCTGCCGTTCAGTCAATCCGGTGGCGCCTTGCTGTTCCACCTCATCGGCAAGCTCTACGAAAAGACCAGCATCACCATAACAACCAACCTGAGCTTCTCTGAATGGTCTTCTGTCTTCGGCGATGCAAAGCTGACCACAGCACTGTTGGACCGACTGACTCACCACTGTCATATCATCGAAACCGGCAATGACAGTTACCGCTTCAGACACTCAACTTCACAACAACAGGAGGATAAAAAGACTGGAAAAAGAAAATAAGATCAGGCCATAATCGGGCCAGACAGGCAGGTCAAATTTAGATGCAAATGCCGGGTCAATTTTAAATGCAAATCAACACTTATGAAAGCTCTGGAACTTCCGATAATCATATATATGGACATGGACTGTAATTGATATGAAAAAACTGAAATTAATAGATGCGCGAGTTACCCCCGAGGGTCGACTGGATGTCTTATCCAAGGTCGAGGTCGGAAAACTTCTGGATGCCAGTCAGGGTGGATTATATAACGTGTTCAGGAATTGCTCGCTCGCTGTGCTCAATTGTGGAAGTAGCCTGGATGATGGTAAGGAGTTGCTTGAGCGTTACCCTTCGTTTGATATCCGTGTTATACAGCAGGAACGCGGTATCAAGTTGGCCGTTACGGGAGCCCCGGCTAATGCATTCGTTGATGGAAAAATGATCAAGGGTATCAACGAACACTTGTTTGCTGTGTTGCGAGATATCATCTACGTTAGCGATGAGATAAATGATAATCCAAAGTTTGATATGGATTCATCTGATGGGATTACCAACGCAGTGTTCCATATTTTACGTAATGCCGATGTATTGCAGCCAATGATCTACCCTAACCGGGTGGTATGCTGGGGTGGGCACTCCATTGTACGTAAGGAATACGATTACACGAAGGAAGTAGGACATGAGATGGGATTACGCGGTCTGAACATCTGTACAGGTTGTGGTCCCGGAGCGATGAAGGGGCCGATGAAAGGCGCTGCGATTGGCCACGCAAAACAGAGAATTAACAATGGACAGTATATCGGGATTTCCGAGCCGGGGATTATTGCTGCGGAATCTCCAAATCCGATAGTAAATGATCTCGTTATTTTGCCCGATATAGAAAAGCGACTTGAGGCATTTGTTCGACTTGGTCATGGTATAGTCGTTTTTCCAGGAGGGGCGGGCACTGCAGAAGAGATCCTGTATTTACTTGGAATACTTCTCCACCCCGACAATCGAGATATACCTTTCCCACTTGTTTTTACCGGTCCGGATAGCGCCCAGGATTACTTTAAAGGGATTAACCAGTTTATCGGTCAGACGCTGGGGAAAGACGCACAAAATCGTTTCAAAATAATCATTAATGAGCCTGAACTGGTTGCGCAGGAAATTCAGGCGGGTATAGAGGATGTGCGCGATTTTCGCAGGGAAAAGAGCGATGCGTATTACTTTAACTGGTTGTTGAAGATAGAAGAAGAATTTCAAAAACCTTTCGTTCCAACCCATGAAAATATGTTTAACCTTGAATTACACAAAAATCAGGAAAACCATTTGCTGGCAGCTAATTTGCGTCGGGCATTTTCCGGTATTGTAGCTGGCAACGTTAAGGACGAAGGGATTCGGGTAATTGAAGAATATGGAGTATTCGAAATTCGTGGTGATGAATGCATCATGCAACCAATGGATGAGTTACTGGCATCGTTTGTCAATCAGCATCGCATGAAACTGCCGGGCAAAAGGTACGAGCCCTGTTACAGGATAACAAGATAGATTGATCACGTGGATTCTTTTCCATGTGCCACCAAAAAATCGATAAAAGCTCTGGTATTCAATGGCGTTTTTTTTGTGGATGGGTAAACCGCGTAAATTCCTACCTCTTTGTGAAAGTAATCTTCGAGTAGATATCGGATATCATTGTCCTTGATTTTATCCAGTATAAAGTCGGGTTGAACGGCAATTCCGAGGCCGTTTTGTACGGCTCTAATGATTGGAATCCCATTGTTGACATGGAAGTTGCCTGCGATTGGAACGCTGAAATTCCGGTTTTCATTTTTGAAGTGCCACTCATCAATACCGCTTTTCATGTACTGGTACGTTATACAATTATGGTTTTTCAGGTCAGAAGGCGTTTGGGGTGTACCGAAGCGTTGTAGGTAATTTTTATGAGCAAATAATCTAAGCCTGGTTGTTCCGATCTTCCTGGCCTTAAGCGTAGAACTTTTGAGTTCACCAATTCTGATAATAACGTCATAGCCGCCTTCAAGTACGTCAACGAATTGATCAGTGAGGCTGAGATTTATTTTGACATCTTGATATTCTTCAAGGAATCTTACGATGATATCCGGTAAAACATACTGCCCGTAGGTGACCGGCACATTGATATTCAGGTTTCCCTTGGGTTGTCTGCGGATATCACTGACGGCCGTTTCTGCTTCATGAAGCGTTGACTCCAGTTGAATACAATAGTGGTAATAGGTTTGACCTGCTTCAGTTAGTGCCAGCCGTCGGGTTGTTCGGTTAACGAGTTGAATGCCCAACCGGTCTTCCAGTCTGGATATCCGTTTACTTACCAGCGACCGTGATATCTGATTTGCCTCCGCAACAGCGGTGAAGCTTTTAAGCTCCACCAGCTTGGCGAACAGCAACATGTCATCAATTTGGCTCATTGAATAGGCCTGATTTGGAAACAATCATTTTCCATTATGCATGATTATCTACAAATATTCACGCGTTATGATTTAGACATATTATGTTATTAAAAGGGGCGATAATTTGAACGATTTATTGTCAAATCCTGCCTTTCAATCGGGTGTCCTGCCATTTATTGTGGCGTTAGTAGCCCTGTTGGTGCTGAAACAGGCAGGATGGTTTTGGGCTGGACTCGCTTTTTCAATCGCATTTTTCTGCTCAGTTTATTTTGCCGTTGGTTTTCAGATTCAGCCATTAACAAGCACCCGAAAAATTATTTTACTGGTAGCCATTGCCACTCTCGCGGGATTGTTGGCGGATGTGTTTCGTGGAAATCGAGTGCTTATTACCTGGATATCTGGGTTGTTGGCCGCCGTGGCCGTTGCCTGGGTGATTTGGCCTGTCGTTAGAAGACAGGAGGGCGCTGAGCTGTGGATAATATTACTGCCATCTATACTATATGTTGCCTGGACGGTTTCCTCTGTGGAATCTCTCAGAATAAAATCCTCGAGCATTTCCATGGCGATACTGGCGTTGGGTTTCGGAACCGGATTTAGTGCATTGCTGGGAGCGTCTGCATTGCTAGGGCAGTTAGGCATAGCGGCAGGGGCATCGGCCAGTGCGTATGTTATGGTTCGGTTATTCAGGGGTGATTTTTCACTGGGATCAACTTTTATTTTGCCTGCGGCGTTGTTAATCGGCCTTTTAGGCATTGCCGCCACGATATTTGCAAAACTACCCTGGTATGTACTGGTTATTTTATCGATTATTCCGTTGGCAATTCGTTTGCCGGTTAATGCGCATCTATCAGAATTCAGGAAAATCCTGCTGTTAAGCTCTTATGTTCTGCCCATTGCGATTATCGCAGTGGTGGTAACGTGGCGCATCACTGGTGCACCGGTTATTTGAATATCTTTAAACTAATCCGAAAAGGAGAACTTGATATGTATAGACTATTGTTAACCGCTGCCGTATTGACGATTCCATTGTCAGCTGTAAGCGCACCGGTATCATACACTGTTGACCCAGCCCATACGTTTCCTCATTTTAGAATTAATCATCTTGGATTTTCTACAATGCAGGGGCGGTTTAATTCAACCACTGGAAAAATAACCATTGATAAAGAAGGAAAGTCAGGGAGTGTCGATGTGGTCATTGATGCGTCGTCGGTTGATACCGCGCATGGTAAACGCGACGATCATCTTCGTTCTCCGGATTTTCTTAATGTCGTCGAGTTCCCTGAGATCACTTATAAATCAACAAAAGTCACAATTAATACTGATAATAGCGCGGTTGTGAACGGAGATCTTACAATTATGGGTGTTTCCAAGCCTGTTACATTAAATGTAAGCCCTATGAATTGTGGTGTTCATCCAATGGACCCGAAAAAAGAGAAGTTTGTCTGTGGATTTAACGCAACTGCGGTGATCAATCGGTCGGATTATGGCGTGAAATATGCCTTACCAGCTATTGGTGACGAAATGGAACTGTTTTTCGAAGTCGAGGCGGTCAGGGACTAGGCAAGCCAACCAGCCTCTTTTACTTCTCAAGGGTAGAGGAGGCTGTATTCATTTTGAGGGTTGCCTATGGGTAAACAAACACTGAACCTCGATGAAGCGCTGTATGAATACCTATTGTCAGTGTCGTTAAGAGATTCGTCGATCCAAAAGGCCTTACGTGAGGAGACTGATCAGCTCGAGATGGGGGTTATGCAGATTTCTGCTGACCAGGCTCAGTTTATGGCGCTACTCGTCAAGTTGATCAATGCGAAAACGGCGATTGAGATAGGTGTTTTTACTGGATATAGTGCGCTGACTGTCGCGCAGGCATTGCCTGTTGATGGGCGATTGGTTGCATGTGATATTAGTAAGGAATGGACTGACAGGGCGAGACCTTATTGGCAAAAAGCGGGTGTCGATCATAAGATTGACCTTCGATTGTCTCCTGCCCTAGATACACTCGTTTCGTTAAGTCAGGATGGGGAAACCGGTTCGTATGACTTTGCGTTTATCGATGCCGACAAGGTTAATCAATTACAGTATTACGAACGATGTCTGAATCTGATTAGACCTGGTGGGGTAATTGCTATCGACAATGTTTTGTGGGGTGGCGCAGTGATTGATCCGGAAAATACGAACGAAGATACCATCGCGATCAGGCAATTTAATGAGTTCCTGCATTCAGATGACAGGGTAGATATCAGCCTTGTGCCAATCGGTGACGGATTAACCTTGGCAAGAAAAAAAGATACTACTCCGTAGGATGAATAGTGCTCGTGGATATTTTTAACTGATCGGTCTCGCCAGGAAATAACTCGCTGAACACAACGCCACTTGATATGATGGCTTCGTCATAACTACAAGCGCCATTGAAGGAACCTGTGGTACCAGAAATGGATTTAAATGTGTTTGTAGCCTCATTGCTTACCGGATAGATATGAAACAGTTAAAAGAAGTATTTTTCAGCCGGAAGCAATTCCAGGTCATTGCGGATCAACTGGGACAAGTACATCCGGGACTCAATAAAAAGCGGTTCTTGCACCAGGTGACAGCTGGTTTGGATCAGTTGGAACTCAAGCAGCGGATTGTCAGGGCTGCAGAAACTTGTCACGATCATCTGCGCCGGCGATATCCCAAAGCGCTGCAGGTACTCTATGATCTATCAGCGATCATTTCACCCGGTTTCTCATACATGTTTATGCCGGATTTTGTCGCGCGTTACGGACTACGGTACTACGATATTTCCATTAAGGCATTGGCAGATTTTACGCCGTATTCGTCTTCCGAATTGGCCATTCGCGTATTTCTGGAGAATGACTTCGATAATACTATTGCTGTTATGCACAAGTGGGCAGAAAGCGATGATTATCACGTGCGTCGACTGGCTTCGGAGGGAAGTCGTCCCAGATTGCCGTGGGCAACCAGGGTGGCTTCGTTACTTGAAAAACCTGGTCACGCCCTGGGTATTCTGGAGGCACTAAAAGCCGATGAGGAAAAATATGTCCAGAAATCGGTTGCAAATCATATTAACGATATCTCGAAAGATTATCCCGAGTGGGTGCTTGATTTGGTAGAGGAATGGGATAAAAAGAATAACAATACCGCCTGGATCATCAGGCATGGTTTGCGTTCATTGGTGAAAAGAGGGTACCCAAGGGTGTTTCCATTGTTGGGCTTTGAAGAGGTATCACGCGTGGATCTTGAAGGGCTGTCTCTCGAAAGGGAAGAACTGCACCTGGGAGATTCTCTTTCATTCGTAGCTAAACTGCAATCCAGATCGACTAAAGATCAGAGACTGGTAGTGGACTACAAGATTCATTATATGAAAATTAATGGTACGTCGCGGGGGAAGGTTTTTAAGTTGAAAAACATAATACTGAAGGCAGGGGATATGGTTGAATTACCAAAATCACACAAACTTAAAAATTTCTCAACGCGCAAACATTACCCAGGTCGCCACTTGCTTGAGGTGCTCGTCAATGGTGAAACCCTCGGTATTAGAGAGTTTCGGTTATTCGTTTAATGGCTTAAAAATCTGCTCGATATCCGGCGCTGATAAATACACCATCTTCTGAAGAAGTTGTCGAGGCAGTCTTCTGCGTGGTAAACGTAGTACCCAGTTCAAACTCGAAATGGTAGCGTCTCAGGTACCGGTAATTTACCCGAATCGAGGGTGCTGTTGTCCATTCCGAGCCACCGGTGTCTTTAAAGTCCTTATAGTCGATTCGAAGACGCGGATTGATACGCCAGATTCTGTCAATCGGGTATCGAGTGTTGAGTGTGAAGCTGGTCGTATGATTATTACTGGTATCTGAGTATCTTAAACCGGCAATGGCCAGGTCACCTTCCTTAATCAGACTGGTGCCAATAATCTGCCCCGATACATAATATTCTGTGCCAGAGCCTTCAGTGGCGTCTACACCACCCGAAGCGGGTGTTCCCGAGTAGTTGGATATGGTCAAGTCACCACCGAGCTGCAACTTGTCGTCAATGGGGCGAGACAGGCCAAATGTGTACGACTGGCTATCAGCAGATCGATCTTCGGCAAGAGATCGAATCTGAGCCTCAGTAAATGAATTTAACAGATCTTTTAGGTTGTTTGCACTAGTCTGGCCTTGCAAAGCGTTGCTGGTTGTCAAAATTGGACTCTTGCGCTGATCCACTACAAAGTTGAAGGTGGTATTGTCGGGAAAGGTCCAGTTTCCGTTGATCAATACCGTGTTTAATACGCTATAAGATATATCGTAATCTAGGACGCCGAAGAAGGATAAATTATCTTTAAAATATCTTACCTCTCCACCAATTGCGCGGCGGTCCAGAATATTATCGGTAGTTTGTTCGATCGCAAAGCCATTGAAATCCCATTTGTTTTGAAATGTGCCCAGGTCGACATTGAAGCCATAAAACGTAGATCCTGTTGCAATGGTTGTCTGTGAAGAGGTCTCTACCGGAAATCCCGTAACCAGTTGCAGTGCACTAATATTATTGATCTCATAGTTGAAAAGCATGCCATCAAAACGCCCGAGAACCCCGCCGGTACTGGATGATTGTCGCCCTAAACGTCCGGAAATATCTCTTTTCCGATCTTTGGCATTGATATACAAGGAGCTTATTCTTGTTTCGTTATCACCGTCGCTGAGGAAATCGAATTCATAGCCACCAGCGAATCTGGCATTTAGATCCACATTATTGATTCGTCGTCTTGCCGACACGTTAACATCATTGGATAGCGAGGATTGATTGACCTGGTTACCGATATCATCCGTTGATACAGTATCTCTGCGATAAAATTGCGAGAAGCTACCAAACACGTCCCAGTCCGTTTTCTTTTTCGCGCTTTTTGCTGCACGTAGCTTTTTCTGATCGGTTTTTCTGGCCGTCAGCAGACCAGCCAATCGTTGTTTAACCCTGTCTGCGCCAGGGCCCTCAGGATACAATTCCAGGTACTTCCTGTACTCGGCCTTTGCATGCGCAATCTGGCCTCGACGTTCTCGTGACAGGCCGAGGAATTCCTGGGCATCCTGTAAGTACTTGTGATTGGGATATTGCAGAATTTTTGTGTAAATCTGCGTGGCTTTGGCATATTCGCTCTTGGCCATAGCCTGACGACCAACCTCCATTAGCTCGGCGAGTTTTTCTTCCGAAATAGAATCCCCGGTATCAGGTTTTTTTTGCTCTACGACTGCAGGGTGGCGGGTTGACTTGTTCCCATCTAAAAAGAGTTCACTAACTGCGGAGCCTATCATTATGACAGTTTTTATCGACTGTTTTCTTTCAGTTTTGCTGGTTTTGTCGATCCAGGCGCGTGGATAATTTACAAATAGTTCACGCTTGATTTTATCCGCAGTTTGTAGATCGGGGAAAAAGCCCAGACGTAGTCGATACCATTTTTTACCGGCTTTTTTATACGTGGTTGTATATAGCCGGTATTTTTTAAATAGGTTCAGTTCAGGGATGTCTTCTTTTACAAACTTTTCAAGAGAGGATTGAATATTGATTGCATAGGGGTAATCAAGATTTATTGAGTTGACAGCTGATCTAGATTCGTTTTTGGATGACTTGGCAGTCTGCGCATTCGCAGATAAAGTGTAGCCAACCAATACAATCGTAATGGTGACAATATAAACAGTTCGTGTGATTTTGGTGCCGATCTTCTGCATGCTGGTTTTGAAATCTCTAAGGTCCTGATGAGAAAGAAAAAATAGTCCTTTATGCCCTGTATTTATCGGCAGGCGTTACCGTAACATGAATAATTCAAGTGAAATTCGGAAGTGATTTTCAAACCAGTATCTTACATACAATCTGATGCGTTTGATTCATCCGTTTTACGATAAATATTGATTTCAAGGCTCCTGAAATCTGAACCCTGACTTACATGGAAAAAAACCTCTTGTTTAAAGGTGAGGGTCAAAAATGGCCCGTCAGTAATATCACCTTCATAGGATACCTCCAGCAGGTCAGTCACGGTTTCCGATGAAGGTCTGATCGACTCCCTGCCAAAGATCCCTTCTCGTTCGACTGCAAACGCATCGTTGTTGCGATCCAGTTCGTCACGCTCAAATGTGCCTACAGTCACCGGTCGTATCTGAATTCTCAAATCCTCTCCGGATTCGGGCGGGAAATGTTTAACGTAGCGCATCGGAATAGTAAAGTATATTTCCATGTTCGAACAGTTCGCGCCTGTTGAAATTTCGACATCATCAAGCACCCTGTCCCCTACCGTCGAGGCAATTGATGACGAGCAAAACAGGAGAAGCAATACAGGGATTAATACGAATTTGCAACGCGGAATTTTCACAGTGTGGCTCTTTATCAATAATCGAACAGATACGCTATTTTAGCACAGTTACCCGCTAAAGATTTAGTCCCAATTTCTATCGCTTACCCTGTGGCAACCACTGCGGCCGCAGTCTCTATCCTGGCTCAGGCTACGATGAGGGCCTTCCCCCGATTTGTAGTCACCAGCATGGCAGCCAGCGCAATCGGGTTTGTACGCGGTGTATCGCCAACTAATGACTTCATTGTTACTCGTATGACAACTGGCGCAACTCAGGTTGCCTCGATGGTCACCCGGATAATTGCCTGAAGTATGACGGAAGACTATCGTACCCCACGACCCGCCAGCAGTATGACAATAGTCACACTGCTGGCGGGTTATAAAATGGTTTCTACCTATACCAGTGGCTGTCGAGCCATTATGGCAGTTGGAGCAGGGTTCTGTGACATTCGAATGGTCAAATCCTGCAGGAGTCCACGCACGTGTGGAATGACAAAGATCACACTCTTCCTGGGTTGTAATATGGTTATTCGATTTACCAGTTGCGATAATACGGTTATGACAACTACTACAACGCGCGGTTATTCCGCTATGGTCATAATGTGCGTTAGACCAGGCCAGCGTATTATGGCAATCCTCGCATAAATCATTGCTGGTAACATGATTTCTGTTCTTGCCGGGAGCGACGCTTCCATTATGGCACTTTACACACCTGCCCAGAACCTCGGCATGATCGATTCTTATCGCAGACTTCCAGTCGTAGGTGTTGTGGCAGCTATCACAGGCCTTGGTTGACAGTATATGATTAACCGGTTTTGCAGACGCATCGATCCTGCCAGCGCGGACGTGACAGCCTGAGCACAGCATCGGCGTACCATTGAAAATGCTTCCCTGGTGGCAGGTCTGGCAATCAACCCGGTTATGTGCACCCGTTAACGGAAAGCCGGTGGAGAAATGTTCAAAATTTTCGTCTACCAGGCTGGCGCTATGGGCTAAAAACGGGGTGATGGCGATAGCCAAAACTGGAAGAAGGTACCTAATCATAACCGAGGTCTGAAGCATTTCGGGTCCGTAAATATTATTGATAATGTCGTAATTAATCCGAGCCTATATTGATATTAGTATATATTTTTCAGCTTAATGTGGTCTTAATTTAAAGCAGATTATTATAATCTTGGTTGGGATAGTCTCCAACCGGTATCTAACCACTTGCTAGCGGCTAGATACCGGAATCTTCAATGATCGCGTTTTTTCGAACTAGGTCAATTGTACTGCCGGGTGAATAGCCACTCGTCTCGATCAATCCCAGTTTCTGTCACTTACGCGATGGCAGCCGCTGCCGCTACAGTCTCTATCCCGACTTAAGCTCTTGTGTGGTCCTTCTCCGGGCTTATAGTCGTTGGCATGGCAGCCAGCGCAATCGGGTTTGTACTGACCAAATCTCCAGGGCACGGTTTCGCTATTACTGGTGTGACATCGTTTACACGAAAATTTGCCACGGTGATCGCCTGGGTAGTTTCCGCTGCTGTGACTAAAGTCCAGTGGCATCCAGTTTGAGTTTGTATGGCAGTAACTGCATTGTTTACTTGTTTGGAAGTGGCCGCTGCCCATATCTTTCAGGTGGCAAGACCTGCAATTGCTCGTTGAGCCCGAGTTGTGATCGAAGGTTGCATCACTCCAGTTATTGGAATTATGGCAATCTTCACACACATTGCCACTCGTCATGTGATTACCTGGTTTGCTATGGCAACTCGAGCAGGAACCAAGTACCGCACCATGATCTACACGAGAGACATCCCAGCTTCGCGTATTATGACAGTCCTCACAGATATTGGTGCTCTTGATATGTTTACCACCTTTACCTCTCGCCGTTGAATCATTGTGGCAGCCCGCACAGTTGCCGCTCACATTGCTGTGATCATAGGTAGCATTATCCCAGCTAATCGTCGTGTGACAATCGTCGCACTGGTTGGTATTGATCGGAATATGATCACCCGGTGCAGTATGACATTTTGCGCAGGTACCCAGTACAGCGGTATGGTCCACCCGGGTTACTGGAGACCAGTGAGCGGGTGTGTGACAGTCTTCGCATATGTTAGTGGAGTCTATATGCTTGTCATGTTTACCCCGGCCGGTTCCACTACCATTGTGACAATTGTGACAGCCGGCACTGATGTCGCTGTGATCAAATGCAGCAGAGGACCAGGATTTTGTTGTGTGGCAGTCTTCGCAAATATTGTGGGTATTAAAATGATCCTTTGATTTGCCGCTGGTAACCTGGTTGTTGTGGCAACTGTAGCAGCCTTTCTGAATATTGCCATGGTCGAATACCGCGTCACCCCAGCTTGTTGTCGTGTGACAGGATTCACAGTCGTTACCACTATCGATGTGGTTATTGGACTTGCCACCAGCTATCTTGCCGTCATGACAACTCGCACAACTTCCAATGACCTCGGTGTGGTCAACTTTTGGAACGAAAGAGAATGAACTGGTCACGTGACAACTTTCGCATACTTCTGAAGTGTCTGGGTGATCGCCAGATTTCCCTATCGCCTTGGTATTATTATGACAACTGAAGCAATTGGTAGAGAAATTGGTGTGATCAACCGATGCAGTATCCCAGCTAGACGTACTGTGACAGGAACTACAGTTATCGCTGGAATCAATATGGTCTCTCTCTTTACCGCGTGCTATTTTGCCATTGTGGCAGCCCACGCAGCTTCCCAATACCTCGTTATGATCAACACCAGGTATGTTTTTAAATGAGCTGGTTACGTGACAACCTTCGCAACTACTGGTGGATTTTATATGTGTGCTTTCATTTTTACCTACCGCGATGTCGTTATTATGGCAACTGAAACAGCTACCAATAACCCCTGTATGGTCATAGGAGGCCGATGTCCAACTGATCGTGTTGTGACAATTCCTGCAGTTTTTCGAGCTTTTGATATGATCATGGGGTTTCCCGATGGAGGTTTCCCCATCATGGCAACCTGCACATTCATCCCGTACTTCGGCATGCTCAACCTGGGTGTCTTGTACCCAGGTATTGGTCGAATGGCATTCCTCGCATGCGTCTGTGCTCTTGATATGAGTCTTGGATTTGGGTGTCGCATTAATCTGGCCAGTATCCGCATGACAACTGCTACAGTTATCAGGTGTGCCCTTGAATACACCCCGAACATGGCAGGTTTCACAGGAAACGCCCGAGTGAAAACCGGTGAGCGGGAACCCGGTTGACATATGGTCAAAAGATTCATTTCTGTCTGCAGCAAACAGGCTAAAGCTGGTCAGCAAAAAGAGTGATGTGATCAGTACTGATATCCACCTGATCGAATCAGATGATTTACGATCTGGATTGCTGCGACAACCGGTTGTGAGTTCAGTTCTGGACATGCCAATGCTCCTGGTTTTTTAATTTTATCAATGTTAAATCAGATTATGTAGTTTCAAATAATTTATCTTTGGTATTAATCAATTACGCTTGCTCAGGGACCGGAAATGGATCTGTTATTCCACTGTCTGTCCAATTTTAGTTCATCAAATGATTCAGTAATGTGACACCTTTCACATTGTTTCCCAAAACCGCCATCATGGATATCGTCATTTTTGTGGCAATTACCGCAAGTTGTTGATAACTCAATCTTATCTTTGACGGGCCTCTTGTGGCAGGCATGGCAGTCCAAACCCTTGTGGGCGCCGTCCAGCTCGTAGTCGGTTTGCTTGTCGTGGTCAAATTCCCACAGCGTCCAGTCATTCGGGTTATGGCATAGTTCACAATCTGGCCCGAGTCTTTTTTTATGTTCATCATCGTTATGATGGCAGGCAACGCACTGAATTGCTGCGGCCTTGAACGTACCGGTAAGGTGACATTCTTCGCAAGGTGTTGTCGCATGTAGGCCAATCAACGGAAAGTAGGTGACATCGTGGTCGAAAACAATTTTTTCTCCCCAGTTGTTTTCATTGTGGCACCGTTCACAAACCTTGCCTTCTTCTCCCTTGTGAACATCGTCCTTACGGTGACAGGTGAAACAGGAGGTTTCCAGTTCCTCCTCATAGATGTCGCCTTTATGACAGGTTTCACAATCCGCCTTTTTATGCTTGCCTCGAAGTTTAAAGTCAGTGTCCTTGTCATGGTCAAACTTGATCTTTTTCCCCCATCCTCGAGGGGTATGACAGGTTTTGCACTTCTTTCCATAGCGACCTTTGTGCTCATCATCATTCTTATGGCAATCGATACATTTTGTACCCAGGTCCTCGTCATATATGTTGCCTTTCTTATGACACGAGTCGCATAACACCTTTTTATGGCGTCCAATCAATTTATATTCCGTATCTTTATCATGGTTAAATTTTACCTCTGTCCATTTTTCTGGCGTATGGCAGTCTTTGCACTTTTTCCCGTAACGGGTAGCGTGGATATCGTTTAGCCGATGGCAGTCATAACACACCGTCGAAATATCCTTGTAGCGCTCGTTGGGGTGACAGCCATTGCAGGCTGCTTTCTTGTGTTTTCCCTTAAGCGGATAATCGGTTTTGTCATGGTCGAATTTCACCCTGGTCCAGCTATTCTCGTTATGACATTTACTACACTTTTTGCCCAACCGTTCCTTGTGGGGGTCGTCTTCTTTATGACAGGCAAAGCAGGTTGCTTTGGCTTCCCTGTATTTTTTATCTTTTTTGTGACAACTCTTGCACTGCACAATCGTGTGGGCACCTTTTAGCGGAAAATCAGTCTGCTTATGATTAAAGGTTTCCTTGTCCAGCCGAACAACATCCATGTTTCTGCCCTTATGCTCGGTATGGCATTGTTTACATTCTGTTATGGCGGCGTTTTTCAGTATCCCGTGGAATCCCTTTTTATCCTCGACATCCTTCCCTATCTTTTTATGGCAATCCATGCAAAGTGTGCTTTGCATGGATTTACTGAATGTCTGGTGACACTTGTCGCAGTCTTCCTCGTATTTTGCATGGCCCTTGATTACCTTGCCCGGCATCATCAACGTTTCGATGCTAGACGCTGAAGCATATGTTGGCAGCACTATCGCAACAATACAGAATAGCCAGTAATAACGTTTAAATTCCATTTATGTGTCAAATGCTTTGTTAATTCGTCAGTAGAAATGGACGGCAAATACATGAACAATGCCCGAGACCACCATCATCAGAAATAGTGGAAAATGCAATACATGCCATAACGCGAATAACCGTTCGTAGAACTTGAATTCGGCTACCTTTCTAACTATATCAAAATAATCAGCGAGATAGGTGTGAGCTTCCTTGTAATGGAGACGTCGTTCCTTGCGGCTCCATTGTGATTTTTGCTCCTCTTTTTTCATTGCGCGTTTCAGGAATCGCATCAGGCTGGCATGGGTCCATCTTGATGAAAAGCCCAGAGCAAACAGGTGAGCTGCGCTATGTAATAATCCGCTGGCGGGTATCAGGGCCTTTGATTCAATTGCCTCGAGCTTATCGTGCAGGTGGGGCGCATAGCTGAATGCAGTTTCAAGCCGACCCTTGACGACTTCGGTGTCCTGCCTGAGATCTTTTAGCGTTGCTTTTCGGCCATATAAACCAAAATGAATCTTGGTATAAAAATAACGACCAATTAAACCACTCGAAGAAACAAGAAGCATGCAGCCTAAGGCGACATTGCTGTTCAGGGATCCCAGTTGATAGTTACAATGATAAATAATTGCTAACGGGCCCAGGATACCCAGCATCATATGCGTGCGGAACCAGTATTTAACGGGGCCTAACCTGCGCATGAAGCGGAATTTTTTCCTCGCTGGGTAGAGCAACAGGATGAGCATGAAAGAGCCACCAATTATACCCAATGCATATCCAAGTCCCTCTTCCGCGGTCAGGTATGTCTCCTCGCGATTCTGCCAGCCGGAGTACAGCATGAAACTCACCATTAGCGTAAATAACATGACACCCAGCCTGCCCATTAATGATGGATGGAGGTTTGCTATATGGTCTTTGGCCTTGGTCTGTGTTTCGGCCTTGCCGGTTTTACCACCATCGGTGGCGCCGTTCGCGGCATCTTCATTTAGCATGGTATTGGTGGTGCTCAATGTTTACTCCTTAATAAATCCAAATAAAACTATTTCAATCATTTAAAACAACTTGGTACGCTCTTACTATCAATTTAATCAGGTATCCTGATTACCTAAAAAATGATATCGACCAGTAAACATTAAAACTAAAACTATTTGAGTATCCCTGTCCTGGATAATCAAGGTTTCGGTTGCTGAAAAAATAGCAAACATATTCGCACTTTGGATGTCTTACACCTGTAATACCAATTATGAGATCAGTTGGTATTCGGCGCACGCGCACCACGCGAACGATCGAATATTAACATAAAAATCAATATATGGGAAAAAATTCCCAAATATTAAGAGAAAAAGATGTTATAACTATTTAAATTTAAGGATTTAACGGCAATAACTTATGTTTTCTCCTAATAATCAGCTACATTTATGAGATTAATTTCATCGGAAAGGAAACTGAACCAATACAATGGATAAGTCGGATCTTATACATTTGCTCTATTTTTTACCGCTGGTGCTTATCTGGCTGGGATATATTCGGTTTCGGCAGAAAAAACAAAAACGTACGATAGCAATCCGGGATGAGGCGGTCGCAGCCGGATTAACTGAACCGGCTTCATTGCATCCTGTTTTTGACCCGAATTTGTGCATCGGTTGTGCGGCCTGTGTTGATGCTTGTCCTGAGAAAAAGCATGATGTCATTGGCATCATCAAGGGTAAGGCAGATTTGATAAACCCAACGCATTGTATTGGTCACGGCGCATGCAAAGCATCGTGCCCGTTTGACGCGATTACACTGGTATTTGGTACCGAGAAACGGGGAATGGAAATACCCTTCGTTAGTCCAACCTTTGAAACCAATGTACCCGGAATTTTTATCGCTGGAGAGCTTGGCGGTATGGGTCTTATTGGTAATGCCATTGAGCAGGGGCGTCAGGCGCTGGATTCTGTGAGCAAGTTGAAAGGTCTTGGCCAGGAAGGTCAGTTGGACGTCATGATCGTTGGTGCCGGTCCTTCCGGATTTTCTGCATCGCTTGGCGCAATGGAAAAGAAATTGCGCTATGTGACGATTGAACAGGAGTCTTTGGGTGGAACCGTATTTCAGTTCCCAAGGGGCAAACTGGTCATGACGAGACCGGTTGATCTTCCGATTATTGGTACCGTCAAATTTACCGAGACAACAAAGGAGAAATTGCTCGAGTTCTGGCAGGGAGTAGAAAAGGAGACCGGTGTCAATATCAATTATCACGAACGAATGGAAGATATTACTGATACGGGAAATGGTTTCACTGTGAAAACCAACCGGAATGAATACAAGACTAGGGCCATCTTGTTGTGTATCGGACGGAGGGGAAGCCCCAGAAAATTGGGAGCACCGGGTGAAGATTTACCAAAGGTGGTCTATCGCCTGATAGACCCTGAGCAATACCGGGGACAGCATGTACTGGTTGTTGGTGGCGGAGATAGTGCATTAGAGGCTGCGACCAGTATTGCGGATGAGCCGGATACGACGGTTACACTTTCATATCGTAGCGAGGCGTTCAGCCGGGCAAAACCAAAAAACCGGGATAAAGTTGATGAAGCTGAAAAAGCGGGTCGGTTAAAGGTGCTTTATAAATCAAATGTCAAAGAGCTAACCGAAACGCATGTCAGGATCGATCAGGAAGGCACGATGCATGAAATAGAGAACGATGCGGTTATTGTCTGTGCTGGAGGGCTTCCACCGACACCTTTTTTAAAGAAAATCGGTATTAATGTCGAAATGAAGTATGGAACAGCTTAATTAACTCTACTTTTTTTGGCCCGAACTACCATGCAACTAGATTTAACCGGATTTCGTATTCCATCGCTTTCACGTTTTTGCGTAATATTCAGAATGTCTCTAAAACTATTTGTTTCACTCATCATATTTGTTGTGATGACCATCAGCCCCGTTGTTATGGCTATAGCCGATGGTATGGACGATGTTAAGGCGGCGACCAGAGTCAGGGATTTCGATAAGGCAGCGAAACTGCTAAAAAAGATGGCTGAAAATGGGGACAAAGAGGCTCAGTACCGGCTTGCTTCCCTTTACAGGGCTGGAAGAGGGGTGAAAAGAGATCATAAAATGGCAGTGTTCTGGCTTCAGGAAGCCGCTGTCCAGGGGCATGTCAAGGCACAATATAATCTCGGCATGATGTATGAAAATGGCTGGGGGGTCGATGAGAGTGAAGAACAGGCCGTTTTCTGGTTTGCAAAGGCCGCCAGCGAGAACCATCCGATGGCAATCGCCAAAATTGAAAAAAGTAATAAATCCATTCTGGATCGTCTGAAACAAAACCGGATTCAGCACGAAGAAATATTTAAATCTGATGAAGAAGAGCTGCGGTGGGCTGCGCGCAAGGGTGACTTTCGTAAGCTCAAACGGGTTTTGGAAAGAAAACCTGATGTCAACGGGAAAGATGCTTATGGTAAAACCGCCCTGATCGAGGCAGTGGAACTGAATCATCAGTCTATCGTACGCGAGCTGTTAAAATATAAAGTTGACCTGGGAGCAAAAGATAAATTTTCTGATGATGCGTTAACCATTTCTGCGAGAGAAGGGTTTACCGATATTACCGAATTACTCGTAAAAGCAGGGGCGAATGTCAATACAAAAGATATTAACGGCAACACTCCGTTAATCAACGCTTCGGCAAAAGGGCATGACAAGATCGTTAAATATCTTCTGAAAAGTAAGGCGAAGATCGGACTGCGAAACAAGAAGGGCTGGACTGCGGTGAAGGCAGCCGACCTTAATGAGCATAAGGCGATTGTAAAACTGCTTATAGCGAAAGGCGCAGTGTTGCATGATGAAAAAGAAATCATGAAGCAAATGGCATCGCAGGCCGCATTGAAAGCGATCACATCTTCACCAGGCTCCTCCCAGGTGGATAAAGAAAAAGATCCCTACAGGGGGTGGTCGACATTGATGGTATCTGCATGGAGAGGGCAACAAAATGTTGTCGAAGCGCTGCTGAAAAAAGGGATGGATATTCATGCGACCGATATTGATGGGCATACCGCATTGACAAGAGCCGCGTGGCGCGGTCATACCAAGATTGTAGATGTGCTATTAAAGAACGGGGCGAAACCGGATATTAAGCTAAAAACGGGTGAAACGCCTTTGATGTTGGCTGCGGAGCAAGGCCATGCAGATACGATCCGGCTATTATTAAAGGCCGGTGTTGATGTTGGAACAAAACTTCCTAATGGAGATACTGCGCTGATGTTTGCAGCGCGCGGTGGTCACAATGATACGGTAATACAACTCATCGAGGCCGGCGGGGACGTTAACACCGAGCAGGAGGGCGGCAAGACGGTGCTGATGTTTGCTGCAAGACTTGGCAAAGTCGATTTGATGAAAAAAATGATAGAGCGCAAGGCCAATCTTAATGCAACAGATAAAAGTGGTCGTACCGCGCTGTGGTTTGCTGCCAATGAATCCAGGGTTGATGCCGCGAGGATGTTGATCAAGAGTGGCGCCAATATTTTTATTAAGGATCAATCGGGTAATTCCGCGTTGTCCCGTGCAGCGTTAAAAGGGAGCGTGGATATCGTGGCAATGCTGATAGAAAATGGAGCAAGGATTGACGGTGTAACAAACACAGGCAATTCTGCGCTAATGCTGGCATCGGATCAAGGTCATGTTAATGTTATTAACTATCTGCTCGCAAAAAATGCTGATGTTAATGCAAAAAACGAAAACGGTAATACACCTTTAATACTGGCGGTAATTGGTGGGCATGAAGAGGCAGTTAAGACGCTGTTGGGTCATGGAGCAAATCCGGGCATTAGAAATAAAAAACGTGAACAAGCAGGTACACTGGCGGAGGATGCAGGGCGCAAGGATCTGGCCGATCTAATCAAAGGCTATAGTCGACCTGAGGGAAGTTTTTTTGGACTATTCTGATTTTCTATTAAGATAATTAGATTGCAATCTGAATATATTTCATCATACTACATTCAGAAAATGAGCAGTTAATATAAAGAGGGTTGAATGGGCTTCATAATATTTCAGATTTCAGTGGTTACTATTTTAGTTTTGTTTCTCGGGTTTCTTGCCTATGACGACCGACGAAATAGAAAGATTAGGGAAGAAGAATCACTTGTCAAGCCGGAGCATGAAGACCGGGATGAACGATAAAAAATTTATTCTGTCATCAGGTTTTACGAGGTAAGCTATTCGTCTCTTTCACTTACAGTTAATCAGTCCAAGTGTTCTCAATTACCAGGTTTTTGTTTAACTGGTTGACCGGGTCGTTCCAGTACGTATTTCTTTATTTACTCAATTAGTTATCTCCCGTGTGTTGTTCAGCGTTCATTCAGCTCGACTGCGTTAATTTATGCTTACTCCTGATCACAAGGGATTAAACAGAAAATTTGAACGCGAAAAGCAAAGGAGAAATTAAAATGAGAACGAAAAACATTTTGTTTGGATTGGCTATGATGGCTATTGTAGCCATACCTGTTACCGCGTCTGCAGATCTCAATCTTGCAAAACAAAGCGGTTGCCTGGCATGTCATAGTGTGGAGAAAAAAATTGTGGGTCCGGCATGGAGTGATGTTGCTGCCAGATATAAAGGTGACGCCGGGGCCAGAGACAGGCTGATTGCAAAAGTTAAGGCGGGCGGTAAGGGCAACTGGACGGAGGTTACCGGTGGCGTCCCTATGCCTCCAAACTCACCACGGGTTTCAGATGAAAATATAGCGACGCTGGTTGACTTTATTCTCGGACTATAAATCGCTAAGGCAAGAGATTAGTGCTGCGGATCGGTATATGATCCCTTAACACTGGTCTTTTGCCTTTATTCAACTGTTGTCTGTAAAATTCTCGTAAATTAATATGTTCCTGGTGGCTGGTTTCTGGAATGCAGGTATTTTGTGATTTGATGTTCGGCTAAAATAATCAATGTTATGGGGAGCCAATGCGAATTCTTGTCGTGGAAGATGAAGAGGATATTCGTTTCCAGCTCGTTGCTCGATTAACCAAAGAAGGCTACGCGGTTGACGAAGCTGACGATGGTGAGGTGGGATTATATTTTGGCGAGGAATATCCATTCGACGTGGCTGTCATTGATCTTGGTTTGCCGAGGCTGTCAGGGATTGACCTGATTCGTCGGCTGCGGGAAAAAAACAAGATCTATCCCATATTGATTTTGACGGCTCGTGGACGGTGGCAGGATAAAGTAGAAGGTTTGGCCGCTGGTGCAGATGACTATCTCGTGAAACCATTTCATATAGAAGAGCTGTTGGCTAGATTGAACGCATTGGTTAGGCGGTCGGCAGGTATCACTCAACCTATTATTAATTGTAGACCCGTTACGTTAAATACATTGTCCCATCAAGTGACAGTCGATGGGCAAGAGATTGAACTAACCACATACGAGTACAAGGTGCTGGAATATTTAATGTTGCATCCGCAAAAGGTAATCACCAAAACCGAATTGACCGAGCACCTGTACGATCAGGACTTCGACCGGGATAGTAATGTAATTGAGGTATTTGTTGGGCGTCTCAGACGAAAGCTTGATCCGCAAAACACGCTTAAACCGATTGAAACCCTGCGTGGCAGAGGTTATCGTTTTGCTTTGGGTCAATGTTAACGATCGATGCTATCTCTCAATAGTCGATTAACGCTGTCCGCAAGCATCGTTTTACTTGTTTTCCTTGGTATTACCGGGCTGGTTCTTGATCGAACTTTTTTTAATAGTGCGAAAAATGCACTCAATGACAGATTATCCGGGTATGTGGTTGCATTAATTGCATCAGCCGAACCAGACGATCAGGGTAATGTCCACCTGGCTAATGCCTTACCCGTGCCCCAGTTTTTTACACCGGGATCCGGTCTTTATGCGCAGATTACTGGCAATGACGGTCGGGTTGTCTGGCGATCACCATCTGCCGAAGGGCGAACGCTTATGTTTCCCTATGGATTGGAAAGGGGCGGGCAGCGCTTTGGCGAAATCGGGAATAATGGGCAGGCGAATCTCTATTTTTTTAGTATTGGCGTAACATGGGAAGAAGAAGTCAGTGTTTCTGATGGTTTTACCTTCGGTGTGGCTGAAGATCTTACCAGCTTCGATGAACAGATAGGTGATTTCCGAACCACATTGTGGGGATGGCTCGCTGCAGTGGTGGTGATTTTGTTGGCTTTTCAGGGAATTGTATTGCATTGGGGTTTGACTCCATTGAGAAAGGTTGCCGATGATCTCGCAGCAATTGAGGCGGGTGACAGAGAACAACTTGAAGGAGCTTACCCGAAGGAGTTGCGCGGCCTGACTGATAATCTGAACGCATTAATTCGAAGCGAGCGAGATCACCTGGAACGCTCCCGTCGTACAGCTAGCGATCTGGCCCACAGTTTAAAGACTCCACTTGCACTGTTGCGGGGAGCAGTGGAATCACATCATGCGGGAACCCACAAGCAATTGGGCGATCTGGTTCAGGATCAGGTTGACGTGATGTCAAGGACCATCGAGTACCAGTTGCAAAGGGCCGCCACCGCAGGTCATACTGCATTGGCATCACCAGTTCCCGTCGCACCAGTTATCTCCAGGTTGGTCGACGCGCTTGAAAAAGTCTACGTAGAGAAACAGGTGAGTTGCCACTTTGATTTCAATTCAGAAAGTGATTTTTACGGGGATGAAAGTGATTTAATGGAAATGCTTGGAAATGTAATGGATAACGCATACAAATGGTGTGCAGAGAAAGTTGAGATTCGTGTTTATCAGTCAAATGGAGGAAAACGCAATGCGAAATTGGTCATTAGCGTTGAGGATGATGGCCCAGGTATTCCATTTGATATGACTGACAAGGTGGTACGCAGGGGTATAAGAGGTGATGAACGTACCGAGGGATATGGCATAGGCCTGGCGATTGTTCACGATATTGTTTCTGCATACCATGGGGATATATTAATCGATTCGAGCGAGATGGGTGGGGCGAAGATAAGCTTAAGCTTTCCGGGTATGCCCTTACTATAGTCTGTAGACGGAAAAATTATAAAGATCGGTTAAATGAAGAAATTTGAAATTCTTGAACAGACAGTTTGTCACGACGGATTTTTCAGGATAGAGCGATATAAATTACGTCATCAACTGTTTAGTGGAGGGTGGAGTGATGTTCTCATACGAGAATTGTTTGAGAGGGGACATGCCGCGGCGGTTTTACCATATGATCCGGTTCGTGACGAGGTGGTTCTGATTGAACAGTTTCGAGTGGGTGCAATGGAGGACGGGCGAGGCGCCTGGTTATTAGAGGTTGTCGCTGGGGTTATTGAAGAGGGAGAAACTCCAAATGATGTTGCCTGTCGTGAGGCAATTGAGGAGGCGGGCAGCACCATCACAGGGCTGATACCGGTATGTGACTATCTTGTCAGTCCAGGCGGGACTTCAGAGCGCATCGCTTTATTTTGCGGCAAGGTTGACACTAAAAATGTCGGTGGTATACATGGTCTCGCAAATGAAGGTGAGGATATAAAGGTGTCAGTGATGTCATTTTATGACGCGCTATCGCTGCTTAAATCAGGTAAAATATACTCAGCGAGCCCGATCATTGCATTGCAGTGGCTGGCGTTAAACCGGGATAATGTTCGTAAGCAGTGGTTAGATGTCAATAGTTAACCCGTTCTAAAATCATATGGGGTTGTTGATAGGAGGGCGACGTGCACAACTATCGAAAAATCTTATTATTCATGTTGCTTTGTTTTCCATTGTCAGGGTTTGGTGAAATGGAAAATCGGGTCATATTACTGGACGTGCAGGGCGCGATTGGTCCGTCTACCAGCGATTACATCAAAAGAAATCTGGTAAAAGCTTTTGATTCACAAGCGCACCTCGTCGTGCTCCGTATAGATACACCAGGGGGGCTGGACGTATCCATGCGCGAAATCATCCAGGCTATCATTGCGTCCCCAGTCCCTGTTTTATCCTATGTTTCTCCCAGTGGTGCTCGTGCGGCAAGTGCCGGTACTTATATACTCTATGCGAGTCATATAGCAGCAATGGCGCCTGCAACGACACTTGGCGCGGCAACGCCCGTCCAGATCGCAGGTTTTCCCGGAACTGATCAAGGTACGGTAAAGAAGAATGACGCTGGTCCTATGGCAAATAAAATTATTAACGACGCAGTGGCATATATCCGGGGACTTGCGCAAATGCGTGGCCGAAATGCGGAATGGGCAGAAAAAGCAGTACGTGAAGCAGACAGTCTGTCTGCATCAGAGGCGTTGAATCAGAATGTTATTGAGTTTGTCGCAACGGATCTGACTGACCTGTTAAATAGTCTGGATGGATTGGCTGTTGATGTATTGGGCCAACAACAAACATTGTCGACGAAAACTATCGTGGTTGAGTGGATTGAGCCGGACTGGCGCTCTGAATTGCTGGCCATTATAACTGATCCCAATATCGCGTATATATTAATGTTAATCGGGATATATGGATTAATATATGAATTCGCAAATCCTGGCATGCTATTGCCGGGGGTTGTCGGTGCAATCGCCTTGCTTCTGGCGTTGTTCGCCTTCCAGGTACTGCCGATAAATTATGCGGGACTCGCGTTGATGATTATCGGTATAGTTTTTATGGTTGGCGAAGTATTTATACCCAGTTTTGGTGCATTGGGGATTGGCGGTGTGATCGCTTTTGTCATTGGTTCAATTATTTTATTGGATACGGATGTGCCGGGTTATGGTATTTCAATACCGGTTATCGGATTGTTTGCATTCACTAGTGCAGGTTTTTTCATGTTTATTTTAGGTATGGCCATTAAAGCCAGGCAGCGTCCAGTCGTCAGTGGTATGGAAGAGATGATTGGCGGTGTAGGAGAAGTCCTTGAGGATTTTGAGGATAAAGGCAGAGTAAGAGCACATAGTGAGATGTGGGAAGCGGTCACTAGCGTACCGCTCAAGCGGGGTGACAAGGTAGAGATAACAAACATGGATGGGCTTGTGCTCATTGTAAAGCCGCTGTCAGCGGAAGCAATGGACGAGGGACCTCTGCAGGAGAAATAATATGTTTGAAATGTCCGTAATGATCGTTGTTGGAGTTTTTCTCGTAATTCTGTTGAGTGCATTCAGGGTCTTACGTGAATATGAGCGAGGGGTTGTGTTCTTGCTTGGGAAGTTCTGGAAAGTAAAGGGGCCAGGCTTGGTCATCATTATTCCACTTATTCAGCAGATGGTTCGTGTGGACCTGAGAACTGTGGTAATGGACGTGCCTAGTCAGGACGTAATCTCCCAGGATAATGTCTCGGTGAAAGTGAATGCCGTTATATATTTCAGGGTTATTGACCCACAAAAAGCGATTATTCAGGTTGAAAGCTATGATATGGCGACGAGCCAGTTGGCCCAAACTACCCTGCGTTCAGTGCTAGGGCAGCATGAGCTGGACGAAATGCTGGCGAGTCGAGAACAGTTAAATGAGGACATTCAAAGAATCCTCGATGAACAAACAGATGCATGGGGTATCAAGGTTTCAAATGTTGAAATTAAACATGTTGACCTGGATGAGAGTATGATACGCGCGATTGCAAAGCAGGCTGAGGCTGAAAGAGAAAGACGCGCAAAGGTCATTCATGCAGAGGGAGAACAACAGGCAGCAGAGAAATTGTTACAGGCCTCGCAGATTCTTTCCCAGCAACCGCAAGCAATTCAATTGCGTTATCTGCAAACCTTGACAGAAATAGCAGGCGAGAAAAGTTCAACTATTGTATTCCCATTACCAATGGACCTTATCGCTCCCTTGCGCGCGTTTTTAGACAAGGCGGCTAACAGGGATTAGCGAGATAGCTGAACTTCTATTCCGCGTATACGGTTAATGGTGGCAGCAATTTCGTGGTGACGGGGTAATGCGAGGTCACCAACTTTGTAAGGGGAAACTATATCCAGCCCTGATTGCTTGATATCATTCAAGACGAGTTCAATCGCATCGTTAATATCAAGCTTCCTGTGCGCATAATTTTGTTGATAATAGCTAATAATCAATCCGATCGCTCGTAGTTGTGAAATGTCTATGCATTGTTCAACGTACGAAACATCAATTTCTGATTTTCCATAGCTAAGGCGATTATTATCGCGTGCCATAATTTTTATGGGCTTGTTAGTGTCATCAACGTTCAGCTTATCCATCGATACGATGCGCCTAGTCGTGTTATCAAACCTCAGCTTTGTTTGCATCATGCCTGTTAATTGATGGGGTTTTGAGAGTTCAATCGCACGATCCGTTACATTATAGGGAAGATATTCATCAAGCATGATGACGGTGTCGGCAATTTCAAAATAATCGCCCGAGCCGCCCATTACAAGAATTGTAGATATATTATAAGACGCGTAAAGATCCCTTGCCTTGTGCAAAAACGGCGTTATGGGTTCTTTGTCTTTAGTTACAAGCGCCTGCATACGCTGGTCCCGAATCATAAAATTTGTTGCCGAGGTATCTTCATCGATTAACAGAAGCTTAGTGCCACTCTTCATCGCCTCTATGATATTGGCGGCCTGGGAAGTGCTGCCGCTGGCGTTCCCGGTGGAAAACGATGTAGTATCCTTTTTGAAAGGAAGATTGTTGATAAATGGACTGATGTTGGTGGAGGTGATTGCCCTTCCATCTTCAGCACGTATTTTTACCGCACTTGCTTCAGTAACAACAAATTCACGTCCATCTCCCGGGATGTGGGGATAAACACATCTTTCCAGAGCATGAAGAATGGTGGATTTGCCATGATAGCCGCCGCCGGTAATCAGTGTGATTCCTGACGGAATACCCATGCCGCTAACCGGTCCTGAATTGGCCAAGTCTACATTATATCTTAGTGATTCTGGAGAGTTGAAAGGAACTACGTCGTTTTGCAACGGACGGTCATCAACGCCACTTTTTCGTGGGAGACGCGAATCATCGGCTATGAATGCTACCAGATTGTTCCGCTTGAGCCAGCTTCGAAGTTGATTCTGGTCTTCAATACACGCTATGTGTGTTTCAAGATCCGTTGCAGAAATGTTTTTGAAAAGTACGCTCGAGGACATGATGAGCGGTAGTTCATGTAATAACATTTCTTCCGCATCATGTCCGGAGATCTTGCGGCCCACTGCTGGTAGTCCTGCCGTCATTCTAATATCAATCCGGTTATCAGAAATTACCGCAGCATTTCTGGGAATAATCTCCTGGTCTCCCGCATCAATGAAAAGCGTTCCGCTTTTTCCAATGCCGCGGTTTCCTTTTGAAAGTCTACTAATTGCATCGCGAATTCTACGGACAAGGAAATCAAGCGTAGCCAGCGTTCGCGTAGTTGAAGAAAAACAATTCTCAGGGATTAATGTATTTCCCAGCTCAATGTTGATGCTGATTCTTGAAGCGGCGGCGTATGGATCTCCCTGTACATGATCGATAGAGAGAGAAAACAGTTCAAACCGGTAACAACCCTTTAGGCACTTGTAGGATTTATAACCTTTGCCATCGATGCTTCGAATTTTCTGCCTTAATGATTTCATGAAGCCCTACAGTTACCAATATGCCAGTATATATTGAGTATCATTCATTTTACCTATGTTAAGCGAGTTTAAAAACTATCTGGAAATTTAGTGTTTAGTGTCGTGAAAATAAGTTGTTTATAGATTTTGATTGATGTTAGTCTAGCTTGGTATAGACGCCTAACAAGTAAATTATTATTACCCTTAGCCGATAAAGAATGATAATGAGAACGCAAATAGTTTGATAATGTGATATGCAGTCTTTATCCTTGAATAACGTGATGTCCTTATATGAGACGAACTACCAGCGTCTGATGCGGTTTATTCCTGATTTAACTTTACTGCAGAAAAATACGTGCCTAAGTGTGAACGGGAATGCGGAACTGGTTCTGGAAGTCCTGGATCGTAGTAAATATACGACGACGATTAGCATTAAACACGTCATTAATACCGAAGATCAGATTGTAGACGATATGGTTATTTGTGTTCGTGTGTATCATGATGTGAAGTTGGTCGAATGCATTGCATATCAAAACGAAACGAGATTTTTTCCGTTTTATACCTATCCAAACAAAAAAATGCGCCAACCCTTCGAAAAGCGGCAGGTTAACCTGTTTTTTGGCGAATGGTTGCAACTCTGTTTGACGCATGGCTACCGTTTCGATATTGAAATCGATTATACAAGTGTATAGTCAGTCCCGGCCTGTATCTTAAGGTAAACTTATCTGTACTTTCGCGAAACTTGTTCGCCCGATTTATTTATCTAATTAAATCAGGAGAATAAAGCCGTGAGCAAGGATATATTGCCTCGCTGGCCCATTGTTCTTTCCGTATGAAAATAAAGTAAACAGGGATATCCGCCGATAATACAAGTGAACCTGAATGGTTTGGTAAGGAGTTTGCATTAACATATTGAGCAAATGATGAGGTCAGAAGATGAGTGAACCATATGACGCAGAAACAGATTATTTTGACGAATTTGTTGAATCCGGAAGTAATGAGCTGGAAAACATTACGGTGGACCAGTGGGGCAATGAATGGGATTCGACAGGTGATTTCTCCGATATGGATTTTCGGCTCGTTGATGAAGAATTTTAATCCGGAACTGATGCCTTGTCTGGAATCGATTACACCGGCTAACGGTTTAGGCTTTATATAGCAATTCTGCCACGTTGACATTATCAACCGTTGAATCGGTGCGTTTGCAACATAGCTATTCTTGGAGATGTTCTGATAAACAGGACCGGCTGTGCTATCCTGATGCCCAGATATGAATCTGGTAGATAATGCCCGGTGTGACACCGGGTACTAAATGGAATAAAAACTAATAATATCCATGGAGCATGGAATGAATAATCCTCTTTCATTAAAGACGCTGATTCTCGTAATAACTGGCATTTTCTGGCAGACTCCCGGTTTCGCACAATTGCCAAATTATCAGCCCGAGTTAAGCCTCGGTGTTGAAAATTTCACCTGGAAAGAATTTCGAAATGATGGTTTTCGTCTGCTAAAAGAAAATGGATACCGGTTTTCTGTCAATGCGGGTATTGGGAACCTGGAGCTGGTTGACAGGGGGCTGATACTGGGGGCAAATCTGAAAGGGTATGCGGGTCGTGTTGACTATGATGGCCATTCCCAATCAACGACCTCGCCTTCTACACTGGTCGACTTTTTTTCGGAAACTGATTACACAGGATTTAACCTTGAGGTTCAAGGTGGCTACAGAATAGACAGGGTAGCTGAGATGATCGATTTAGACCTGTTAATATCGGGTGGAATTGAAAAATGGAAAAGAGAAATATTCAGTGGCTTGAATATTCTGAATCAACCCGTATCGGGTGACGTGGAAAAATTTACAGTTCAGTATGCCAGATACGGGATTGGAATTCGTTACACGGGCGAAGATATCAATATCTATTCAATACTAGGATTAAAGAAAACGTTACATGTCGATGAGAAAGAAAGAAACTTTAATATTACGCTGAGCCCGGGGAGTGGCAAGGAGACGGTTAGTTTCTCCATAACAGCGTTACTCAAGTCTGAACAGTTTGGTATCTTTCGGAATCACTTTATAGAGGCATATTATGAGGCATACCGCCTTGAAGAATCTCCATCGGTACTTGTGAATAATTCCCCCATCATTCAACCAAAAAGTGATCTCGACGTCATAGGTGTTTATGTCGGAAGGTATTTCTAGCAAAAAACTAGAGTGACATCAGATCAGCGCTGCAGTCATTGTTGCATCAAGATTACCTCTAAATTCAACGAGTTTTATTGATTGAATTTCAAACCATTTCTGCTCCCGTAAGATACTCAACTTATTAACAATTCTCGCTAAAGTTCTTTCCACAACTGCCGTTTAAAGCAGTGATAAACCTGATAAAACGGATGACTTTTTACTAAAGACATATATGCGTTTATGGTCGTGTGTTTTCTGGATTCAGGTGCACCCTGGAGAATTATCTGTTTGATATAAAAGGAAAAAATATGAGCTCAACATCTGGATCTGGCATTTTGCCCAGTCGCCTCTCAGTGCGTGCAAAGATCAATATTACTGTAACCGCGATATTTATTACTGTAATAGGGCTGGTCACAACGGCATCCTATTTCATCGAAAAGGAGCGGACGTTACAGGTAGGTCAACAACAGACCAAGGACATAGCCACGTTCTATTTTGATAGTTTGAATACGATGATGTTGACGGGAACGATGGATAAAAGGTCCATCCTGCGGAACAAGATTCTTAAACGAAGAGGCGTCATGGATGCGCGCATTATTCGTGGAGAACCGGTCAACCAACAGTACGGGCCAGGGTTCGACAGTGAAAAACCGGCTGATCAATGGGATCTTAATGCGCTGCAGGGAAACGAGATACTGGAGCTCGAAGAAAATAAACAATTTGATGACAAATATGCAAAACGTGCTTTGACCGTTGTAACGCCATTCCATGCAACGTCCCCCCAAAAAGAGGGCGATGTGAATTGTCTGGCCTGTCATGATGTTCCAGAAAATGCAGTGAATGGCGCGGTTCGTATTAGTTATTCGCTAGATGATATGGATGCAGCGATTCATAAGGATATCGTGACACAAGTGGTTTCAAATCTCGTGTTGCTCGTTATTGGTCTGATTCTAGCGAACATCTTTCTGAAACGCTGGATTTCCCGTCCATTGAGCGCGTTTATGAACGCTATTACGGCACGCGCCAGCGGGATTGCGGAGGCACGAGTCGAGGTTCAGTCTAAAGATGAGATTGGTCAGCTGGCATTGGCATTTAATAACATGGCCGACAATGTCGACGAGAGCAATCGACAACAGAAAGAACAAGCAGCTCGGGAACATGAAGTCGCGGAAGCGCTTAGTGAAAAGGTAAATATATTGCTTGATGTCGTTAACAAGGCAGCCGAGGGTGATTTAACCGGTAAGGTTACGTTCACCGGTGACGATGCCATTGGCAAACTTGGAGCAGGATTGCAGTCCATGGTGGAAAACCTGCATCAGATGATGGACGAAAGAGCGCGGGCGATGGAAGAGCTTAGCGAACAGGTGGAGATGATTGAGAGTGCCGTAAACAGGGCAGCAAAAGGTGATTTGACCGGAGAGATAAATCTGTCCGGCACTGATGCAATCAGCCAATTGGCGAAGGGTATACAATCCATGATCGCTAATCTGAATGACCTGGTGGCAAAGGTACAACAATCCGGTATCCAGGTTACGTCGTCATCTACAGAGATTGCGGCATCTGCAAAACAGCAGGAAGCAACCGTGGCCGAACAGGCCGCAACAGTAAACCAGATTGTTGCTACCGCAACCGAAATATCAGCAACAGGAAAGGAACTCGTCACCACGATGGACGAAGTGGCTTCAGTCGCTGAAAATACCGCGGAAGCTGCAGCCAGTGGACACACAGGGCTGGTCAAAATGGAGGAGACCATGCACCTTGTTGACAATGCTGCAGGAACCATTGCTTCGAAGCTGGAGGTTTTGAGCGACAAGGCAGGCAATATTAATTCGGTCGTTACGACAATTACAAAGGTGGCAGATCAGACTAACCTGTTATCTCTCAATGCAGCGATAGAAGCAGAAAAGGCAGGAGAATACGGCGTCGGATTTTCGGTGGTTGCAACCGAAATCAGACGACTGGCTGACCAAACTGCTGTTGCAACACTGGACATTGAACAAATGGTCAAGGAAATGCAGTCGGCTGTATCAGCGGGTGTTATGAGCGTAGAAAAGTTCTCCAGCGAAGTTAGACAAAGTGTTGACGATGTTCAAACTGTTGGTGCTCAATTGGCGAATATCATCGAACAAGTTCAGGCGCTGACTCCCAGGTTTGAGACTGTGCATGAGGGTATGCATATGCAATCTGAGGGAGCTGAACAGATTAAACATGCAATGATTCAACTTAGCGAGTCAGCACAGCAAACTGTTGAGTCATTACGACAGTCTCATCTTGCCATAGAACGACTAAACGATGCAGCACATGGGCTGCAAGGTGGTGTCTCGCAATTCAAGGTTAAGTAATCGCCATGATTTTTCTAGTTTTTAAAATTGGGTCAGACCGATATGTTGTAGAGGCAAAAAAGGTAGTTGAGATTGTGCCGATGGTTAACCTGAAACAACTGCCGGGGTCTGCTTCACATGTGTTGGGTCTGATGAACTATCGGGGACTGCCTGTCCCGGTAATTGATCTCGGTCGATTTTCTCAAGAGAAAAATGCTGAAAAAAATATGAGCACCCGGATCATTGTCCTCAACCATTTTGATGAAAAAAACAATCCATTCACGATAGGCGTTGTAGCTGAGGATGTTACCGAAACGATAGATCGTGATTTATCCCAGTTTGTCAAAAGCGCAGCATCCGATAGCGGTGATACGTTGTTAGGTTCAGTCACTATTGACGGTGATGAAATAATCCAGATGGTTGACGTGAGCAACCTGTTGTCACCAGACGTTACAAAAAACATGTTATCGATGCTTGATCGTGAAAAGAGTATGTTGAAAGTATCCTGACTAACCTGATTGAATCGATAAATTATGTCCAGCCAGGCTATAAAAGCATTATTAAAAGAACATATTGGGCTTGACTCCAGCTCCATTGGTGATTCGGCTATAGGTCGCGCAGTAAGCAGTAGAATTACTCAAACGGAGCATGATTCTGTTGAAAGTTACTATGAAGAGCTACAATTGCTTGAAGGAGAAATGCGTGCGCTTATCGAGGAAATAGTGATTCCGGAGACCTGGTTTTTCAGGGATTACACGCCATTCCAGACTTTAAAGAAATACGTGCTTAAAGAATGGTTTTCTGGTCATAAAAATGAAGCATTGAATATATTGAGTATACCGTGCTCTACAGGAGAAGAGCCCTACTCTATAGCGATGATACTGGATGATTCAGGGTTTGATACCAGAAAGCTGTGTATTGATGCGGTAGATCTTAGCCAGGTGTCGATTAACACAGCTAAAAAGGGAGTTTATGGTGAAAATTCCTTTAGAGGGGATGAGGGAGACTACGGTAGAAAATATTTTTCCCCAGCAGGTAGGGGGTTCCAGTTAGACCAGAAGATTTGTCAGATGGTTAACTTTATCCGGGGCAATGCCTTTGATGAAGGGTTACTACCAGAAGACAAGCGTTACGACATTATATTTTGCAGGAATATGCTGATTTACTTCGACCGAAAGGACCAACGGGTAGTTCTTAAGCGACTTCATTCAATGCTAAAGGATGATGGTGTACTTTTTGTTGGGCATGCGGAGGCAAGTCAAATACTAAACGGACTATTTATCACCAAGGGTGTTAAGGGAGCATTTGCGTTTACCAAGGATCAGGGTGAGAGCCAGCAGGACAATGATAAAGATAACATAAAAATCAAGTTGGCCTCACAAAAGGATACGAGTCAAACAACAACTAAAAAGAAAGTCAGTACGACAGAAAATGTCAGGCCATTTTCTAATGTCGTGCTTAATCACAAGCCGCAACAGGTTGTTAAGCAGCGAATCGATGAGCCAGCTGTCTTGTCAAAGATCAGGGAGATGGCAGATAGAGGGCAACTGCAGGATGCCGAGAAACTCTGCTTGTCATACCTGAATGAGCATGATGATAGTGTGGAGGCTTATTATTTACTTAGCATGCTAAAGGATGCGGTAGGTAACCATCTGGAAGCGATAGGTTGCCTTAAAAAGGTGATATATCTCAATCCTGACCACTACGAAGCGCTATTTCATTTAGCGATACATGCAAAAAGAAATGGTGATGAGAATGCCGCAAAAACATATCAAAAAAGAGCAATAAAAGCTGAAGAGAGAAGTAAATAATATGGTGGATGCAACGCTCAAACAGAATCTGGAAATAAAACAGTCTGAAATCCAGGAAAACTGTTGGTCAACCATTGGTGTTTGGGGGATTAAGGACGAAAAGTGTCCACAGTTAAATAAGGTCGTTCATTGCAGAAACTGTGACGTTTACACAAATGCCGGGCGGGGCTTGCTGGCGAGAGAAGCTACTGCTGAATACATCAATGAATGGACGCAGCAGTTGGCTAGTGAACCGGAGAAAGAAACGTCGACTACCTTGTCTGTGGTCGTGTTCCGAATCGGCGACGAATGGCTTGCATTACCGACCACGTATATCCAGGAAATTGTAGAGATGCGTCCAATTCATACTGTACCGCACACTGATAAAAAGGTGATCAGGGGGATTGTTTTTGTTCGCGGAGAACTAAGAATTGCGGTGTCTATTGGTGGATTGCTCGGAATTCAAAAAGGGAAAAAAGGCAACGATGATCATAGCCAGATTAAATTTGCAGCACGAATGATTATATTTGACCATCAGGACAACAGTTTTGTCTTTCCGGTAACCAAAATACTTGGTACGCATAATATTGATCAGGATGAAATTCAGAATCTGCCATCGACATTATCCAATTCCGTCTATTGTTTTCTTAATGGTGTTGCAGACGTAGATGAAAAGCGCATTGGACTAATCGATGGGGGGCAGTTGTCGGACGGGATACTGAAGGCCTTGCGATGAGTGATAAGGATTATAGCAATTTTTCCATGCTGGACCTGTTTCGTACAGAAGTTGAGTCGCAAGTGGCCTCGATGAGTGAAGGTTTGCTTTGCCTGGAAAACAATTCTCAGGATGCAGAATTCCTCGAGTCGCTGATGCGTGCCTCCCATTCGATTAAGGGGGCGGCCCGAATGGTAGATATTGAAGCAATAGTGAAAATTTCTCATGTCATGGAGGACTGTTTTGTCGCGGCCCAAAATGGAAAGATCAGGTTTAGTAGTGATCATATTGACTTGCTGCTAAAGGGAGTCGACCTGATTAGTCATATAACCCTTGATGCAGATAATTCTATCGATGAGCAAATTGATAAAAATAATATTAAGATCAAAGAATTAGTATTGCAGATCGGAGACATCCTTAATGAAGGCACCCAGGAGTCTGCTGAAGACCATGATGTTCCCCGGGATACAGTATTAGAAATAGATAATAGTACAGAGGCTAGTAAGGGCGAATATGAAGACGCCGGAAATATAGCGGAGGAGCCGGATGCTCCCGAGGCAGTTGAGGTGGACAAAACTGACAATGTGTCTCCTGTCCTGCCAGAGAAGCAAACTCCGAAAGTCACCCATAATCATGCAAATACTCGTAGCCGGGTTGTCCGGGTAAGTGTCGAGAGAATGGACCGGTTGCTTGGGTTGGCAGGTGAGGCGATTGTTGAATCACGATGGCTGCGTCCTTATCTGGATACAATGATGCGCCACAAACGGTTTCAGTATCGATTGATAAAAAATCTGGATTCGTTAAGAGAATCTCTGGAAGGCGGCCACCTGGATAAACAGACTGAATCAGTAATCACCAATTTGCAAAGTTTGGCATCAGGGTACAGAGAGCAATTTGCTGACCAAATGGCCGAACTCGAACATTTCGATTACAGAAGTACAAACCTTGCAGGGAGATTGCATCGCGAGGTTATAGCCAGTCGAATGCGCCCATTTTCTGATGGAACAGAGGGGCTGCAAAGAATGGTACGTGATGTTGCCAGGTCCCTGGGTAAGGATATTAGTCTGGAGATTACTGGACAAAACACCCAGGTCGATCAGGATGTTCTTGAAAAAATCAAGGCACCGCTTAATCACTTGCTCAGGAATGCTGTCGACCACGGGATTGAAACACCTGAAGAGCGAAAACAGGCCGGTAAACCATCAAAAGGAAAAATTCATCTCCATGCCTGTCATAGGGCGGGCATGTTGCTGGTTACCGTAATTGACGATGGGCGCGGCGTCGACCTGGATCATCTCCGCGCAAAGATAATCAAGAAAGGCCTTGCTAGTGGAGATATGGTGCAGCGCATGTCGGAAATCGAGCTACTCGATTTTCTGTTTTTGCCCAGTTTCAGTACGCGTGATCAGGTTACCGAGCTATCCGGTCGTGGTGTGGGACTGGATGTCGTTCACGATACGGTTAAGGAAATGCGGGGGCTGGTTACTGCCACTTCCAAAAAAGGTAATGGTGTTCGTTTCAGTATGCAGCTACCGTTAACGTTATCTGTTATCAGGACATTGCTGGTCGAAATCGGGGGAGAATGCTATGCCTTTCCGCTAGCACGAATTGATCATCTATTAAAAGTACCTATCGAAAAAATAGAGATATTGAAAAATCAACAATATCTTAACTGGAACGGGAATAATATTGGCCTCATATCGGCCGCGCAAATATTTGGACTGGATAAAAATGAACGCAAGGATACTGTAATCCCTGTTGTTGTGATCAGCGACAGGCAGAGTCAGTATGGCGTGATTGTTGATAGTTTTCTGGGTGAAAGAGAATTAGCTGTTCAGGTGCTCGATTCAAAATTTGGCAAGGTCAAGGATATCAGTGTCGCAGCACTACTTGACGATGGTTCTCCGACCTTGATTATTGATGTTGATGATTTGGTTAGATCAATTGATATTGTCGTATCCGGCGGTAGAGTAGACAAGCATGTGCAACAGGCTAAAGTAGATGGCCCGGTGAATTCAAAACGTATTCTCGTTATTGATGACTCGATTACTGTGCGCGAGGTGCAACGGAACCTGCTGGAAACTTGCGGTTATGATGTGGACGTTGCCGTGGATGGTGTGGATGGCTGGAATGCTGTAAGAGAAGGTGGTTATTCTTTGGTAATTACTGATATTGATATGCCAAGAATGGATGGAATAGAGTTGGTTCAGCTTATTAAACAGGAACCGGTTTATAAAGATTTACCTGTCATGATCGTTTCATACAAAGACCGGGAGGAAGATCGTAAAAGAGGACTTGATGCAGGTGCCGATTATTACCTTACCAAAGGCAGTTTTCACGACGAAAGTTTGCGCGAAGCCGTTGAGGATCTGATTGGGGAAGTCTAGATGAAGATTGCCATTGTCAATGATATGCAATTTGCAATTGAAGCTTTACGCAGAATTATTGTGTCACAGCAAGACCATCAACTTGTCTGGGTCGCTGAAAACGGTTCCGAGGCAGTCAGGAAGTGTGCTGATAATAAGCCAGACCTGATTCTGATGGATATCATAATGCCCATAATGAACGGCGTTGAAGCGACCAGGGTAATAATGGAGCGAACGCCGTGTCCCATACTGATTGTAACGAGTTCTGTAGAGGGAAATGCCTCGCTGGTATTTCAGGCTATGGGTGCTGGTGCACTGGATGCGGTAAAAACACCGGTTCTTGGTATCAGTGGTAACGTACAAGGTGATATTTCTCTTATTAGCAAGATTCATATGATCGAGAAATTAACTCGTGGATCCAGCTCAGGTGAATATAAAAAAGAACCCCATTCCCATCGTGAGTCACGAAATGACAATGGGCTATTGATAGCAATTGGTGCATCCACTGGGGGACCGTCGGTTTTAAACGAAATTCTATCAAGATTTCCCGAAGATTTCCCGGCAGCGATCGCTGTTATTCAGCATGTTGATGCACATTTTGCGTTGGATTTGGCTGATTGGCTAAACGAACAGTGTGCGATGGATGTCGGGATCATTAATGACGGTGATCATTTAACTCAAGGCAGGGTGATGATTGCCGCAACCAATGATCATCTGGTATTACGATCCGATATGAGTTTTAAATATACACCGAACCCTCGAGAGCTCGTTTATCGTCCCTCTGTTGATGTGTTTTTTGATAGCGTTACAGATTATTGGGGAGGAAAAACGATAGGCGTTTTGTTGACCGGGATGGGACGGGATGGCGCGATAGGGTTATTGGGATTGCATGAAAAAGGAGTTCATACCATTGCGCAGGATGAGCAGACGTCTGCTGTTTATGGTATGCCAAAAGCAGCCGTCGCTCTTGGGGCCGCATCAGAAATACTGCCCTCAAATAAAATTGCAGATAAATTGATTGAACTTGTAATGGCACATCATCAGAAAAAGAGGTTTAACGTGCTGTGATGAAAGATAAAGATCTTTTAGAGGGTATGGATGTTTCACAGCCGGATAGCCGGTGCACGGTGCTTTTGGTAGACGATCAGGCGATCGTTGCGGAAAAAATTAGAAGAATGCTGGAAACGGAAGACGATATGGAATTTCATTATTGTGATGATCCGAAACGCGCTATTGAAATGGCAGCAGAGATAGGTGCAACAACGGTTTTACAGGACCTGGTAATGCCTGATATCGATGGCATGACACTCGTGAAATTTTTTCGCAATCATCCGGCTACACGAGCTATTCCGATTATTGTTTTATCCAGCAAGGAGAATCCACACGACAAGAGTGAAGCCTTTAGTAAGGGGGCAAGTGACTACCTCGTGAAACTACCGGATAAAATTGAATTAATAGCAAGAATAAGATCTCATTCTCGAAGTTATCTGGCACAAAGTCAAAGAGATGAAGCCTTTCAGGCTTTGCGCGAATTGCAGGCGGAGCTGGAAATTAAAAATGCCAAACTCGAACGATTGTCTGCGATAGATGGACTTACTGGTATCCCAAATCGTCGCAGCTTTGATGAGTATATTGAAAAAGAATGGCGTCGCGCGGTCAGGGAGAAAAATGAATTTTCATTGCTACTAATGGACATCGATTTTTTCAAACCCTATAACGATAATTATGGCCACCAAGGTGGGGATGAATGTCTGCGCAAGGTGGCAAATGCGCTGAATGATACTTTGAAAAGGCCAGGGGACTTTGTGGCCCGATATGGTGGCGAAGAGTTCGCAGCGATCTTGCCTAACACCGATTTGGCTGGCGCGGTTATCATTGCAGAGGAATTGAACAGTTGCATTAGCAATTTACAATTGGAACATGCCTATTCTCAAGCGGCAGATCATGTAACAATTTCGATCGGCGTTGCGAGTTCGGTTCCCAAAGATAATGATGAAGTAAAAAGATTAATAACACTGGCAGACGAGGCTTTGTATGAGGCTAAGGAGCTAGGGCGAAACAGGTATTACAGCGCTGGCAGTTTATCACCCCAGGTTGTTGTCAAAAGCAAATAGTGGGTTGGTTTTAACTGTAATTATTGGGCAATACTCGAGCAATCTTGACGGTGTTGTCAGCTGTTTTTATGATTTCTATTGGGTAGCCTGAAACACGAATGCTGGTTCCGGTAGAAGGTATTGACTCCAGATATTCCAGTATTAAGCCATTTAACGTTTTTGGTCCCTTCGTAGGCAGATCCCATTTCATGACACGATTTAGCTCTCGTATATTGATTCCGCCGTCTATGAGATACGAACCGTCTTCCTGTGGGTGGACTTC
The DNA here is from genome assembly GCA_046754065.1 of Gammaproteobacteria bacterium. Lineage (GTDB taxonomy): Bacteria > Pseudomonadota > Gammaproteobacteria > SZUA-140 > SZUA-140 > JBHHVB01. Next base: position 38,607 of record JBHHVB010000013.1, read on the forward strand.
ATGAAGTGTAGAGGATACATCGGTTGTAAATTCGCCAACAATTTCTTCAAGTATATCTTCAAGTGCAATCAAGCCCTCGATATCTCCATATTCGTCGACAACGAGGCCGGTTCGTTTCTTGTGACGTTGAAAGTTTAGTAATTGTGTATTTAGTGGTGTTCCTTGTGGGACAAAATAGGTATCTTCCAGCGTTTCTACCAATGCCTCTTTATCAAAAGCATCTTTAGCCAACAGTGGCAAAGCATTTCTGACGTGGAGAATACCCACAACGTTATCGATGTCATCATTATAAACGGGAAGTTTGGTATGTTGACTGTTCTTTAGAATTGTCACGATATTCTCAAGCGTGCTATTTAAATCAATGCCAATGATATCGTTTCTGGGAATCATAATATCCTCAATTGTTGCCTTTTCAAGGTCAAGGATATTTAGCAACATGTTCTGGTGCCGTTTAGGAATCATTGCCCCTGCTTCATTAACAACAGTCCTTAATTCATCACTGCTGAGTTGATGCATTGCACCCTGTTCTGAGGAAATACCGAAAACCTTGAGGAGGCTGTTTGCAATGATATTTATGACCCATACTGCAGGATAAAACAGCGTTAATAATGGTCGTAGTACCAGAGAAGTGGGAAACGCGACCTGCTCCGGATGCAAGGCAGCCATTGTTTTGGGTGCCACTTCGGCAAAGATAAGGATTACCAGCGTTAAACACCCAGCAGCAAATGCAATCCAGGCTTCACCCAAAAGGCGTAATGCGAGTATCGTAGTAATGGAAGAGGCGAGAATATTTACAAAGTTATTACCCAATAAAATAATACCGATGAGCCGATCGGGGCGTTCAAGCAACTTGTTCGCTCGTACAGCTCCTTTGTGTTTTGTATGGCTGAGATGTCTTAACTTGTAACGATTTAAAGACATCATCGCAGTTTCCGATGCTGAAAAGAATGCGGACAGGAATATAAGGAATATCAACACACAAAAAAGTGTCGGGGTAGAAATGTCTATCATTTCAATAACAGCATATTACAGGAAAAAATGAATAAATGTCTGTGGTCTGGATGGACACTGGTTAGTAACCCAATAATATTTCAAGAACCAGCTTGCTGCCCAGATAGGCCAGTAACAAGGAAACAAAACCACCCAGGGTCCAGCGAATAGCGGTTTTTCCACGCCAACCCGATTGCCAGCGCCCCCATAGTAATATGGCAAATATGATCCACGCAACGATCGATAGCACAGTTTTATGGATGAGGTGCTGTGCGAACAGGTCATCAATATAAAGCGCGCCACTAACAAGGGAAAGACTTTGGAAGGCAAATCCCAACCCAATTATCTGGAATAATAAAGACTCCATCGTTTGGAGTGGTGGTAGCGTACGAATAAACCCACCGGGATGTTTGTTTCTCAGATGTGAGTCCTGTATCGAAATAAGAATGGCCTGAAGCGCTGCAAGACTAAGCAGGCTATAGGCGAGAATTGAAATCAAAATATGAATTTCAAGGTTGTTTTTGTTATCCCCAGATAAAAAGTGCTCTGATGGAAAAAGCCCGCTGAGGATGATCGCCATGGCCGCGAAAGGGTAAATGGCGATACCTAGATTTTCAACCGGCTTTGAGAAGGAGCTGATTAAAAGAAGGAGAGCAATTAGCCAGGATAATAGCGACACAACATTGACAAATCCCAGATTGACGCCCTGATCGGTAAACAGATTCCCATAGAGAAGAAATGCATGGAGAATGACTGCAGAAACCCCGCTTAGCAGGATCCAGCGGTGTCCTATAGAAGATGCTTGTCTGGTGAGCTGTACGGCTAGCAGCGCCCCTGCAACGACATAAGTTCCCACAGCAAGGATGCTAATTAAAATATTACTCATATTTCCTGAATGAAGTTAATTACCTGAAATGATGGCATATAAGTGGCTGTTGTTAAAGAGGGTTTGTTGTTTATATTGATTGAAGATATATTGATTGAGGTCGATAACCTAATAGTATTATAACGTAAGTTATTATTCGATAGTTATTACAGGGATTTATCTATATAGAACACGGTATTATCTATTCTAGCATAGGTATGTCAATATTGTGGCGAACTGGTCGTGTATAGAATCTGAAATTGATTGTGTGCCAAAAGATATAGATAAACACATGGATAGTTAGTATCAGGGGCTTATTTGAATGAAATTGCGTGTACTGGGCTGTAGCGGTGGTATTGGCGCTGATTTGAGGACAACATCTCTATTAATTGATGATGATATCCTTATCGATGCCGGTACTGGCGTTAGTGAGCTAAGTCTGGAGGAAATGTCGAAAATTCGCCATGTTTTTCTAACGCATTCGCATTTGGATCATATCACCTGTTTACCGCTAATGGTTGATAGCATTTTTGAGTTAATTCTGAAGCAACCTATTACAATTTATAGCCAGCAGGCAACAATCGAAGCATTACACAAACATATATTTAACTGGGCGATATGGCCTGATTTCGCCACGTTACCTACCTCTGATAATCCAGTAATGAAATACCAGGTTCTAACCCCGGGTGAGGTGGTAACCATCAATGAACGCAAGGTTGAACTAATACCAGTTAATCACATCGTTCCTGCTGCAGGTTATCGGGTAGAATGTAACGGCAGGTCTTTTGCATTCAGTGGTGATACCGCTGAAAATGATACGCTATGGAACGCGCTCAATGCCCACAAAGGCCTGGATTTGTTACTGGTTGAGGCCGCATTCAGCAATGCTGATGAGCAGCTAAGTTTGAAAGCACGCCACTACTGTCCAAAAATACTGGCTGGTGATTTGTTAAAGCTGAAGCACAATCCGGATATTTATATAACGCACAACAAACCTGGTGGCGAGGAAATAATTTTTCAGGAATGCCAGGACGCGATTAAGGACAGAAAATTATTTCACCTTAGAGGGAATCAGGAATTTAACATCTGATTTCTACAATAAATCTGCACTTAAAGCTCACCAGCCACTTATACCTCCAGATCAGAACGTGTATCATACATCGCTGGTTTATCAAAAAAGTATTTAATATCTGATGTTTGACAACTTAACAGATCGTTTAGGAAAAACCCTCAAGAACATACGAGGTCAGGGAAGGCTTTCCGAGGGCAATATTAAAGATGCCATGCGAGATGTTCGAATGGCGCTGCTGGAAGCCGATGTCGCATTACCCGTTATTCGGGATTTTATTGCCAAGGTATCAGAGAGAGCAATTGGACAGGAGGTGATGCAGAGTCTGACGCCTGGGCAAGCGTTAATAAAGGTAGTAAAAAACGAGCTGACCCAGGTTATGGGAGAGGAAGCGAAACCCCTGAGTTTTAATGTGACACCTCCTGCTGTAATCCTGATGGCCGGATTGCAAGGGGCTGGTAAAACCACAACGGTTGCAAAGCTGTCGCACTGGATTAAATCACAGACAAGAAAATCCGTTTTGGTAACCAGTACCGATGTGTACCGACCGGCGGCAATTGATCAGCTGGAAACACTGGCTAAGGAAGTAGATGCGAACTTCTTCCCCAGCGAGATATCACAGGACCCGGTGAAAATTGCCAAAAATGCAGTCGCGCATGCTCGTAAACACTATATCGATGTCGTGATTGTTGATACTGCGGGTAGACTGCATGTTGACAGCGAAATGATGGAGGAAATAAAGCGTCTCAATAGTGCAATAAATCCTGTAGAAACATTATTTGTTGTTGACAGTATGACTGGCCAGGACGCGGCCAATACAGCGAAAGCCTTTAATGATGCCTTGCCACTGACAGGCGTTGTGTTAACAAAAACCGATGGTGATGCGCGGGGCGGGGCTGCATTGTCAATAAGACAAATTACCGGTAAGCCGATCAAGTTTATTGGCCTGGGTGAGAAAATCGATGCGTTGGAACTTTTCCATCCGGATAGAATTGCGTCCAGAATTCTGGGAATGGGTGATGTGTTATCACTTATTGAGGAAGCAGAGCGAAAGGTTGACCATAAGAAGGCCGAAAAATTTGCCAAAAAACTTAAACAGGGTAAAGGTTTTAATCTTGAAGATTTTCGGGACCAGCTGCTACAAATGCGAAATATGGGTGGAATAAGCAGTTTACTGGATAAGTTGCCTGGCATGCCAAACATCCCGAAGGATGCAATGAATCAGGTTAATGAAAAAGAATTTATTCGTTTGGAAGCGATTATTAATTCAATGACAATACAGGAGCGACAGTTTCCAGCGGTTATTAAAGCCTCGCGTAAAAAACGGATTGCTTCGGGTGCGGGTGTACAGGTGCAAGACGTTAATCGTTTGCTGAAGCAATTTACCCAGATGCAAAAAATGATGAAAAAAGTGTCAAAGGGAGGAATGGGCAAATTCATGCGTGGGATGAAAGGAAAATTTCCAATGTCCTGAGCTAATTATCATTACAAAACAACAGGATAATTGTTATTTTTCCAGATATATTGCAATGATGGGGTGGGTTTTTAGCTTGCGCTTTACCGGTCAACTTCTGGTTCTATAACCCAATAATTTCTTTTACTTTCTTTCTAAATTCCGTAAAATACGCCGTTTTATCTTTTCTTGTCTGGATCCAATTGTGGTGGGCAGGATTTAAATTATAACAGGAAAGCAGATGGTAACGATTAGACTAGCTAGAGGCGGCTCAAAGAAGAGGCCATTTTATCATATTGTTGTCGCGGATAGCCGTAAATCGCGTGATGGAAGATTCATAGAGCGCGTTGGTTTTTTTAATCCGGTTGCGGCTGGAAATGAAGAACGCTTACGTATAGACGGCGAAAGATTATCATACTGGCTATCGCAGGGTGCGAAAACTTCCGAGCGCGTCGCAAGCCTGGTTAAAAAAGCCGCGTAGGTTACCAGTCAGGGCTCAACCGGGAGTGACATTCGGGTTGGCTATTGATTGCGAATAATCTGTTTAGATGACAGTCAGTTTGTAATCGGATGTCAAATGACGCTAGCGAAAAAGTGTTAATTGGGCAGATCTCTGGCGTTTATGGAGTGCGTGGATGGGTAAAAGTTTACTCTTACACCTCACCAAAAAACAATATTATTAAGTACCAGCCGTGGTTAACGGGCAAAAACGGGATGTGTACATCCATTAATGTGCTGGATGGACGTCAACAGGGCAAGGGTATCGTTGCAAAACTTGAAGGTATCGAGGATCGGGACCGGGCACGGGAGCTGGTCGGCCAGGAAATATACATACTCCGACGTCAGCTACCTTCATTAGGAAAGAATGAGTTCTATTGGAGTGATTTGATAGGATTGAATGTCGAGATGCCAGACGGACGATCACTCGGCAAAGTACATCATTTGCTTGAAACCGGTTCCAATGACGTGCTGGTTGTCAGGGGAGATAAAGAATATTTAATCCCCTTTTTGCTAGATGACGTTGTTATTGAAGTTAAGCTGGAAGCACGTATTTTAACAGTAGACTGGGATCCGGATTTCTAGGAGTTTTGGATGCGGATTAATGTTATTACACTTTTTCCGCAAATGTTTGATGCTTTAACTGAAAACGGCATCACAGGCAGGGCTATAGAACGTGGGTTGTTGCAATTGGAATTAACAAATCCACGTGATTTTACCCGTGACGTGCACCGCACGGTTGATGACCGGCCATATGGCGGCGGGCCTGGCATGGTGATGATGTACCAACCGCTACATGAGGCAATTACCCATGTGCGGTCGGTTCTGAACAAGCCTTGCCGGGTAATATATTTATCACCACAAGGCAGGCGATTATCGCAGGCGGTGATCGATGAATTTATTACCGATGCGAAGGATTTGGTGTTTGTTGCTGGTCGTTATGAGGGCATCGATGAGCGGTTGGTCTTTGCTGACATTGATGAAGAGCTATCGATAGGAGACTATGTTCTCAGCGGTGGTGAACTGGCTGCGATGGTTGTCATTGATGCGATAACAAGACAGATACCGTCAGCGCTTGGGCATGAGGAATCGGCAAATCAGGATTCGTTTATAAATGGGTTGCTGGATTACCCTCATTACACGAGACCTGAGGAGGTGGATGGGATACAGATTCCACCGGTATTGATCAGTGGTGATCATGAAAAGATCAGACGTTGGAGATTAAAAAACGCGTTGGGTAAGACATGGTTGAAGCGTCGGGATCTTCTCGAACAAATGGTATTGAGTAATGAACAACGATGTTTGCTGGACGAATTTATCAGTGAACTTAAGCCGTAAAATTTATTAATTAATTTGCAGGAGTGTGGCAATGAGTGGGATTATCAGTGAATTAGAAACAGAACAGATGCAGCGGGAAGTGCCTGAGTTTTCGCCTGGTGACACTGTCGAAGTTAAGGTCAAGGTAAAGGAAGGAACTCGTGAACGTTTGCAGGCGTTTTCTGGCGTGGTAATCGCTAAACGCAACAGGGGATTAAACTCGTCGTTTACCGTACGCAAAATATCCCATGGTGAGGGTGTGGAGCGTGTTTTTCAAACCTACAGCCCGCTTATTGACGATATCAAAGTTAAAAGACGTGGTGATGTAAGGCGCGCCAAGCTTTATTATTTGCGTGATCTTCGTGGTAAGGCCGCTAGAATTAAAGAAAAACTTTAATCTTTTTTCTTAGGTATCAAGGGGGCGCAGACGATGTCTTGCCTCACTGCGCCCCTTATTTTATTGTGCGCGTTGAAATTTCAAAACTCTTAATCCGGAAATCTACCACGCTATTAAATTTTCCCTGAACATGTTCTCTTCCAATTTATAGCAATTTCTTGCATATTGATATCTGGCCTAGGGTAAATGGTAGATAGCAGATGCAAGCAAAAAGTTCGGAAAACTGGAGCGCAGTCATTCCAGGTCCAAAAGGAATGATTCGATTAGGTATTCGTACTGTTGGGGAAAAACTCGTCAAACTGTGCTTCCTGCCTAAAGATAGTGCATTGATCAAACCGGAAGCCACTTTTGATAAAGATGTGGTACAGCAACTTAATGCCTATTTTGAAAATCCAAAACAGAAATTCGATATACCTACGGAGACTAAAGGAACTGAATTTCAGCAATCAGTATGGAGATCATTAAGCACAATACCCGTTGGCGAACATCGCACTTACCTCGAAGTTGCCCAAATTCTCAAATCTGCTCCAAGGGCAGTAGGTAATGCCTGTCGTGCCAATCCTGTTCCCCTCATCGTTCCATGTCATCGAGTCACTTCAATTAATGGCCCCGGAGGTTATGCGGGGCAAACAGATGGTCAATTGGTTGAGTTCAAAAAATGGCTGTTACTCAATGAACAACAAGGTTCCTGAATCCAATATTAAGCAACTTGATGGTACTGATGCGTCAGCGATATCGAAATTTATTGACACCCTATGGATGGAACAGGGATTGAGCAACAACACGTTGATAGCCTACCGTACCGATTTGACTATACTATCAAGGTGGCTACAGAAGAATGGTAAAACATTGCCATCGGCACAACGAGAGGATCTGTTAGGCTATCTTGCTGATCGGGTAAAGAAGGGAGCATCCTCCAGGTCGACGGCTCGTTTGCTTTCGAGTATAAGGCGTTTTTACAAATATTTGCTCAGAGAAGACCTGGTTGACACCGATCCAAGTGCCCAAATCGAATCTCCTAAACTGGGAAGGTCTCTGCCTCGCACACTGACTGAAAGTGACGTTGAGGCGCTGCTTGCGGCACCGGATGTAAGTACTCCAATGGGGTTGCGAGATCGCGCAATGCTGGAAACGTTATATGCCAGCGGACTGCGTGTATCAGAGTTGGTCACAATTGGCATCGCAAGTGTTAATTTGCAGCAAGGTGTAATCAGAATATCTGGCAAGGGAGGAAAAGAGCGTCTGGTTCCCCTGGGGGAAGAAGCTATCAGTTGGTTGGAAACCTATTTCCATGAAACCAGGCCAGCATTGGTGAAAGGGAAATCTAGCGATCATGTATTTTTATCTAACAGGGGGCAGGCAATGACACGTCAGTCCTTCTGGTATCTGATCAAGCGGTACACCACTAAGGCGAAAATTACCAAACTGGTATCACCGCATACATTGCGCCATGCGTTTGCTACTCACCTATTAAATAATGGTGCGGACCTGAGAGTATTGCAAATGTTGTTAGGGCATACAGATCTGTCTACGACACAGATCTATACGCATATTGCACGAGAAAGACTAAAGGAGGTTCATTCGAAACATCATCCAAGAGGATAGTGGAACGAGTAGGTGATAACTTCTCAGGCGTAACCCCATAACCTGTGTAAATTGAACGGGAGCATTTTGACTGGAATGCATGGCGCCTTAATAGCATATTCCTTCTGGGTGCAGTCCCGCATGAGAGGTCTGGCATAGATTCCTTCGCGTGGACTGATAACGCTACTAACCGTAGGAGATGTTGATTCTTTGCCGCGTTGAATCACGATGGCCGTTTCACCATTTGCAAGTTTAACAAACATACCCGGCGGGTAAACCCCTAGTTCTTTGATAAACAGGATTGAAAGTTTTTCATCGTAGTCTTCCCCTTTTTTTAGCAGCAAGTCTCGAAGTGCATTTTGAGGCGGCAGCCCCGTACGATTTGCCCGGGGTGAGACCATTGCGCCATACCTGTCAGCCAGATTGAGTAATCGCGCTTCCTTCAGAATATCATCACCCTTCAGTCCTCTGGGGTATCCTCTACCAGAAATATTTTCATGATGTTGCAATACAAGCTCCAGCCAGAGTTGGTCTTCAACGCCAGCATTTTTTAACATTAATACACTCTTTTCACAGTGATCATTAACCCTTTTTCTTTGTTCTTCAGTCAGGGGGCCGGCCTGCTCATAGAGGATTTCCTGGAGTCGTAACATGCCAATATTTCCAGTCAGGGCCGCACGCATGATTGAAAGTCTGCGCTCCCTGGGGTATTCGAGGCGCTTTGCCGCCAGCTCTGACAACAGTGCGATATGGATCGAGTGCCAGACTGTATAGGGTTTTTCCTGGCATAAATGTATTGATCCCAGAGCAGCATTAGCATCCTTTTCACACAAGATCTGTAAATCATTGCACAGGCGGTCGAGGTGATTGATGAACTCTTGCCTTCCTTCGATAATACTGACGAATATTTTGTTGAGTCTAAAGACAAATTCATAAACAAGTTCAAACGGGCTGAAATGGTCTTCAACAGGTGCGCTTTCCTTTTTCCGTTCGCTCTCCCCGGTATTTGTCCGGTAAAGACCCCGCTCCAGCAATATGGTTAATTGCTTTTCTGTTGCGATGACTTCTCCCTTGTTGAGCAACAGGCGCCCATTTTCGTCATAGATTGCCCACGAAAGTGCTCTACCAACACCGATATCGCTACTGTTTATCTTAATTTTTGCCATAGTATGCCGCTATAATGACTCATGCTGTTAATCATTTATCGGTTTGTATTCAGGCTTCTTTAAGCGGAAATGGTGGTCTTGATTAAATTTAATCCGTTTATTTTCAATTGCTTTTCGAACTCGAAAGCCAAATTTGGGTCGAATGATAAGATTCTGATGATTGGTAGAATGCTGTATTAAGGTAATTTTGGGATAAAAACTAAAATAATCAACTAGTTGTGACTGTTAAAGGATAAGTGAATATAGATGAAGAATTATAGTTTAATGATTGTACTGGGCTTGTTCATATTTGGGAGCTCTAGCGTAGCATTGGCAGATGAAGAAGTTACCGTCATCGAGAATATTCTCAAGAAAATGATACCGGGCGAAAAGCCTGACAGTATCATGGAAACACCGATACCTGGTTTTTTCGAGGTCGCTTACGGTCCTGAAATAATGTATATGACTAAGGATGCCCGATATATGCTTAAGGGGGATATTGTAGACCTTAAGGAAAAGGTAAATCTTACCGAGGAAAAACGTTCAACGGGGAGGCAGAAACTGATAAAGGATATAGATCCTGCATCAATGATTATTTTCAAACCTGAAGCTGAGACTAAATATGTTGTAAATATATTTACTGATATAGATTGTGGATATTGCAGGAAGCTTCATCGAGAAATATCCAGCTATACAGATAGGGGTATCGAAATTCGGTATCTCGCGTATCCCAGAAGCGGTCTGAATACTGAATCCTATTATAAAGCCGTCTCAGTATGGTGTTCGGAAGACCGCAATAGCGCCTTAACAATCGCAAAATCGGGTGGAGAAATTAATAGCAAGGCCTGTGAAAGTCCAGTGATTAAGCATATGTCGGTAGCGAACAAAATAGGCGTAACCGGTACACCAACGATAGTATTGGCAGATGGTAGTGTTCTGCCCGGCTATGTGTCCGCTGGCCAACTTAGCCAGGTGCTGGCTCAGCGAGTTGCCAATTAATTGAAAGGTTTATCTAAAGCTGTTTCTGCTGTTTTAGGCCCGCCTGTAGGAAAAAGTGCTAAACATTTCGTCAGGTTAGCCGATAGATTTCCCGGTTGTCTTTAACGGAATAAAGACCAATACTCACAATCAAGCCTAGGAAGGGCAACACGGAAGTTGAAACGGGGTGGCTTCGGGAGTCATGACGCCCGTTGGAGGACTGAAAAGGCGATATGTTATCGCCTTTTCTATTTTTGTCGTGCTGGGTTAGCGTTCCAGATATTGCAGTTTATCCTTGACGCCGTCCCACTCCTCAGCATCAGATGGCGCGTCTTTTTGTTCAGTAATGACTGGCCAATCTTTCGCGAGATCAGCATTGAGCTGGATAAAATTCATTTGATCCCCCGGTACATCATCTTCCGCCACAATTGCTTCAGCGGGACATTCAGGTTCGCACAATGTGCAGTCGATACATTCGTCGGGATCGATAACGAGAAAGTTTGGCCCTTCATGGAAGCAGTCTACCGGGCAGACTTCGACACAATCGGTGTATTTGCACTTAATACAGTTATCTAGCACAACGTAAGTCATTTAATTCTCCATCCTGTTTTTTTCATTAATCGATATATAATAATCGTTATTTTAACGAGTTGCGAGAGTGGAGCTCAACTTTATCAGGGTGATGTCGACAATATTTCACAATTCAGGCTTTGATTATTCCAGCAGCGCCTTGAGTTCGTAAAGCATTGACAGCGCATCGCGTGGAGTCAAGGTGTCAGGGCTCGTGTTTTGAATTGCTTCGATTATCGGATGGTGGTTTATCGTGTGAAACAGTGGAATTTGCTCTTCTGTTACTGTTTCAAGATCTTTTGCAGCATTGTTTTCCAAGCGTAACAGGTGTCTTTTGGCTTCTTTTATAACATGCGGTGGAATACCTGCAAGCGACGCCACCTGAAGACCATAACTCTTGTTCGCAGCACCTTCTTTTACATGATGTAAAAAGACAATTTCATCCTCATACTCTACGGCATCAAGGTGGATATTGTTAATGCTGCTACAGCTCTCGGGCAGTACTGTAAGTTCAAAATAATGGGTTGCAAACAGGGTGAAAGCGCGTATTTTTTCCGCAAGATGCAATGCGCAAGCCCAGGCTAGCGAAAGGCCATCAAAGGTGCTGGTTCCTCTGCCTATCTCATCCATGAGTACAAGGCTTTGTTCAGATGCATTATGAAGAATATTGGATGTCTCGGTCATTTCAACCATGAAGGTAGATCGACCGCTGGCGAGCTCGTCTGATGCGCCAATGCGGGTAAAAACTCTATCAACCGGACCAATGATTGCACTTGATGCGGGTACATAACTGCCAATATGCGCCAGAATGACGATCAATGCTGTTTGCCGCATATATGTGGATTTCCCACCCATGTTAGGGCCAGTAATGATGAGCGTCCGGCGTGAGTTATCAAATATAGTATCATTCGCAACAAATTGGCCATCCAGTACCTGTTCTACGACCAGATGTCGTCCCTGTTTTATATTAATGCCGGGTTCAGAGACAAGTTGTGGTGGATTGAGCTCAAGCGTTTCAGTACGTTCGGCAAGGTTAACCAGTACGTCCAGTTCTGCTAATGACTCAGCTGTGGATTGCAAAGATTTTAACCAGGGTAATATTTTCTCAAGAATTTCGTCATAGAGTTGTTTCTCGCGGGACAGTGCACGCTCCCTTGAGCTAAGTGCTTTTTCCTCGAACGACTTTAGTTCAGGGGTAATATATCTTTCCGCATTTTTTAATGTCTGTCGCCTGATATACTCTTCCGGCACATTATTAGAGTAGCTTTTGCCAACCTCTATATAATATCCGTGTATTCTGTTGTAATTTACCTTTAGTGTGTTAATGCCGGTACGATTCTTTTCTCGCTGTTCAAGGTCAATTAGATACTCAGCTGAATTTTCCTTGATTGCTCGTAAATCATCGAGGTCCTGGTCATAACCTTGGGCGATGACGCCCCCATCTCTGATAAGAGATGGGGGCTCCTCGATAATCGCGCTTTGAATTAGGTGATATACTTCAGGATGGTGTCCGAGGCTGAGCTTTAGCTCATTCAATCGGGCAGAATCGAGCCCTGTCAAGCAGCTATGCAAGTCCGGTATGCGTTGTAGTGTTGTTCGCAGTGAAGTCAGGTCTCTGGGTCTGGCAGTCTTTAATCCTATACGTGTAAGAATTCGCTCGATATCACCAACGCAATGCAGAACATTGGATATCGTGTCTATGCAATCTGCCTCGATGATACTGCCAATGGCCTGTAAACGTTTGTTAAGATGGTCGCGGTTACGCAAGGGGCGATTGAGCCATCGGTTTAGCATGCGGCTACCCATAGGTGTCGATGTGTGGTCCATGACCCACATCAGCGTATGTTTACGCCCACCAGATAAATTGCGATCTATCTCCAGGTTTTTTTTGCTTGTCGCGTCAAGAATAACCGAGTCATTGCGATGCTCGTAGCGGATTGATTTTAGATGTGGTAACCGATTTTTCTGGGTAGAGTGTACGTATTGAATGAGACAGCCGGACGCACCTATTGCAGCAGTTGCTTCATTACATCCAAAACCGCTGAGGTCTTTTGTCTCCATTTGTTTGGTGACGATGTGCTCGGCAGTATCAAGCTCGAAATACCAGTCGGGCATGCCTTTTATACCCGACAGATCCGACAAATCCTTCAGAAATTCGGAATCTTCGCTTACCAATAGCTCTGCGGGTTCCAGACGGTGCAGTTCGTCATGTACATCTTGCCAGGAATCCATTTCCATAATACTCAATCTTCCGCTACTAACATCCGCGATAGCTAGTCCGAATAATGAATTCAGATGGCAGAGTGCGACCAGTAAATTATCCTTTCGTTCATCGAGTAATGCCTCATCGGTTACCGTGCCAGGTGTGACGATCCGAACCACTTCTCTTTCTACAGGACCTTTGCTTTTTTTGGGGTCGCCGACCTGCTCACAGATAGCGACCGACTCACCCAGGGTAACCAGCTTGCCTAAATAGTTGTCTACCGAGTGATAGGGGATGCCAGCCATAGGAACAGGTTCGCCTCCAGATTGACCTCGGGATGTCAGAGTAATATCGAGGATTGATGATGCCTTTCGGGCATCATCATAAAATAGCTCGTAGAAGTCGCCCATACGATAAAAAAGCAGCATGTCGGGATATTCACACTTGATGCGGAGATATTGCTGCATCATGGGGGTATGCTGTCCGTTTTTTTCTTTTGAATTCATGCTGTTGTGCTGCTCATACCATTGATTTACAAGGCTTTTCTATTATTTTGTCGTCTCTTAAGGTCTCATTGAGTCTCATGAAATATCATCCAATCCCACGAAAAAGTGTAACTTGTAGTGTAACTTTTTTTAGGGTAAGTTTTGTTGAGTTCCAAAAGTTACACTTTTATCAGTTGAGTCGAACAAACTGAAACCAATTCAATAGGATGCCCATGACAACCGTACAGATTACCAAACCTCTATCTTCCAGGACAGTGGAAGTGATGAAACCGGGAGATAAAATTAAGGCCGACACGGGAGAAAACATCGGGTTGCGTGTGAAATGTGGGGCCACTGGGGTGAAAACGTTTTTCTATCGCTATACCAGTCCAGTCACCTCAAAGCTCGTTCAGGTGAAAATTGGGAGCTTCCCGGAAACCTCCCTGGCTGAAGCGAGGCTGAAGCTTCAGGAACTAAAGCAAATCCGCCGCCAGGGGCGTTGCCCGAGAACCGAGGCAAAGGAGCAACAAAAGCAGGAACGGGAAAAGGAGCGGGTGGAGCCAGTTGAGAGGTTGCTTACCGTAAAGGACCTGGTCGAGCTCTATCTGACCCAATATATAGAAGACCGGAAATCCCCAAGCGGAAAGATCATTGCCGGTGCGCGAAAAACGAAGGGGCAGTCTGAGACACGCAGGACCCTCTATGGCGATGTGATTCCCAGGTTGGGGGAGATGCCAGCCAATGCTGTCACGCGGAAGCTCGTGGTGGATATGGTCATGGCAATTGTCCAGCGTGGGGCAAATGTTCAAGCAGGAAACGTACTGAGAGAGCTTACCGCAGCCTACGAGTTTGCCATTGGTCTGGGCTATTTTTCAGATGAATTTGCAAATCCTGCTGTCCTTGCCAAAGCAAGTCTCAGACAGGCCAAGGTGAGGCTTACCTCTCAACGAGGGAAAAGAGTCCTCTCTGATACCGAGTTGGCAAAGTTACTCAAATGGTTGCCGGGTTCTGATTACACACCCACACAAAAGAATGTTCTCCGATTTACTCTCTGGACAGGGTGTCGGACCGGAGAGGTATGCAATGCAGCATGGCAGGATATCGACCTGGAGAAACAGACCTTTCATATAAGAGAAAGCAAGACGGAGGTAGAGCGCTATGTGCAACTGCCCCGCCAGGCGGTGGAGTTTCTAACCGCACTTCGGCTGACCACGGGAGACTATCTGTTTCCTTCCCAGAAAACGCGATTACCTATCCAGCAAAAGCAACTCACTGAGCAGGCCTGGCGTATGAGGCAACAAAAAGGCAAGATGGTAGATCTTCCTGCCTGGACACCTCACGATCTGCGCAGAAGTGTCAGAACTGGCTTATCACGACTGCAATGTCCTAACGAAGTGGCTGAAGCGGTGTTGGGGCATTCCCGAAAAGGGATTGAAGGAACCTACGATTTGCACCGCTACGAGGCGGAGTGTAGGCAGTGGCTACAGAAGTGGGCGGATCATTTGGACTCGCTCATTGGAACGGGTTGAGGCTGCACCCGCTTCTATTCAATGACCACTTTCGCAATCATTTTCGCATCGATTTCCAGTTGCTCAGCCTGTTGCAGGGCCAGGTCCGAGATCTTCTGCAGCATGGTGCGCTCTTCCTCAATGTAGTTGGGCAGAGACAGTAATGTCGGCAACTGGATTCTGAGCGCCTTGATCATCCGGTTCATCTCACGCACCAGAAGGCGGCGTTCTATGCCACAGCGGTCGGAAAAGTCTGCCCAATCGTAGGCACGGACTTTAGTCATGTCGAACTCGTCACCGATGGCCATGGCAAATTCGTGCTCGATATCCGGGTAGATACACACCGAAACCAGGTCGTAGGCCGGGGCGAGGCGTAGGCCACCCGGCTCGACCAGAAACGAGATATTTTTTCCATGGGCATCACTATTGCCGATCAGGTATTGCAGGATCGCCCAACGGATCAGCGCCATGCGTGTGGCCGCTTGAGACTGGGTGAACGGAGTGATGGAGAAGAGCTTCTCGAAACTGACGCCGTCCCGAATATTGGCGACATCACGCCCACTGCCGAAATTGCGTTCATACTTGTGGTTGACGCTGAGATTGAGCACCTGGCAGCTATCCACCGCATGTAAACGCTCGACACGGCGGTTGTGTTTGATGCGGTCGAAGCGTTTGACCATCAGTACCGGCTCCGGTACGCGTAGAATTTCCACTTCGGCCGAGGGTATACCGAGCGCGGCAGCCAGCTTCAGGCAAAAGTGCTCATTGGCCACCAGCCTGGAGAGCTTTGGGTTCATCGGCTCCGGTTTGAGGATATGCGTCGAAGCCAGCCGGCCTTCCACCAGGAAGAGCTTTCCTTCCTCATCAACATAGACCGCCAGTTTGTCCTGGTAACCGGCGATGGACATGCGTACCCGGCCGTCCCATACATTGAAGGGACGATTGGCCCGGTCATGGATCCGCTCGGAGAGTTCTTCAAAGGTGACTTCACGCACGATCGGTTCAACCCGGGCCGGTATGGTGCCTTCAGGCAACAGGGCAAGCGCACCTGTACTCTCCTGGCCCAGCCAGCGCAGCAGACCAAACAGGTTGCCTTTTGAGACCGTGTGCGCTGCAGCCGCATCCTCCAGGGCTTTGCCCTCGGGCAGCAGATTCTCAAAGAAGCGGCGTACATTGACCGAGTGCAGTTCATCGGTTTGGTTATCCGGACGTCGAAGTGGGAGGGCGGGGGAGATTGGATAAGCGTCGCTATTCGTCACCCAGCTCTGTTCGTATTCAAAAGAGAAGCGCCCGGTATCGTCGTGATAGCTCAGGGTGCCAACCGGTTGTTCACCGATCCAGGCCGACAGGCTGTGGGTTGTCATAATGACAGACTCTTGATGGCGGCAATCGCCTGGGGTTGCTCTGATTTTGGTACCGCCAGCAGGGTGAGCCCCAGTTGCCGTGCAACCGCAAGGGCCTTGTCCAGGCCTACAGAACGGTTGCCATTTTCAAGATCCGAGAGCAGCTGAACCGAAACACCGCACAGTGCAGCGGCATCATCGATGCGCAGTTGTTGTTGAGTGCGCAGGCTCCGTACAAACGCGCCAAACGCCTCCGCCGAATCAATGACTGGGGAGGCAGGCAGGGGTAAGGGCGTAATTTTTCTGGCCATAAAGTTTCTCCAATGCAAGAAACTATAGGCCGATGTTGGGCAATAAGTCAATAATTACTTAAAAACAAGAAATATATG
>JBHHVB010000014.1:0-51764 GCA_046754065.1 Gammaproteobacteria bacterium
AAGCTTCTATCACCATGTAACTCTTCAAAATCCGAGAATACTTGATCAATATAATCCAGCGCGTAAGGCCTTTTAGGGTGTCTGGCTAACTGCGATATCTGCCAAGGTGTCAATGCAGAGAATATTGATTCCGTCATCGATATACACTTGGACTCCAAACGGGAAATTTCTTCGGTAATATTTATTTCATTATCACTGCCCACATTGCGAAGCTCTTCAATTTTAGCCTCCAGATCTGCAATAGGCTGCTCAAAATCAAGATAATTAAGTTTCATAAAAGCGTCTTACACCTTTCTTTACACGAAATCTGACGTACATTTTCCAACAATTACCCCTTGAGCACAAATTTAATGGCCAATCTAGTATATCCTGCAAAAAAAGACGAGCCATAAACCGGCTACTAGTAAACGACCCGGACTTTGTCTTCGCCCAACACATCACCCAGTCTATTAAGCAGTTCATCTGTTGGATGAACTGCCCAGCCCTGGCCCAAAGAGACCTGGGCATGGGCTCCTCTACCACGGTAGTTTATAGTCACCGGACAGTTACCCTCGCAGTAAGGTTGCAGTACATGTTCAAGCGTACTGAACAATTCACGATTTGCGCTGAAATTCCACATATCAATCTCGAGCCGTCTGGCATAAACTTCCCGTGCTTGATCAATATCGTATATAGTCTCGGCACTCATTCTAAACCCACCAGAATATTCGTCCACATTCACGGTACCGCAAACCACCAATAATTTATCTTTTACCAGCAGATCGCGGAACCTTCGGTATGCCTCCGCAAAAATGGCTAGTTCAACGCGACCACTCCTGTCATCCAGAGTAACAAAGGCAATACGGTCGCCACGTTTGCTGTTCATCGTCCTGATGGCCACTACCAGACCAGCTATCACCACTGTTTGATCCTGAGATGGTTTTAGCTCAACAATGCGGGACGTAGTAAACTGACCCAGCTCACCTAAATAGCGTTGTATGGGATGACCGGTTAGATACAACCCTAGCGTTTCCTTTTCACCCAAAAGTCGCTGCTCTTCATCCCAGTCTGCGACATCTACCAGGGCAATCTCCTCGCGATAGAAACTATCTTCAGTATCGATGGCTAACGCGCTGCCAAACAGGTCATTCTGCCCAACCGCCTTATCTCTTGTGTAACGTTCCGCGTATTGCAGCGCAATATTTAATGATGCGACAAGCCTTGCGCGACTAGGTTCCAATTCGTCCATTGCCCCGGACCTGATCAGCGCTTCCAAAACTCTTCGATTTACTTTTCGCTGATCAATCCTGCTGCTCAAATCAAAAAGATCCTTAAATACACCATTGTTACCCCGCTCCTCTATGATTCCCTCCAACGCAGCGACCCCGACACCTTTAATTGCCCCCAACCCATATAAAATTGTATTGTCGTCTCTTACTGCAAATACTGTTTCACACTGGTTGATGCAGGGCGGCTTGACTTCCAACCCCATAGATCTGCATTCGTCGATGAGCGTCACGACCTTATCAGTATTATCCATATCCGAAGATAACACTGCCGCCATGAACGCCGCTGGATAATGGGCCTTTAACCAGGCTGTCTGATAGGCAATTAACGCATAGGCAGCTGAATGAGATTTGTTAAACCCATAACCGGCAAACTTCTCCATCAAATCGAAAATATATTCAGCAATTTTCTTGTCGATACCGTTATTCTCGGCACCTTCAAGAAAAACTGACCTTTGTTTTTTCATTTCTTCAGGCTTTTTCTTCCCCATTGCGCGTCGTAGCAAATCAGCCTGACCCAGGGAGTAACCGGCCAACACTTGCGCAATTTGCATCACTTGCTCCTGATACAGAATGACGCCATAAGTGGGACTTAGTATCGGCTCCAGATCCGGGTGGGCGTAGTTGACCTTTGCTCTACCATGTTTACGATCAATAAAGTCGTCCACCATTCCTGACTGAAGGGGTCCTGGCCGAAACAGGGCAACCAACGCAATAATGTCATCAAAACAATCAGGTTGCAGTCTCTTAATAAGATCCTTCATCCCGCGAGACTCAAGTTGAAAAACAGCCGTTGTTTGGCAATCCTTCAGCAAATCAAATGTTTTTTCATCATCAATGGGGAGCGTGGAAATATCAATTTTAGGTTTATCATCCTGATATTTAGCAACATTCTTTACTGCGTGATCGATTATCGTTAGCGTCCTAAGACCGAGAAAGTCGAACTTAACCAGTCCGACCGCCTCGACGTCATCCTTATCAAACTGTGTTACCGGACTGGCAGCCCCTTGTTCACAGTAAAGCGGAGTAAAATCAGTTAATGCCGAGGGAGCTATGACTACACCACCAGCATGCTTCCCGGCATTGCGTGACAGTCCCTCAAGTGATTTTGCGAGATCAATTAATGTCCGTACTTCTTCATCTTCATCATATCGTCGTTTTAATTCCTCTTCGCTTAACGCCTTATCAAGCGTCATTCCAATTTCAAAAGGAATCAGTTTCGCAATCTGATCTACGAATCCGTAGGAATGCCCAAGCACTCTTCCCACATCCCGCACCACTGCCTTTGCAGCCATCGTCCCGTAAGTAATGATTTGGGATACGTGGTCTCGACCGTAATATTCGGCGACATAATCAATTACCCTATCGCGACCCTCCATACAAAAATCGACATCAAAGTCAGGTAGGGAAACTCGCTCGGGATTCAAAAAACGCTCAAACAACAGGTCATATTGAATGGGATCAAGATCTGTTATCCCCAATGCATAAGCAACCAGAGACCCCGCTCCCGACCCTCGCCCTGGTCCTACCGGAATCCCGTTATTTTTTGACCATTTGATGAAATCAGCAACAATCAGGAAATACCCCGGGAACCCCATTTTATTAATGACATCCAGCTCCGAAGTCAGGCGATCATCATAAGCTTGCCGTTTTTCCTGAATTTCTTCATTCTGGAAAATAGTCGACAAGCGACTATTCAGACCCTGGCGCGCCTGATTTTCAAAAAAAGATTCTGTGGTCATTCCTTCAGGAACAGGGAAATCGGGTAAAACATTTTCGCCCAATACCAACTCAAGATTGCATCGACGTGCAATCTCAAGCGTATTTTCTATTGCCTCAGGTATATCGGAAAATATTTCAGCCATTTCGTCTGGACTTCGCAAGTACTGCTGGTCGCTGTAATTTTTCGGACGCCTCGAATCATCCAGTGTTCTTCCCTCATAGATACAAACCCTGGCTTCATGCGCCTCAAAGTCATTTTTTTCAATAAATCGTACGTCATTACCAGCGACAACTGGCACACCATGCGTTACAGAAAAATCGACGGCAGCATGCACGAATTCTTCGTCTCCGACTCGGCCGGTTCTCTGTAATTCCAGATAAAAACTATCAGGGAACAGTGTCATCCATTCATTTAAGCGCTTTTCTGCTTTTTTACTTTTGTTGGACAATAGTGCCTGGCCTATATCACTTTGCCTCCCGCTGAGAGCTATCAATCCGTCACAAGCCCCGGACAACCAACTCATTTGCACCACTGGAACACCCGACTGTTGTCCTTCAGTATAACTTCGTGTAATTAATCGCGTCAGATTCAGATAACCGTCATGATTTTTACACAACAGCACCACCCTAAAAAGCTGCTCATTTTCTCCTTGCCTTTGCATCCATATGTCAACACCTATAATTGGCTTTATACCCACGCCCAGCGCGGCACGATAAAACTTCACCATCGCAAAAAGATTACTTTGATCGGTAACAGCCACTGCCGGCATATGTTTCTCGGCTGTACTTTTTAATAACTTTTTGATGCGAACACAGCCGTCAACCAGTGAGTAGTCGGTATGAATGTGCAAATGAACGAATGAGGCTTGCATTGCTTAATTACTGGTCTTTTCGGCCAATACGTTACGTACAGGTCCGTAAGACTTTCTGTGTACAGGAGATACACCGATATCGTAAAGGCTGGCAACATGTGCTTTTGTCGGATACCCTTTGTGGGTTGCAAAGCCATATCCGGGGTATTGGGCATCTAAAAACAACATCTCTTTGTCTCGCGCAACCTTTGCGATAATCGATGCAGCACTAATTGCTGGAATTTTCAGATCGCCTTTTACAATCGCCTCGACGCTGAAATCCAGGTCTGGACATCTATTCCCGTCTACTAATACAAGTTCCGGAACAGGTTGCAATTTTCTAACCGCTCGCTTCATCGCCAACAAGCTGGCCTGAAGAATGTTGATTTCATCTATCTCCTCAACCTCTGCTCTGGCGATAGCCCAGGCTAGCGCTTTTTCTCTTATTTCCTGATCAAGCGCCTCCCGTTTCTTCGCCGAAAGCGCCTTGGAATCAGTCAGTCCGCTTATCTGCCGAGCCGGGTGTAGTATGACTGCGGCAGCCACCACCGGACCAGCCAATGGTCCCCTGCCAGCTTCATCAACACCGGCGACCAATCTATTCTCAAAGGTCATTTCCAGTTGCATGTAATGATAATCGTCTACTAGGCTAGCCGCTCATGTCGAGCAATTCAAGTACGCTTTTTGCGGCCTGGTTGTTTGCATCCATTCTAAGCATCTGATGAATTTTGTAAAATTTATCAGTTAACGCCAACCTACGTTCAGGGTGCTCGAGATAGGCACTAACTTCCTCAGCCAGGCGTTCCGGCGAAAGGTCATCCTGAATCAACTCTGGCACGATTTCATCTCCCGAAAGCAAATTGGGTAACGAATAATTTTTCACTTTTACCATGCGCTTGGCAATCAGGTACGTTAGCCTGGCAACCCTGTAGGCAACCACCATTGGTTTTTTCAACAGCAACGCTTCTAGCGCGGCAGTTCCGCTTGCCAGCAGCACTACATCTGCGGCACACATGACCTGCCTGGATTTCTCGGTGAATACCGTTACTGGAAGACCCGGAGTAAATCTATTCAATGAGTCCCTGAATATCGCGGCAGTTTTCTCGCTCGTCAGTGGAGCCAGAAACTGAATGTCGGGGTATTTTTGACTGATTATGGCGGCAGCTTTGAGAAACTCCTCTACCAGTGACGTGACCTCATTGACCCGACTCCCGGGCAATAACGCGACATAACGACCAGCTTTGCTCAATCCCAGACCACGTTTTGCAGCCATCTGGTCTGATTCGAGTGGAATTAAATCGGCCAGAGGGTGCCCAACAAACCGGCTTTGCACGTTGTATTTTTCGTAGATATCTGTTTCAAAGGGAAAGAGCGTAAGCATCAAATCTACTGCTTTGGCGATTTTCTTTACGCGATACTGGCGCCATGCCCAAACCGATGGACTGACATAATGTACCGTCGGAATTCCTGCTGACTTCAAATCGACCTCTAACCCTAAATTGAAATCAGGCGCATCAATACCGACAAACACATCAGGTGGAGAATCAGTAAAATGTTTCAGAAGCTGTTTTCGTATCGAGTGAATTTCAAAAAAATGTTCAGCGACCTCAACCAATCCCATCACCGCAAGCTTTTCAGCGGGATATATAGCCTGGCATCCGACTTCTATCATCCTGGGGCCAGCAATACCCTCAAAAATCGCATCGGGTACTATTTGCTGAAAAGCTGAAATAAGACCGGCACCGAGAATATCGCCTGATGCTTCACCAGCAACAATTCCGACTCTAATCATCACCCATTACCCGGCAACCTGATTGAAAAAAGTGAGGGCGAATTAGTCATGGCCAGCCGGATTTGATGGAACTATCTGACAATACCCCTCTCGGAACGTTCCAGAAAATCAACAAACAAAGCGACCTCTTCTGATCCAGATGAGAGCTGGCGAATCTCTTCAGCTGCAACTTTTACCGGGAGCCCGGATTTATATAACTTTTTATACGAACGACGCAGCTGCGTGATGATCTCTGGCGAAAATTCTCTTCTTTTCAGGCCTTCGACATTTAGTCCATACGGTTTCGCCATATGCCCGGATACAAGCACGTATGGCGGTACATCTTTTGGAATAACACTACCCATCGCAGCAAAACTATGAGCACCGATTAAACAAAACTGATGAACCAGGGTAAATCCTCCAAGAATAACGTAATCTTCAACGATAACATGGCCTGCAAGCGAAGCATTATTCGCAAAAATCGTGTAATCACCAACAATACAATCATGGGCAATGTGGACATAGGCCATAATCCAGTTATCATCCCCAATTTTGGTTATTCCACCGCCCTGTGCAGTTCCCCTGTTGATCGTACAATTTTCTCGAATAGTATTATTATTCCCAATTTCCAGCAGGGTTTTTTCTCCCTTATATTTTTTATCCTGCGGGATTTCTCCAATCGAGGAAAACTGAAAAATACTGTTATTCGACCCGATTTTTGTCGGTCCCTGAATGACTACATGAGGGCCAATCCAGGTGCCCGAAGCTATCTCAACATCGGGCCCTATAACCGAATAGGGTCCAATAGTAACATCCGCAGCAATTTTTGCTGATTCATCTACAATAGCCGTTGAATCGATCAAGCCTAGATTTCCTTGGATGCACACATGATATCTGCAGTGGCCACAATCTCCTCGTCAACCCTTGCCTCTGTTTTGAACTTCCAGATATTCCTGACATTTCTAAGCAGTTCCACCCTCAAAATGAGTTGATCGCCTGGCTCTACTGGTCTTTTGAACCGTGCTTCGTCAATTCCGACAAAGTAGTATAAAGTACCCTCACTGGGCTGCGTCTCGGTGCTAACAAAAGCCAATATACCGGTAGCCTGGGCAAGCGCTTCCAATATCAGCACTCCAGGCATAACCGGCCGTTGTGGAAAATGTCCCGGAAAATAGGGTTCATTATATGAGACATTTTTCAGCGCGGTCAGTGATTTATGGCTAACACACTCAATCACTCTATCGATTAATAAAAATGGGTAGCGATGGGGCAAATGTTGTAACACCTCATGGATATCCAGCTGACTGATAATTTCTTCTTCCTTTGTTGATTCCACCATATTTTTATCTCAAAAAAATTAAAATTAAGATCCACTTATTTATTGATATTCCGTTCAAGCATCTTCACCCGACGCGTTAACTCATCGAGTTGTTTCATACGTACGAAATTTTTCCGCCACATTGTGTTTTCTTCCAGTGGAGTTCCCGATGAGTACACACCAGCGTTCAGTATAGAGTGCGTCACCATCGACATGCCTGTAATATGAACATCATCAGTTATCTCAAGATGCCCTACTATACCTACACAACCACCTATGGCACAACGCTTTCCAATCCTGGTGCTACCAGCAATCGCGGTACACGCAGCGATAGCAGTATTTTCCCCGATTGTCACATTGTGTCCAATTTGAATCAGATTATCCAGCTTCACGCCTCTTCCAATTATCGTGTCATCCAAAGCGCCACGATCAATCGCGGTATTCGCGCCAATTTCGACATCGTCACCCATGACAACCCTACCAATCTGAGGGATTTTAAGCCACTCTCCACGATTTTCTGCAAAGCCAAACCCATCACTACCTATTACCACACCAGAATGTATCAACGCTCTTCGACCTATTTCACAATTGTTACGAATAACGACTTGAGCGGTCAGACAGCTGTCTGCTCCAATCACACTATCCTCTCCTACAACGCAATGAGGTCCCACATAAGCACCTTTACCAATCCTGACATTTCCCTCGATTACAGCAAATTCACAAATAACCGCATCGGGATCTATATTACTCGAATCAGAGATTACTGCAGTTGGGTGAATATCACCCTTGAGCGTGGATTTTGGATACAGCATTTGCGCAACCTGGGCATAGGCAAAATAAGGATTCTCAACAACAAGCGCATTAGTAGAACATGAACCAGTATTCTCTGCTGAGATAAGAACGGCGCTGGCCGAGGTATCAGCCAGATATTTTCGATAGGAAGGATTACTTAAGAAGGTGATATCACCTTGACCCGCTGAGGATAATGAGGCGACACCGTTTATCAGGCATTGGCTATCGCCAATCACTTCAGCATTAATACTTTTAGCAATCTCCTCCAGCGTGTATTTCAATCATTTGCCCCTAAATCCTCAAAATAGAATATGAACTCTACTTTGAGATCGCAGTTTGACTCTTCAAATGGCTCAAAACTTTATCAGTAATATCCAGCTTTGGGTTTGCGTAAGCCGTTCCTTCTGTAAATATAAAGTCATAACCGTCTTCTTTACCAACCACTTCCACAGCGCCTCTGACCACTTCCTGAAGAGTACTCAAAATATCATTGCGACGAATATTCAGGTCGTCATTGAATTCTTCTTGCTTACGGCGCAGGTCACGTACACGTCCCAGCAATTCTGACTCTGCCTTTTTTCGTTGAGCGGGACTCATCAAATCCAATTTTTTTCTTAAATCATCATCCATACGCTGCAACTCCTTCTTTTCAGAAAGAATTTCATTATTGCGATCTGCAAATTCATCCGCCAGTTTCTTTTCGGCCATCTCCAGCTGCGGTGCTTCTTTATACAGTCTGGCGGTATTAACATATGCAGCTTTTATCTCTTGCGCTATGGATGCGCCAGAAAGCAAGATTAGAAATATAAATAATAATAAAGTTCTCATTCCTGCAGACAAGGTTTAACTCCAGTTATTAAAAGTTGAAAGCACCCAATGTGAATTGAAAATTCTCCGTTTCATCTACACTTGTATCGTTCAGTGGCCAGGAATAGCTAAATGTCAAAGGTGCTATTGGTGACATCCATATCGCCGATAATCCTGTAGAGTATCGTAGCTCTCCAGCATCAAAGTTATCATAATCCTTATAAACACTACCGATATCAAAAAATGCGCTTAGACGCAATGATTTGTTATCCTCCGTGAACGGAACCGGAAATATCAATTCCGCATTTCCCTTTACCTTAAACGCACCACCTATTGGTTCACCACCCTCCCTGGGACCGAGAGAATTACTCTTGAAACCTCTTACTGAGTGCGCCCCACCAGCTACAAAGCGTTCAAAAAATGGTAGCTCGGTTGTATCACCGTAACTATTTCCATACCCGACTTCGCCGGTTACCAACATTGTTAGCTGATCCGATACCGGGGTATACTTCAATCCTCGTAACAGTATTTTATAGTATTGAAGCCCACTCCCCGGAAGTGCGATGTCCGTACTAAACTTTACTGACAAGCCACGATCGGCGAATATTGCCCTGTTCCGCGTGTCATGCGCCCAACTATTCGTAAGCTTGATTATATCAAACTGGGTTTTATTGTCGTCCAAAAATTTCTGGATGGAGGGCGTCGTCAGATCGGTAGTATTTATCTTTGAATTCTCGTAACCAATCGAAAGACTTGCCGTATCAAACTCGTTGATTGGAAAACCATAGCTCAAGCTGGCACCATAGGTGTCCTGGGTATATTCAGCAAAATTGGCCTGACCAGCATCCGTTTTCTTGAAAAAGGTATTGATACCACGGCTCACGCCGTCCAATGTATGATAGGGATCTGTGAATGAGAAATTATACACAGTATTCACATCACTATTATTGATCTTGCCTGATACCCGTTTACCTGTACCCAGAAAGTTATTTTGACTAACGCTGGCATTTAGCAATAAACCCTGGGCCTGAGAATAACCCATACCTGCCATCAAGCTTCCCGAGGGCCGCTCAGTCACATTAAATTCGACATCTACCTGATCCGGTGCATTGTAAACAGTTGGCGTTTCCACGTTTACTTCGTCAAAGTATCCTAGTCGTTGTAATCTGACCCGGGATCGATTTACCTTTTTGGTTGAAATCCAGCCACCTTCCATCTGTCGAATTTCTCTTCGAATGACGTCGTCCCGTGTTTTTTCATTCCCGGTAATATTTACTCTCCTCACATAAACACGTTTTCCGGGATCGACAAAAAATGTGAGTAAGACTTGTTTGTTTTCCTCGTCAATTTCAGGGATTGCGTTGACGTTTGAAAATGCGAACCCCTCTTTACCCAAACGATCACCAATCGCAGTATTACTTTCGGTAATCATCCTGCGTGAAAACACATCTCCCTTTTTTACAAGTAATAACTTTTCCAGTTCTTCAGTATCGACGATTAACTGACCCGCTAACTTTACATCACTAACGGTGTATTTGCCCCCCTCGCTAACATTAACCGAAACATATATATCGTTTTTGTCAGGTGATATAGCAACTTGTGTTGACGCAATGTTAAAATTGATATAGCCGTTATCTAGATAAAACGAACGTAACGATTCCAGGTCCGCTGTCAATTTTCTTCTTGAGTACTGGTCATTATCAGAAAATATCGCAAACGGACTTAGTTGAAACTTACTTAACAGTTTTTCATCGCTGTAGTGTCTGTTACCAACAACATTAATCTGGAGGATTTTGGCTACCTTGCCTTCAACTATATCGATGGACAGCTCAACCATTTTGTTAGGTTTTGTTGCTACATCGGAACTGATTTTTACGCTGTATTTTCCCTGATTAAAATACAACTGTTCAAGTTCTCTTTCTACCGTAGCAAGCGTCGAGAGATTAAAAACACGCCCCTCTGCCAACCCTGTATTTTTCAGGGCCTCTTTTAGCTCATCGCTTTCAATATCCTTATTACCTGTTAGTACAATTTTGGAAATCGCTGGTCTTTCATCAACCACAATGATCAAATCGGTATCCAACAACAAAAGGCGGACATCGTTAAAAAATCCGGTTTTATAAACCGACCTTACAATTTCTGATGCTATGGATTGGTTAAGTGTTTCCCCTGTTTCCAGAGGCACCGCATTTAAAACGGTGCCTTCAGAGATACGCTCAAGTCCCTCAACCTTGATATTCCGCACAACAAATGAATCGAAGGCCCAGGCAGATGACAGACCAAAAGAAAATATAATAAAACAGAGTAGCCTGATCATATAATCAGTAAATTTCCTTAATCACTTATCCAAAAACACGTAGTAAATCATTATAAAATGCCAGAATCATTACGACAGCAAGAATAATTATTCCCAGTCTCTGACCAAACATCTGCGCTTCTTCCGACAAGGGACTTCCCTTCAGGAATTCAACAGCATAGTAAAACAAGTGGCCCCCATCTAATACCGGTATTGGCAAAAGGTTAATAATACCCAGACTTATACTGATTAGAGCAATAAAACTGATAAAAGCGATGAATCCTGCGCTGGCTGTATAACCCGCATACTGAGCGATGCTTATCGGGCCACTAATATTCCTGACGGAAACATCTCCTGTTACCATATGACCAAGCATGCTCAATGTTAAGAATGACATATCCCATGTTTTTTTGATCGCTTTGATTAATCCGGTGCCTGGAGTATATTGCACTTCAACTTGCAGTGCTGCCATCAGATTGGGAGGCAAAAATACGTTCGCACCGATGCGACCTATTTCCTTGTCATTGGCCCTTACTTTTTCCGGTCTTAATTGAAGATCCTTGATTTGCCCGTCACGCTCTATCTCTACCTGTATCAACTGTTCTGGTCTTTCCTGAATATATTTCACCCAGGTTTCCCAATCATTAATGAGCACCCCATCTGCTGAAAGCACTTTATCGCCTGACTTCATTCCTGCCATTTCAGCTGCACCACCTATCAGCAGTTGGTCAATAACCGGTGGAATAGACGGTCGATAAGGGGTAATCCCTACAAGCCCCAGCAAATTTTCTTTGCCCACATCTCCCGTTAATGTTCCTAAATCAAGAATCAGGCTTTTTACGATACCGGCCTGATCCAGCACAGCAACATCTACGGCCTTTTTACTTAATCCCTCATCAAGTAATATAAGCTCAACCGCGCTCCAAGTTAAGGTCTCTTCGCCATTAATACTGACTATCTGATCACCCTTTTCCATTCCGCCCGTGTAGGCAATGCTACTCGGTTCAACTTCACCAATAATTGGTTTTATCCCGTTTACCCCAACAACAAAAATCACCCAGTAACACAGGATAGCCAACAGAAAATTAAACAGGGGTCCCGCAGCAACAACAGCAAACCTGCTCGCCAGTGGTTTCCTGTTAAATGCTTTATGCAGTTCCTGCTCATCAACAGGCCCTTCCCGTTCATCAAGCATTTGCACATACCCGCCTAAGGGTACCGCTGCTATCACATATTCCGTTGCATCATTCTTTCTGCGCCACTTAAACAGGGGTTTCCCGAAACCGATAGAAAACTTTAAAACTTTCACACCTAACCGACGCGCCACCCAGAAATGGCCAAATTCATGAACGGTAATAAGCACACCAATCGCAACCACGAAAAAAAAGACTGACGATATGACACCATTCATTGCATTGATTCCGACAAATCCAAAACGAATTTCTCGGCCAACCTGCGAGCATTTTGATCGTCTTCCAAAACAACGTCCAATGTGGTGGCGTCACGTGAATTAAGCTCCACTAAAACGTTTTCGATCACGTTGGAGATATTTGGGAAAGTTAGCCGGGATTCAAGAAACGAACTAACTGCAACCTCATTAGCAGCATTCAGGATCGCCGGGGCTGTTCCTCCCGCCTTGACAGCCTGGTAGGCCAGATCAAGGCACCGAAATTTCCCTGGGTCGGGTCTTTCAAAATCCAGCTGACAAACATCAAACATACTAATTGGTTCAACACCTGAATACATCCTTTGAGGCCATGCCAACGCATGGGCAATCGGAATCCTCATATCCGGACTCCCTAGCTGGGCCAGTATGGATCCATCGACATACTCAACCATAGAATGAATTACACTTTGGGGATGCACAACAATTTGTATATTGTCCGGCGATATTTCGAATAACCAGCAAGCTTCTATCAGTTCTAGTCCCTTGTTCATCATCGTCGCCGAATCGACCGATATCTTTTTACCCATAACCCAGTTGGGATGTTTACATGCCTGTTTGGGTGTCACCGCTGCTAATTTTCCTACTGGCAGCGTTCTGAATGGCCCCCCTGACCCAGTTAACAAAATTTTTCTGACACCCTCTTTATTAAACCCTCTTTTAGCATCCTGTGGCATGCACTGAAAAATTGCATTATGCTCACTGTCTATTGGTAATAGTTCTGCTTGATGCTTTTTGACTTCGCTCATAAATAAGTCACCAGACATAACCAGTGACTCCTTATTTGCCAACATTATTCGTTTCCCATGACGAACAGCTTCAAGCGTCGGTTTCAAACCAGCAGCTCCAACGATTGCCGCCATCACGTAGTCGATCTCTGGCAATGATGCCACCTGACACAGGCCCTCAGGGCCGGATAGTACTGTAACAGAGTTTTCATGCGTTCCCAGTTTGGCCTGCAGTTGTTCGGCTGCATTGTCGTCAGCCATTACTGCAAATCTGGGACGCAACTTAATACACTGGTCATACAGCCCATCAACCTCTGTATTTGCAGTAATTGCAACAATTTCATACTTATCCGGATGACGAGTCAACACGTCAAGCGTATTTTGACCAATGGAGCCCGTCGCGCCCAAAACGCTTACGCCTATCATAAAATTTCCAATAACTGTCTCTGCCCGGATTTTACTAAAGGCAGTGAAAAACAGACAGGTGCTAATAGCACACAAATAATTTCCCGAGTTGGCTGAACCGATAAAGTGGTAAAGGTAGATAACATCTATTTAATACCAACAATTCTTGAAACATGACTTGACAAAGTCATTGAACAATTCCTTGCAACAGTAGCCCCATCGCATAAAATGGAGTGGCGGCAGTTAAACTGTCAATCCTGTCAAGCACACCACCATGGCCTGGTAGCAGGCTACCGCTGTCCTTTATCCCCGCCCGCCGTTTAAACATACTTTCCATCAAGTCACCAACAATCGAGAACAAAACCGTAACGAGGCATAACAGTACGAATGCGATTAACCCCGAAGGAGAAACACCGAGCATCAAACCACCCACAATGGCAACGAGTACCGTGATGGCTAACGCACCCAATACACCCTCCCACGTTTTACCAGGGCTCACATTCGGAGCGAGTTTTCTTCTTCCCCATTTTCGTCCGGCAAAATATGCGCCTCCATCTGCTCCCCAAATAAGCACCAAAAGAAACAACACATAATAAGGACCATGTTGACCACTACTATGAATAACAACCATAGCCAACCACGCAGGAGCCAGAATGAAAACTCCAATCAACGCATCAGGATAAAACCTCGACGAATAACCACCGCCTTTCCGTTCTTCGAACTTTGATGATTCGCCAGAGTAACCCTGGACCAGGTAAAGAGAAACCAGCCATCCGACAATTGCAAGCAGTAAAATTACGTTAAAAAAATAGCCATAGGCAGTCAGCCAACTTAAGAACAACATTGAAATAACTACAGCGAAGGTATAGAGACCGCACTCCAAGTAAGACCTTAACCCGATCATTTTAGCCCATTCCCAGGCACCCATTGCAATAACGATTGCGAGAAATATTGATAGCACTCCGGTAGGCAACCCCAGTATACCCAGTACACAAATAGGTATCAGAACGGCAGCAGTAATCAGTCTTTGCTTAAGCACCTTGTGCCTGCTCCACCTGCTCCCCGGTTTGACCAAATCGACGTTGTCTTTTTGAAAACGACAATATGGCATCATCCAGACAGTGCGAGTCAAAGTCGGGCCAAAGCGTATCCGTAAAGTACAACTCGGTATAAGCAAGATGCCAAAGTAGGAAATTGCTGATTCGTTTTTCCCCTCCTGTCCTTATAAATAAATCAGGCTCTGGAAGAGAACTTAGTGCCAGGTATTTTTCAACTAACTCCTGGTCAACATCTGATGAATTCAACGAATCCCTTTTAACATGCTGGCAGATTTGTTGTATCGCCTGCGTAATGTCCCACCTTCCGCCATAATTGACCGCGACGCAAAGGGTTAACCCACTATTATTTTCAGTAAGTGCCTCAGCTTTCTCAATTTGCTCGCCTAATTTATGGGAAAAGGCACTCCTATCGCCTATTATGAGTAGCTTGACATTATTTTCGTGCAATTTCTTAACCTCTTTTTGTAAAGAGGTGAACAGCAGTTCCATTAACAGCGAGACTTCTTTTTGGGGGCGGCGCCAGTTTTCACTACTGAACGCGAATAGCGTTAAAACTTCAATATTTCTACTGGCACAGTTTCTTACAATATTTCTGACCGCATTGACGCCAGCCTTATGCCCAGCAAATCTTGGTAAATGCCTTTTTTTTGCCCATCGACCATTTCCATCCATAATAATGGCGATATGTTTTGGCAATTTACCAAAATCAATATTTTTGGTAGCTGTTATTTTCTCGCTGGCCTGCGTCACTATGCTCGACTCATTATCCAATTAGAACTTGTCACCAGACTGATCTCATCAAATTTGAAAAAAACGGCAATTTAATTGACGGACTAGTTTAGATCTCCATCAAGTCTTTTTCTTTATCAGTCAAACAGTTTTCGACATCCGCAATATAGCGATCGGTAATTTTTTGAATCTCGTCCTGGGCGCGCCTGTCATCATCCTCTGTTATTTCCTTTTCCTTTAACAACTCTTTAATGTCGCTTATTGCATCACGTCGAATATTTCTAATCGCAACTCGAGACGCTTCAGCCTCCGCTTTGGCGACCTTTATCATTTCTTTCCGTCGTTCTTCTGTTAAAGGGGGTAAGGCAACCCGGATAACGTTACCGGCGGTAGATGGGTTCAAACCCAAATCAGATGTCAATATTGCTTTTTCCACCACCGATATCATGTTCTTTTCCCACGGTGCAATGACCAGTGTTCTGGCATCATAAGCATTGACGGTCGCAGCTTGGGAAAGAGGTACTTCGTTACCATAATATGAGACCTTTATATGCTCTAGCAAACTTGGGTGCGCTCTACCTGTCCGCATTTTTGCAAATGTCTGCTTAAGAGAATCGATGCTCTTTCCCATTCGGGTTGATGCATCCTTATTGATATCATCGATCATTTTTTTCTCCGCTTTCCACCAATGTGCCTTCTTGCTGACCCAACACAACACGATTTAACGCTCCTGGTTTTGTGATATTAAAGACTTTCAGAGGCATGTTATTATCCCGGCATAAAACAATCGCCGTTGCGTCCATTACCATCAGGCGCTGATCCAGCACCTCATCATAGGAAAGACTTCTATGCATAACCGCATCCGAATTCTTCACCGGATCGGAGGAATAAACACCATCAACTTTTGTGGCTTTTAGCACCGCATCGGCATTTATTTCGATACCACGCAGACTGGCAGCTGAATCAGTTGTAAAAAAAGGATTGCCCGTTCCGGCCGCCAGAATAACAACCCGACCTTTCTCTAAATGGCGAATAGCCCTTCGACGAATATAATCTTCACAGATCTGGTTAATCTTTACCGCAGACATAACACGGGCGTATACGCCGTGATGTTCCAGAGCATCTTGCATTGCCAGCGCGTTAATAACTGTACCAAGCATACCCATATGATCGGCCGTTATTCTATCCATACCGCACTCCGCGAGGCTCTCGCCTCTAAAAATATTTCCACCACCGACAACCAATGCGACCTGAACACCTATATCAATAAGCTCTTTAATCTCATTAGCGATACGATTAACAACCGCTGGATTAATACCATAACTATCTTCTCCCATTAGCGCCTCTCCACTTAATTTAAGCAAGATACGCTTGTAGGCCGGTTTCATCGATTTCATGGTATTATCCAATGATTCAACCTCCCTGAACTTGTGCCATCACCTCATCAGCGAAGTTCTCCTCTTTCTTTTCTATACCTTCTCCGACCTCAAATCTAAGCATGGAATTGACCTGCGCCCCGGCATCCTTAAGCAATTTTCCTACGGTGATATCCGGATCCTTGACGAACGCTTGTCCATCGAGCGTTATTTCAGCCAGAAATTTGCGAATACGGCCAGAGACCATCTTTTCAATAATTTCAGCCGGTTTTCCGCTTTCAGCGGCTTGCTCTGAAAAAATTTCTTTCTCTTTTTCAATAACGTCTGCAGGCACATCCTTATCAGAAATCGCCAGAGGCTTGCTCGCAGCAACATGCATAGCAACATCCTTGGCTAAATCCGGCTGCCCTCCGTCAAGATCCACCAACACCCCGATGCGTGTACCGTGCAAATAGCCGCCAATGACCCCTGATTCAGAATTTACCGTAGCAAAACGTCTGACATTAATGTTTTCACCAAGCTTGGCTACCAATTCCTGCCTGACTATTGTGACGGTTTTTCCGTCTGACAAAACCAATTCGTTCAAAGCATTGACGTCAGCGGGGTTATTGGCTTGAACCGCTTCCAGTACCGCATTGGCAAATGACGTAAAATCGTCGCCCTTGGCAACAAAATCGGTTTCGCAGTTTACTTCTACCAGGGCGGCACTTTTACCATCATCACTGATATTCATAACGATCACGCCTTCAGCAGCGGTACGACCTGCCTTTTTGTCGGCTTTCGCTAATCCGGTTTTGCGCATTAGTTCAATCGCAGCTTCAATATCACCATTGGTTTCTACCAATGTTTTTTTGCATTCCATCATTCCGGAGCCAGTCCTCTCGCGCAGTTCTTTTACTAGCGCTGCCGTAATTGCCATATTAACAACCTCTCATTTCTTTTGGATTAAGTTATCAAGCGACTTGGGAAACCCGGGATCAACCTATGCTTCTCCAGCGTTTTCTTCAGAAGCCGCTTCCCGGTCCACCTGCTCGGTTTCGGTTGACGCTATATCAGCTGTCTCTGCTTTCTTCTTTATGGTTGCCTTTTTTACTACTTTTTTGGTAGCGGTTTTTGCAGTCTTCTTCGCCGATTTCTTTGCAGCCGGAGCACCAGTTTCGTCTAGCTCAACAAAATCGTCTTCATCACCACTGAGATGCAATGCAGAAGTTTTCCCCTGGACAATTGAATCAGCTACAGTTTTGGTATACAGCTTTACCGATCTGATAGCATCATCATTACCTGGGATCACATAGTCAACGCCGTTTGGATTTGTATTGGTATCGACCACACCGATCACAGGTATACCAAGTTTATTCGCTTCACTAACTGCAATTTTTTCATGGCCGACATCAACGACAAAAATTGCATCAGGCAATCTGGACATATTTTTTATACCACCCAGTGTGCTTTCCAGCTTTGCCAATTCCCGTTGCAAACCCAATATTTCCTTTTTCTTCTTCCCTGTTGTTTCACCACCACCCTCTTCAAACATTGATTCAAGGTCTTTTAGCCTTTTAATCGACTGCTTTACGGTTTTGAAGTTGGTTAACATACCACCCATCCAACGCTGGTTAACGAAAGGCATGTCGCAGCGTTGCGCTTCTTCCTTGATCGTTTCCCTGGCAGCACGCTTGGTGCCTATGAATAAAATAGTACCCTTATTGGCAGTTAGACTACCTATAAAGTTCATTGCATCATTGAACAGGGGTAAGGTTTTTTCCAGATTGATGATATGGATTTTGCTGCGCTCACCGAATATATACGGCGCCATTTTGGGATTCCAGAAGCGGGTCTGATGACCAAAGTGTACACCCGCCTCCAACATTTCACGCATGGAAACATTAGACATAATAATTCTCCTTAAGGGTTATGCCTCCATACATCCCATGTACTAACCTTGTTTAACAAGGCACCCTAATACATGTGACGATGTATGTGTGGATTTTAAAATATTAACAAAGGGCGCATTTCCAGTAGAATAACTGTAAACCAGCTACTCAACGCGAACGACTACCCTATTTGAAAACACACTGACAACGATGCAGGCCAATAACCTGATAACGATTGCCAGTTTTTTCCAATACCGGGCGCTTTATACCATATATATCAAAACATCACAATCGACATGGTTTTCAAATATTTAACCCAACCAGTTCTATCAAAATCACTCAATTCGCGCTAAGATGCCGCATAAGGGATAGATACTGGTAATTACTCATATAAAGCAACAACTTAAGAAATATATTAGGCTGTCCGTGAATTGCAATTAGTCAATATTAATATTTTTTATGGCCATACATATTAAGACAATAGACGAAATCGATAAAATGCGAACGGCTGGCCGGTTAGCAGCTGACGTACTGAGAATGATAGCCTCCCATGTAAAACCGGGGGTGACAACGGATGAGCTCGACAAATTATGCCATGAATATATTGTTGATGTTCAGAACGCCATTCCAGCACCGTTAAATTATCACGGCTTCCCCAAATCGATCTGCACATCTGTGAATCATCAGGTATGCCATGGAATTCCAGGCAATAAAAGACTAAAAAATGGAGACATCATTAATATTGATATAACCGTCATTAAAGATGGCTTTCACGGCGACACCAGTAAAATGTATTTTGTCGGGGAGCCCTCTGTGCTCGCTAAACGTATAACCCGCATTAGTCACGAATGCATGAAAATTGGTATCGAGATGGTCAAACCGGGCGTGAGGCTTGGCGATATTGGCCATGCGATTCAGTTCCATGCCGAGTCCTCCAATTGTTCAATCGTAAGGGAATACTGTGGCCATGGTATAGGCAAGGGGTTTCATGAAGAACCACAGGTCTTGCATTATGGAAAACCGGGTACCGGCGTCACACTTGAGCCAGGCATGACATTTACTATAGAGCCAATGGTCAATGCGGGTAAACGGCATGTAAAACTCCTTCCTGACCAGTGGACGGTAGTCACCAAGGATCGAAGCCTATCTGCGCAGTGGGAACACACTATTCTGGTCACCAACGACGGTTATGAAGTACTGACCAGACACCCAGACGATGATATATAGCCCCGCATCCCCATGTGACAATCAGCTGTTTGACGAAGTAGCGCTTGCAAAGAAACTTCAAGGTCACAAGAACCACCTTAAAGTTTTCAGCCAGGCGTTAAAGCAGGCAAATCAGATATTAACTGAAAGATTTAATGCGAATGAAGACATCCTGTCGCTTGTACATCAACGAGGATGGTTCGTAGATCAGGTTTTGGTCAATACCTGGCGTCGATACATAAAAGGCAAAACAGAAGGTATCGCACTTATTGCTGTTGGTGGCTACGGAAGAGGTGAACTACATCCTGGCTCGGATATCGATTTACTCATTTTATTAAATGACAAAGATCAAAACGAGTACCACCAACACATAGAAACATTTCTCATGTTCCTATGGGATATTGGACTTGAGGTAGGCCACAGCGTAAGGACGCTTAGTCAATGCGTAGAAATCAGCAGGCAGGATATTACTGTTGCAACAAACCTGATGGAAGCAAGGCTCCTCGAAGGCGACAATGCGCTTTTTTTATCCATGCGGGAAAAAACTGGACCTGATCATCTATGGTCCGGAAAAGATTTTTTCGAGGCAAAATGGAATGAACAGATAGACAGACACGAAAAATACGGTGACTCCGCCTACAACCTTGAACCCAATGTAAAAGAAGGCCCGGGAGGTTTACGCGATATTCAGATGATTGGATGGGTGGCAAAACGACACTTTGGCACCGATTCGTTGCACGGCTTGATTGATCATTCATTTCTGACTGAATCTGAATATAGCACTTTAATTGAAGGTCAGGAATTTCTATGGCGCGTCAGATTTGCCTTGCATATCCAGGCAAAACGTCGAGAAGACAGATTACTGTTCGATTTCCAGCAAGACATTGCTGAAAGGCTCGGCTACATTAACGAAAATAGTCGTCTGGCGGTTGAGCACTTCATGAAAGACTATTACAGGACCATCACAGAGATTAGTCGTCTTAATGAAATGTTGTTGCAACTGTTTCAGGAGGAATTGCTTTATAGCGATCACCCCGTTGAACTTAAACCGATTAATAAAAGATTCAGGGCCCGCAACGACTTCATTGAGATAACAGATAACAACGTTTTCAGGAAATATCCTTTTGCGCTGCTTGAAATTTTTCTGCTATTGCAACAACACCCTGAACTAAAGGGAGTGCGAGCCTCGACTATCAGGCTAATTCGGAATCACCGCCATCATATTAATGAAAAATTCAGAAATGATTTTCGTTGCATCAGCTTGTTCTTGGAGATTTTTCGTCAGCCACAGGGACTGACTCATGAGCTTCGAAGAATGAATCGGTATGGTATTCTTGCAGCCTACCTTCCGGCTTTCGAACAAATTGTTGGCCAGATGCAATATGACCTCTTTCATGTATATACAGTTGATGAACATACCATCACGGTAATAAGAAATTTGCGACGATTCACCGTTCCTGAATTTATGGATGAATTTCCACTTTGCAGCGAACTGGTACAACGCATTCCAAAGCAGGAGATACTTCATTTTGCAGCCCTGTTCCACGATATCGCTAAAGGTAGAGGCGGCAACCATTCTGAATTGGGCGCCGAAGACGCACTCATATTTTGTCATCATCATGGACTGAGTCAATATGACTCTCACTTCATTTCATGGCTTGTAAAAAATCACTTATTAATGTCCATGACTGCTCAAAAACAGGATATTAGTGACCCCGGCGTCATAAGTACCTTTGCATCAGTTGTTAGAGACCAGATACATCTGGACTGCCTGTATCTGCTAACTGTCGCTGACATGCGGGCTACTAATCCAAAATTGTGGAATAACTGGAAAGACTCGCTTCTGATCGAGTTGTACGAATCAACAAAGCGTGCATTACGAAGGGGTCTTGAAAACCCAATCGATAAACATGAGTTGATTAACGAGACCAGAAATCAGGCGTATAAAATACTGGAGACCGACCATCCAGAAAACAAGGCATTATCTAAAACCAATATCGATAGTTTCTGGAAAAATATTGATGACAGCTATTTCCTCAGGCATTCAGCAGACGAAATCGCCTGGCATATCTATGCCATCAAGTCCATAAAGGATAATAAGCTACCCTTGGTCCTGATACGTGAGGAGACAGAACGAGGCGGCACCGAAATATTCATCTATACTCATGACAAGGAATATTTGTTTGCTACTGCAGTTCTGGTCCTTGATCAACTGAATTTGAATATTCAGGACGCAAGAATTATCACGACCAAAGAAGGTTTCACGCTGGACACCTTTTTCGTACTAGACACCTCGGGAAGAGTTATCTCAGACCCTCTCCGTATCCAGGAGATTCAGTCTACCCTTACCCGGGCAATATCCAGTGAACAATTAAACATCTCACGAGTAAATAGAAGACAGACCCGTCGAGTGAAACATTTCCCAATGAAAACCGATGTGTCTTTTAGCGTTGATGAGGACAGCGAACACACAGTAATGGAAATTAACACTTGTGACCGTCCCGGTTTGTTAGCGAACATAGGGCGCGCATTAATTGAATGTGATGTACGCATTCAAAATGCTAAAATTGCAACACTTGGTGCGAGAGTTGAAGATATTTTTTATATTACTGGCAAAGACTATCAGAATATAACCAACGAATCAGTACTCGAAAAGCTACGTGGTGCAATTATTCGACACCTGGACTCTCCGACAAACTAAATAGCGAGCCAAATATCTTATTTTTTAGTAGAACAGTATGGTATGGATATACACCAGGACCAACCACCCAAAAACTTTAATTTTTTCCAGCTTGCGTGCTTGCCAGCGTTGATCACAATTCTCATTTTACTGCTTGCGTTAGGAGAACCATCAAGCAGTGAATTACTTCAGTTTGACAGAAATAATATACTGGCTGGCGAGTATTGGCGATTGATCACTGGCCATTTTGTTCATCTGGGATGGCAGCATGTTTTAATGAACCTGTTGGGGCTGGCTCTTATATGGGCTTTATTTGGACAGCGCTACGATAATTTTAAATGGCTGATCACCATCACAGTTAGCGCACTTTTCATCAGTGCAGGTCTGCTGCTATTTGATAAAGAGTTAATCTGGTATGTTGGCTTTTCTGGTGTCTTGCACGGTATGTTTGTTGCTGGAGCGATAGCGAGTATTTGTGCCGGTTACCGGGCCGAGATCATCCTTGTGATTTTACTTTCCCTGAAACTGGTTTGGGAACAAATTGAGGGCGCACTTCCAGGGTCAGCTGAATTTGCCGGTGGTAACGTCGTTGTCAATGCGCATCTTTACGGCGCAATAGCCGGTCTGATTATTGCGATAGGTATATTTATAGCAGAAAAATATGCAGACAGTTCCAGTAAATAATCAGCAAATCAAACTTGTTGATTTTGGCGAATCTGTCTTTTTGCCGCAAAAATTGCTGCCACGACTATTAAGCCGCCACCTAGCCACTCTTGAGTCGTCACTAATTCCTGAGTAAGTATCTGAGCGGATACAGCACCAGCAACCAGTTCAAACAATAAGATTACAGCTGACCGATGAACGGGCATTCTGGTTACACCATAAACGACTGTTATCGTCATAATTACGATTAATACACCCCCTAACAAGAATGTAGTTATAATAACTCCATATGACGTCTCCGGCAGCGACTCACCACTGATAAAGATAAAGATACCGGCCAAAATCACTACTCCAAGCCAGACAAAAAATGTCTTCACAATATCTGGAACGTCCTGAACTTTTCTGACAAACACATTAGATAGCGCAAAGGCAAAACCCGAGGAAATTGCCAACCAGTCTGTTTTGGTTTTTGGCCATAAATCACCGCTATCGCTGTCCCAAAGCATAATCAAGGCACCCAAGACCGCAAAGCTAATAACCAATACCGCCAATTTTGTCACACTCTCTTTTAGAAGAAAGCAGCCAAGTAAAACCGTCCACAAAGGTGATAAATAAAATAAAAGAAGTACACGTACAATGTTGCCATCTATTATCGCTAGGAAGAATGCAACATTACACCATCCGTTTGCGAGGGCCAGTAACCACATGGCTGGACGGTTCTCCACAGCATATCGCTTAACCAACAACACATATAAACCAACAATGGTCGCAGCAGAATAAATGAGCAAGGTAACCCATAGGCCGGACAAACCACTTGCTTCAAGCACTCTTAGTGGATACCAGATGATTCCCCATAAGGTTGCGCCGATCAATAAACTGATAACCGGCAAACAGGCCAATTGCAATTTGGTTGGCACTAGTCTATGCCTTATACTTGTTTATTGATCGGTAACTATAGTGAATTAGTAAAAATGAATCCATATCTGTCCTCTCTGCAACCCTATCCATTCGAAAAACTTGCCAAACTAAATAATCAACGCTCAAATTCGAGCAAGCAGGAGATAAACCTGGCAATAGGAGAACCAAAACATACACCAGCAGCCTTTATAAATGAAGAAGTCATAACGCATTTACATAATCTATCACGCTACCCTTCCACCAAGGGTACCCCGCAGCTTCGGGAATCCATTTGCAAGTGGGCAACCAGGCGATACCATTTACCTGTAGATAGCCTTGACCCGGACCAAAGCGTAATACCGGTAAACGGCACACGAGAAGCCTTGTTTTCTTTTGCACAGTGTGTAGTCGACCATCGTGAAAAACCGCTTGTTGTAATACCAAACCCGTTTTACCAGATTTATGAGGGCGCAGCCTTGTTATCAGGTGCTGAACCCTGGTTCATCAATACGACCGAAGATACAAAGTGGTTACCGGATTTTGATTCTGTGCCAGACTCGGTATGGGCACGCTGCCAGCTGCTGTATATTTGCTCACCAGGCAATCCTACCGGAGCCGTACTGGATTCAAATTCATTAACTAATCTACTTGAACTTGCGGAAAAATTTGACTTCATCATTGCCTCCGATGAATGTTATTCGGAGATATTCTATAACGAGAACACCCCTCCGCCAGGACTGCTGGAAGCCGCTGCGTCTGCAGGTAACATTGAATACAAACGTTGTATAGCGTTTCAAAGCCTGTCGAAACGGTCCAATGTTCCAGGAATGCGCTCGGGCTTTGTTGCTGGCGACAAAGATATCATTGGAAAATACCTGCGATATCGTACCTATCATGGTAGCGCGATGCCGCTCCATCACCAGGCTGCCAGCTCCATGGCATGGCAGGATGAGCAGCATGTTATCGAAAACAGGACGAACTATCGGAAAAAATTTGATAAAGTAATGCAAATATTGGGGAATACAATTCAGGTTGAGCAACCAGATGCCAGTTTTTATCTCTGGCCCAAAACTCCAATCGATGACGCAACCTTTGCACGGGAACTATTTTTACGTGAAAATGTGACTGTTTTACCGGGCAGTTATTTATCCAGAGAAGCCCATGGCATTAATCCGGGACAAGGTCGTGTACGGATTGCACTGGTTTCGCAACAGGATGAATGTGTAGAAGCTGCGCATCGAATTGTACAATTAACACAATCTTTATAAGACATTATAATCAGGAAAATTTAAGTTTGGGGAATAAACAATGAGCGATCTTCAAAGCATTATTGAAAAAGCATTCGAACACCGGGCGGACATCACACCCCGAAGTGTAGATACGCATGTCAAAGAAGCGG
This sequence comes from Gammaproteobacteria bacterium, assembly GCA_046754065.1. Lineage (GTDB taxonomy): Bacteria > Pseudomonadota > Gammaproteobacteria > SZUA-140 > SZUA-140 > JBHHVB01. The sequence continues at coordinate 25,279 of JBHHVB010000014.1, forward strand.
TCAATGAAGTCATCGCTCAACTTGATTGCGGTGGGCTCCGGGTAGCGGATAAAAAGGATGACGAATGGCATGTAAATGAATGGCTCAAAAAAGCAGTTTTATTATCATTCCGCATTGAAGACAACACATTCATGAAAGGTGGGTTTACCAACTACTACGATAAGGTCCAATCCAAGTATGCTGACTTCAACCCCAGGGAATTCAGAGAAAATGGTGTCCGGGTCGTACCACCAGCCTCGGCCCGAAGAGGATCATTTATCGCATCAGGCGTCGTGTTAATGCCTTCCTATGTCAATATTGGTGCCTATGTAGATAGCGGTACTATGGTTGATACCTGGGCAACAGTCGGATCCTGTGCACAGATAGGTAAAAATGTACATTTATCTGGCGGTGTCGGTATTGGGGGTGTTCTGGAGCCGTTGCAGGCTAACCCAACCATCATTGAAGATAACTGCTTTATTGGCGCAAGATCCGAAATTGTCGAAGGCGTAATTGTAGAAGAAGGAGCAGTTATTTCGATGGGCGTCTACATTGGCCAAAGCACCAAGATATTTAACCGTACCAATGGAGAAATCATATATGGCAAGGTTCCTGCTGGATCTGTGGTTGTGCCAGGCAGCCTGCCCTCCCAGGACGGCACCCACAGCCTCTACTGCGCGGTTATTATCAAACAAGTTGATGAAAAAACTCGTATCAAAGTAGGCATTAACGAATTATTGAGAGATTGATTACTGGTTTAATGGTCACGTTATACGGTATTCAAAACTGTGATACAGTTAGAAAAGCCAGGCACTGGCTAGACAAAAATGGAGTTGAATACAGCTTTCATGATCTTCGCAAGGATGGCTTGAACATTGAACTCGTTTCGACGTGGTCTAGTACTCTGGGCTGGAAAAGCCTGATTAACAAAAGAGGAATGACATGGCGCCAACTGCCGGACAACGAAAATCAGGATATTGATGAAAACAAAGCTATTAATTTAATGACCAGTCACCCGACTTTAATCAAAAGGCCCCTGCTGGATACGGGTTTCATACAACACCTCGGCTTTGACGAGCATGTCTATGCGCAGTTACTGCTTTAAAAAATACAACTTGCGTTAAAAGTCCTACCATGCTCAACGCCTGTAGTCTACTGCTAAAATTACCATAACACCATGTCGCAGACCCTTGATCTAGCAAAGCAACTTATTTCTCGCCCATCAGTGACACCAGACGACGCTGGCTGTCAGCAACTGATTGCAGAACGTTTGGAAGCTATCGGCTTTTCCACCGAAAAATTACGATTTGGAGAAGTTGATAATATTTGGTGCAGGCGAGGCACCGATACACCACTGTTCGTTTTTGCTGGGCACACAGATGTCGTACCGACTGGGCCTGTTGAGAAATGGCAATCAGACCCATTTGTTCCAGAAATTAGAGATGGCGCTCTATTTGGTCGTGGTGCAGCAGATATGAAAGGCAGTATTGCGGCAATGGTCACCGCTTGTGAACGATTCGTAAAAAAGAATCCGGATCATCGAGGCTCAATCTCCTTTTTAATTACCAGCGATGAAGAAGGACCCGGTATTGATGGCACACGAAAAGTAATCGTTGAGCTTGATAAACGAAACGAGAAAATCGATTGGTGCCTCGTCGGAGAGCCAACGAGTAAACTTGCATTGGGCGATATTATTAAAAATGGCAGACGAGGTTCATTGACGGGTCATTTAAATGTAAAAGGTACTCAGGGTCACGTAGCCTATCCTCATTTGGCAGAAAACCCGGTCCATCGATTCGCACCTGTATTGAAACTGTTATGCGAGAGCATATGGGACGAAGGAAACGAATTTTTTCCGCCGACGACATTTCAGATTGCAAATATAAACGCTGGCACAGGAGTAGAGAATGTTATTCCTGGAGAACTGGAGGTGATGTTTAATTTTCGTTTTTCCTCCGAGAAAACTCATCAAGAACTCCAACTAGAAATTGAGAATTTACTTGATAAATTTAACATAACATATGATATTAATTGGAAATTATCTGGAAACCCCTATCTAACCAATCCCGGAATTTTGAGTTCTGCAGTTTGTAAATCAATAGAAGAAACTTGCGGCACACAAGCCAGATTAACCACTGATGGCGGCACCTCCGATGGCCGTTTTATCGCTCCCAGTGGTGCTCAGGTTATCGAATTTGGCCCGGTAAATGCGACAATCCACAAGGTTAATGAATGTGTTAAAGTGAAAGAATTAGAAATGTTGTCGCTATGTTATGAAAGGATATTGGAAAAGCTTCTGACATAATGTCTTCAACCGCATCCGGACAAATTGGAGGATAGTATATGAGCACTGAATCAACAGATAAACGTCGCTTTAGCCGCGTACCATTTGATACAGAAGCCTATATTGTTGATACAAATAATCGCTGGCATACAGAGCTTCTGGATGTTTCCTTGAAAGGTGCGTTGCTTAAATCTCCCGTCGGATGGAATGGAATTCCAGGAAACAGCTACTCAGTTGAATTACTGCTTGGTGGAGAGGAAATAACAATTAACATGGATGTAAGTGTTGCTCATATTGAGGATGATTGTATCGGGTTCCGATGTGATCACATTGACCTGGAAAGCATAGCCCACTTGAAACGACTTATTGAACTCAATCTGGGTGACGCAGATCTGGTTAATCGTGAGCTTGCATCGCTGGGGCAAACTTCCTAGCTCACTACACCACCACACTTAGGATTTTCACAGTACGATCATGAAATAAATGAGAGCGCCTGTTCCAGGCGATCCGCGCCTAGAACCTCTATATCCGGAAGAGGTTTCCGAGGAACATTGGAAGATGGAATTATCGCACGTTTATAACCATGTTGAACGGCTTCCTTTATTCTCTCCTGCCCATTTTGCACGGGTCTGATTTCCCCGGACAGACCAATCTCACCAAACACGATTAAATCATCTTCCAATGGCTGGTTACGCAGGCTCGACAAACATGCAAGCACGATAGGCAAATCAGCTGCTGTTTCAGTTACCCGTACGCCACCGGCGACGTTAACAAATACATCTTGATCATACATGGCGATGCCACAATGACGTTGCAATACTGCAAGCAACATCGCTAAACGATTATTGTCCAGGCCGACTGTTACTCTACGAGGATTAGGCATGTGGCTTTCTGCAACAAGCGCCTGCACCTCAACCAGCAATGGCCTGCTACCTTCGCGAGTTACCATTACCACGCTACCAGGCATGGCGCAATCATGCCGGGAAACAAAAATCGCCGAGGGATTGCTTATTTCTTTCAACCCCTTGTCTGTCATTCCAAAAATGCCTACTTCATTTACTGCACCAAAGCGGTTTTTGACCGCCCTGATTACGCGGTAACGGCTACTGGTATCCCCTTCAAAATATAATACGGTATCCACCATATGCTCAAGAACGCGAGGACCCGCCAATGTGCCCTCCTTCGTCACATGCCCGACCAGAAATAATACTGTTCCGCTCATCTTGGCAAATTGCACTAGCTGGGCTGCACTCTCGCGAACCTGACTTACAGCGCCAGGCGCGGCTTGTAATTCCTGCGTAAACACCGTCTGTATGGAGTCGACCACCATGACATTCGGTTTTTCCTTACTAGCCAACTCAACTATTTTCTCAACATTCGTCTCGGCTAACAGCCGTATTGTTCCACTGGTCAAACCCAGGCGGTTCGCGCGCAAACTAACCTGCTGAAGTGATTCCTCACCTGTGACATACAAAGTCGACAGCTTCTGATCAACGGCTGTAATTATCTGGTGAAGCAATGTGGACTTACCAATGCCAGGATCACCTCCAACCAATACAACAGACCCCTGAACCAATCCCCCGCCTAACACGCGATCAAACTCATTGTATCCTGTGTTATACTTGACTTCCGTTTCCGGTGATATATCGGCAATCGACTGTACGCCACTTTTTTCACCCGCATATCCGGCGAAACGCACGCTTCGTCCAACCGGTTGTACTACAGGAATATCTTCAACCAACGAGTTCCACGCTCCACAATCAGCACATTGTCCAACCCATTTAGCTGACTGCGCACCACATTTGGTACATTGATACACCAGTTTCTGAGATTTGATTTTTGAACTCACCAGACCAGGAAAATGTAGATAATCAAGTTTCTATAAATCTGACTCGCCGTTTGATCCCGCACAATAATTCGTAGGGGATTGTTGAAGCGCATCGTGCCACTTCTTCCACGGGTAGGTCACCACCCCACAAAACAACATCATCACCAATACCCGCTTTCGGAACCTGACGCAGATCGACAATGATCATATCCATTGAGACTCGACCAATGAGAGGCACTCGCTGACCATTTATCAGCACCGGTGTTCCACTTTTGGCAGCGCGCGGGTATCCATCTCCGTAACCCGCCGCAACGGTGCCCACGGGCATATCCTCTGGACACTCCCAAGTGCCGCCGTATCCAACCTTATCGCCCTTTTTCAGGTAATTGATAGCAATCAACTTAGACCGAAATGTCATCACAGGGATTAATGCATCATCTCGGGAGATTCGATCGCAAAATGGAGATATACCGAACAACATTAAACCGGGCCTGACCCACTGAAGATGACTTTCCGGCCAACCCAGAATTGCTGCAGAATTGGCAATACTAAACTCGCTATCGATATTTTTTATCGCGTTTTTAAAAATTTTTATCTGTTCAATTGTTTTTGGGTCCTGCTTGTCATCGGCATTGGCCAAATGACTCATCACGCGGACTGGTTCCGCCACCTGCGGACACGCTTGTAACCTGTGATAGACACTATCCAGTTCACTGATATTAAAACCCAAACGGTGCATGCCTGTATCCACTTTTAACCACACATTGAGAGGCACGGTAAACCCTGAATTTTCAAGAATTTCAATTTGAAAATGGCTATGAATAACGAGGGACAGGTTGTGTTGACAAACAGGCACTAGCTCAGCCTGCTCATAGATACCCTCCAAGAGTAGAATCGGGTGCTGAACCCCCTCCTCGCGCAATTTCAATGCTTCATAGAGACTGGATACACCAAATGCATCAACCGACTGTAAAGCGCTCGCGACGCGAGCCATTCCATGCCCGTATCCGTTGGCTTTTATAATGGCGATAACTTTGGAAGTAGGTGCAGTTTCCCGAACGCGTTGTAGATTATGCCTGATAGCTTGCAAATCGATCAGCGCCTCTGCGGCGCGCGTCATACAAAATCACCACTGGTGTATTGATCCGCAGTATAATTTTCGAAACGGGTAAACTGGCCGAGAAAAGTCAATCGGGTTGTCCCTATCGGCCCATTCCTCTGTTTTCCGATAATAATTTCAGCCACACCCTTATCAGGGCTATCTTCGTTATAAACCTCATCCCGATAGATAAAAACAATCAGATCGGCGTCTTGTTCAATGGCCCCCGACTCCCTGAGATCAGACATAACAGGCCGCTTGTTAGTCCGCTGCTCCAAACTACGATTTAGCTGGGATAAGGCAATGACGGGCACGCTCAACTCTTTGGCAAGCGTTTTCAGGCCACGGGAAATTTCTGAAATTTCATTGGTACGATTTTCTTTGGCACCAGCGACTTGCATCAATTGCAGATAGTCAATCACGATAAGGCCAAGCCCATGTTCCCGTTTTATTCTTCGCGCTCTTGCTCTAAGATCGGTTGGCGTTAACGCGGGGGTGTCATCGATAAACAACGGGGTATCACTTAATATACTCATTGCGGATGTAAGACTGGTCCAGTCATCGTCATCCAGCTTACCGGTTCGCACCTTATGTTGATCAATACGCCCCAGAGATGAAAGCATACGCATGACCAGTTGCTCTCCCGGCATTTCCATACTAAATACAGCAACCGGGACCTTGTTTTTAATGGCAGCGTACTCTGCGATATTCATCGCAAATGTAGTTTTACCCATAGATGGTCTGCCGGCAACAACGATAACATCTGAGTCCTGGAGGCCTGACGTCATCGTATCGAAATCCTGAAATCCTGTAGGCACACCGGTGATCGGATTCTCAAGTGTGGACAGCGTATCTATTCTGTCAACTACGTCGGTCAACAGTTCCTTGACTGACTTGAACCCCCTTTTTCCGCGAGCTCCCTGTTCCGCGATATCAAATACAGCCTGCTCTGCCTCATCAAGTATCTCTGCACTTTCCCTGCCTTCAGTGTTATAGGCAGTTTCACTGATATCGGTACCGATCCTGATTAGTTGTCGAAGTATGGATCGCTCACGAACAATCTCTGCATAGGCCTTGATGTTTACTGCACTGGGCGTGTTTTGCGCGAGCATGCCTAGATATGACATCCCTCCCGCATTATCGAGCTCATTATTAGAGTCCAGCCACTCTGAGACCGTGACAACATCGTGAGGATTGCCTTTATCGGCTAATAGACCAATAGCCCGAAAAATTAGTCGGTGATCCTGCCGATACAGATCATCTTCCTGTACTACATCGGCCACTTTGTCCCAGGCGTCGTTATCCAGCATGAGGCCGCCCAACACCGCCTGCTCCGCTTCAATTGAATGCGGAGGCAATTTAAGCTGCTGAGGCACCTCGTCGGTATTTGATCTGATCGCTGCGAATTCCTGCATGTTTCAAACTACCGAATTGATTAAAAAAACTGGTTAGCCTGCAATTGGCATCACCGGCAAGATCACTCTTCAGCGACGATGCCAACCTTAACTGTCACGTTAACTTCTGGATGCAAGTGAACATCTATCTCAAATTCACCGGTATGCCGCAACGGTCCATCGGGTAAACGAACTTCGTGTTTCTTCAATTCAATACCTGTCTCGGTAAATGCATCTGCAACATCTGCTGTTCCAACAGATCCAAATAGTTTACCTTCCTCGCCAGCTTGTCTCGCGATGGAGACAACCGATTTCGCTAGCGCTTCGCTGCGCGCTTGAGCGGTTGCAAGCGCTTCAGCTGCTGCCTTTTCCAGCTTCGCACGCTTTGCCTCAAACTCCGCCCGGTTTTCGTCAGTTGCAGCTATCGCTTTACCTTCAGGAATCAGATAGTTACGTCCATAACCAGGCTTCACTGAAACCAATTCACCCAGCCCCCCCAGATTATCAACTTTATCTAAAAGAATTACATCCATCTTTTCACCTCACTTAAATGTTAATGTCTATAATATTCCAAAATAATAATTCGCACCATCAATTAGATCCCGAGTCTGTGGACTCACCCCGCTTTTTCACGCGATCCCGAATTTCGAATACGCTATCCGCCAGCCCCAGTACCGCCAGTGTCAATATTACCTGTGGTAAAAAGAACAACATGGGCAAATAAACTGCTGCCAGCCAACCCCCACCTATTTTTCTTGCGAAAACAACTACGTGTAGCAACGATAAACCTTGCAGCGCAAAGATAACCAGGATAACAATCAGCAGATTTTGTATGTAGTGGGCAACATTTCCCGAAACGAACGCGCTGGATATAATAATGATCAATGATAACAAGGCAGCCCTTCGACTCAACTTCAATGCCAGAAATTCCTCTCGGAATCCACCTGGATTAAAAAGCATCGCTTGCCACCAGCGGGCAATGAAGGTGTTTATCATTGCACTTAAAACCATCGTCGCGGCCACAAATCCTGTCATTATATTAGACAGAGAAACAATTAGCTGCTGAATGTCGCCCTTTGCTACAGGTAAGCTCGCAGATTCCAGTAGTGGCCCCATCATCGTGGATAATATCTGTTGCCACCAGCCGGAAACATCGTCAAAAACCATATAAACAACTGCAATTGCAAAAGCTGATATGCCCCCCAACACCATCAGCACAACACCAAAAGAGCGGTATGAGCGAAGTATGGTCGCTGCTATTGCCGCTGGCCCCCACCATACCAGCACCATTGCCAAAATCAGTATGAGCGTCATACCTTGAGCAACGTTGGAGAAATAACCAACGAGCGCCAGAATAACCGCACCGCCAGCCATTACACCAATACCCTGGCGTATACCGTTTCGTAACGTACACAAACCTACAGCAGCGCCACTTATATGGCTTAACGGGGGAAGCATGAGGGATAAAACGGCGGTTACGGCAGTGATAATGACTGCCTGGACATAACCACGGAGGATAAATGAAGCAAGTGCGCGCATCTCAAGCTAAAAGTTTTTCTAACTGAATTAAATGTAAATTGAGATTCGCGTTAACTGCCCGCACGTCTCTTAACCGGGATAGCGCTACCCCTTGTTAACCTGCAAAGCTAGCATACGGGGGAACGCTATTTAATAAGAAGTTAGCAAATGTGTTTAGTGTGCATCACTATATGGCAATAAGGCCAAATAACGTGCGCGCTTGATAGCGGTGGCAAGTTGACGCTGGTATTTAGCACTAGTACCTGTCACTCGGCTTGGCACGATCTTGCCGGTCTCTGCTACATAATTTCTCAATGTTGCAATATCCTTATAATCTATCTCTTTGGTACCCTCTGCCTTAAATCGGCAAAACTTTTTACGGCGAAAATATCTGGCCATTTTGTTCTCCTGGTCGTAATTCTTTAGATTAATCTAATCGATGGACAAATCATACAATGCAAAGTTAGTTAGGCAGCTTCCCCGGAAGCCTGATCATCACTTGCATTCGCATCAGACGCTTTTGATTCAGCTCCACTTGAAGTGGCCTCATCTCGTGTCTGAGTCTCTGATTCTTCCTTGGCCGGCTTGGATAATGGAGAGGCTTCGGTAATCGCCTCGTTGCGCTTAATAACCAGGTTACGAATAACAGCGTCATTAAATCGAAAAGCACTGGTAATTTCCTCCAGAACTTCCTTGCTAGCCTCGATATTCATCAAAACGTAATGCGCTTTATGAATCTTGTTGATCGGAAACTCAAGTTGACGTCGACCCCAGTCTTCAAGACGATGAATTGAACCACCGTTGGATTCGATCGTAGAACGATACCGATCTATCATTGCAGGTACTTGCTCGCTCTGGTCAGGATGAACCAGAAATACTATTTCATAGTGTCTCATTTAACACTCCTTTCGGTTTATAGCCTTCCACTTTTGCAGTAAGGCAAGGAGAAAATTATCCCCGACACACCAATTTAATTAGCATGCGGTTCGTTTTTTAAGGCGTGAGATTCTATAGTAGAATCAACAATATTGCAATCATATTGTAGTCCTGGTTCGATCATACTAGCTTTTTCCGGAACTATCGATAGTTAACTAAACCATAGCGTGAAAATAGGACAATCTATTGATTCTACAGACTTTTTCAATTGCATATCGCAGCATCGCACGAGGCATTTCATGATAGCAGGTTTGAAGATAGGACTCCTCTACAACCAGATCCCTTTTCCCAATTTCTCTAGGCATACAACTAAGCGCCTTGTGAATCAGGTCTTCATTATCATAAAACAGGAGCTGTGCAACCTGCAATGGTCGGTCAAACTCTCTACGTTTACTATGGTAGAACGTAGCCATCATCGCAATCCTGCGTCCCCATATTTTCTTTGATCTAGTCAGATCGTCCAATACAGACCCATCTTTGTCAAACTGATAAGCACCAACCATATGGTCAGCAGAATTATCGACCAGATCCCAATTATTTATGGAATGCTCATTTTTCAGATAGATATTGTAAAACCGTTCACGCTGATTTTTTCGCCATTTTTGTAATGAATCATCAAGATGAACAAGGCCAACAAACGTGCCTCGTGAAATCTACTCTTCAACAATTGTTGAACCTCGGAAGTTTTCAGAGTAGGTTTTGGTTAGTTTTCTTAATTCAGGTACCCTGATACCAAGAAAAACATCCCCCTCACCCTATTCACCAGAACCTGTCTTAAAAAAGCGTTATAAAACTGCCGCTCGCCCAGAATCGGCTATGCCTTGCAATTTATTTAGTATTCCATCAACCGACATGAGAAGTCACCATCAACCAGGCTGAAAGTACCGTGTGCAAGGGAGCTCCTATAATCGCTGCCTTTTTGCCTCATAGAGAAACACTCCAGCAGCCACTGAAACATTGAGGCTAGACACGCTACCCGCCATGGGAATCGAAACAAGGTGATCGCAATTTTCACGGGTTAACCGTCTCAACCCCTTACCTTCTGCGCCTAATACCAATGCAACAGGACCAGATAAATCGGCATCAAAAATCGTACTCTCCCCTTTCTCATCCGCACCAAAAAGCCAAACGCCCTCTTCCTTGAGCCATTGCATGGTTCGAGAAAGGTTGGTCACACTTATTAATGGTATATTTTCGGCTGCACCACTCGCAACTTTTCGTACCACAGATGTCAATTGAACAGCCCTGTCCTTTGGTATCACAACAGCCTGCACCCCTGCAGCATCAGCAGTGCGCAGGCAGGCCCCCAAATTATGCGGATCCTGCACGCCATCCAGTATCAAAATCAGTATCTGTTGCCCCGATGATTCAATAATTTGCTCAAGGTCTTTTTCATTGAAAGAACGAATATTATTCCTGCACAGGGCGACTATTCCCTGGTGGTTACCCTGACCGGTCTTTTCATCAAGTTCGATCCTTGACTTTGCAACCACCATCACACCCGATGACTTAGCCAGATTCTTGATTGAAGATAGTCGCTGGTTATTTTTTTCCTGTACACACCATAACTCCATTATCTGTCTACTTTTGTTCTTTAACAAAGCGTTTACAGCATGGATGCCGAATACCATTTCAGTTAACTGATCGTTCATCAGGATCGTTACTTCTTCTTGCGCCTTTTGTTATGTTTCTTACGTTTTTTTCTTTCAGAAAAGGTAGAATCATCATTCTCAGCCAGGTTAAAATCGATCTTTTTCTCATCCAGATCAACTCTGGTCACAATAACATCAACCTTGTCGGCCAATCGATAGGTGACGCCTGTCCTTTCACCAACCAGTCTATGTCCAATCGGATCAAAGTGATAGTAGTCGTTCACTAACGAGGTAACATGAACAAGGCCTTCAACAAAGATATCCTCCAGTTCAACAAATATCCCGAAGCTGGTTACCGCACTGATAATGCCGCTGAAATGCTCGCCAACCTTATCGCTCATATATTCGCATTTAAGCCAATCGACTGCATCACGCGTAGCCTCATCTGCCCTTCGCTCCGTCATTGAGCACTGACCACCCAACTCTTGCATATCCCCACCACCATAATCAAAATCCTTTGGCTCTTTGCCGTGTATCAGATGACGAATCGCCCGATGCACAATCAAGTCGGGATAACGCCTGATTGGTGATGTAAAATGTGCGTATGATGGTAACGCCAAACCAAAATGGCCGATGTTTTCAGGACTGTAGACCGCCTGACTCAGGCTCCTGAGCATGACGGTTTCAATCAAATGATGGTCTTCACGATCAGCTATTGAACTGATTAATTTTGCGTAGTCCTTTGCCTGGGGGGTTTCTCCTCCCCCCAAATTCAAACCAAACTCTCCGAGAAACGAACGCAAATCAGTGATTTTTTCAAGGCCTGGCTCCTGGTGTATTCTATATAGAGCCGGTATCTCATTTTCCAGCAAATACTCAGCAGCAGCAATATTTGCCAGAATCATACACTCCTCAATCATGCGATGGGCATCGTTACGATGCACTGGAACAATTTTTTCGATTTTTCTGTGTTCCCCAAAAACTATTCGTGTTTCTATGCTATCAAAATCAATAGCACCTCTTTTGATTCTGGCCGAACGAAGCGTTTTATATACCTCAAATAAATTTTCCAGATGTGGAATCAGCGCATTATATTCTTTGCGTACCGCTACATCTTTTTTTATAAGAATATCCGCAACCTTATTATAGGTAAGTCGAGCGTGGGACCGCACCACTGCATCAAAGAAACGAAATTTCTTGAGCTTACCCGTACTTGATATAGACATTTCACACGCCAGACATAACCGGTCAACCTGTTCATTTAACGAACAGAGGTGGTTGGACAAAACCTCAGGTAACATCGGAATCACATTTTGCGGAAAATAGACCGAATTTCCCCGGGCACGAGCTTCTTCATCAAGAGAACTGTCACGGAGCACATAATGTGACACATCAGCAATTGCAACTATTAGACGGTAACCTTTGCCCTGGCGTTCACTAAAAACTGCATCATCAAAATCGCGTGAATCCTCACCATCAATCGTCACCAGTGGTAATTCGCGCAAATCTTCTCGACCCTGTTTCGATTGCTCCGTCACTTCAGCTGGCAAATTATCAACCTCGTTGACAACCAACTCCGACCATTCGAATGGTATATCATAGTCACGAATAGCGATTTCCATCTCCATACCCGGAGCCATGTGGTCACCCAGAATTTCTACAACTTTCCCGACAGGTTGATATCTGAATGAAGGCTGCTGGATAATTCCCACCACTACAATTTGACCATTATTCGCATTGAGCTGTTGATCAGGAGGAATAATTATGTCGTGACTAATGCGCTTGTTACTGGCCTGGACAAACCCAATACCGCTCTCAATAAAAAACCTGCCTACCAGTTGCCGAGTATTATGTTCCAGCACTTCTACCACGGCGCCTTCCCGTCGCCCCCTTCGATCTATACCCGTAATGCGCACTAGTGCTCGATCACCATGAAAAATCGTTCGCATTTGACGTGCGGATAAAAACACATCATCACCACCATCATCTGCAACAAGAAAACCAAACCCGTCCGCATGGCCTATCACATGGCCACGAACCAGATCCATCTTTTCAGGAATCCCATACCCTCCTCGACGATTTTGAACGAGTTGCCCGTCACGTTCCATTGCACCCAAACGACGTTTTAGCGCATCCAGTGCCTGATCACTTAACAGACCAAACTCAACAGAAATATTTTTTATGGACTGAGGACCATTGCATCCGGATAGATATGCGAGAATTGCTTCCCGGCTCGCAATAGGGTTCTCGTATTTTTTTGCCTCACGATCGGCAAATGGATCAATGGCAGCACGCTTCTTTGGCATTAGATGTAACCCTTGTTAGTTGATTAGGCTTGGAGTTAATTCCGGACTCTGCAGCAAGCTCCAGACAGTATGTAATGAACAACCATTTGTTTATGTAAATTCCGTTTCATTAACAATTTATAAATTTTCCCTGGCAGTTTGAGTTGCGAAAATTGACAATTTAACCTTCTATCGGTAAAGTGCGCGGCATTGTTTGCTATATCCATCCTTAAGCCGAGGTGGCGGAATTGGTAGACGCGCTAGCTTCAGGTGCTAGTGGGGGAAACCCCGTGGAGGTTCAAGTCCTCTCCTCGGCACCATTAGTATATTTTACTCAAGCCTCAATGCTACCCGTGAAATGGATGCCGTAGAACTATCGTCTCTTCTCGATCAGGTCCAGTTGATATGATATCAATTGATGTGCCTACAATTTTCTCGATTCGTTTAAGATACATCTTTGCGTTATCGGGCAGCTCATCGTATCGCTTGATACCAACCGTAGAATCTTGCCAGCCCGGCATTTCTTCATAGACAGGTTCGCACTCTGAAATTGATTCGGCCCCCTGCGGCAAAGATGCCATATTTTGCTCTTCACACTGGTATCCTACACAGATGCGTATCGTATCCAACCCGTCAAGCACATCCAGTTTAGTCAGGCAAATGCCTGAAATACTATTGAGCTGGACTGCCCGGCGTATCGCAACAGCATCAAACCAACCGCAACGTCTGGCCCGCCCCGTTGTTGAGCCAAATTCATGCCCACGTCGAGCCAAATGCTCACCCATTTCATCGGATAGTTCGGTAGGGAAAGGTCCCGAACCTACCCTGGTCGTATACGCCTTGGTGATGCCCAAAACATAATCAAAGTTGAGCAACCCCATCCCGGTACCCGTAGAAGCACCACCAGCTGTTGTGTTAGAGGAGGTAACAAACGGGTAAGTACCATGATCAATATCCAGCAATGTACCCTGCGCTCCTTCAAACAGAAGGCTCTGTTCCTTATCGTGATATTCGTATAATAACTCTGTTACATCACTGGTTAATGGTTCGAGCTTTTCTCGCATAGCCAGCGTTTCATCCAGTATCTGCTGAAAATCGACGGGATTCGCGTTGTAGTATTTCTGTAATGTAAAGTTATGGTAATCCAGCATTTCACCCAGCTTGGCAGCAAAACGCTCCCGATGGAACAAATCTCCTAGCCTTACACAGCGGCGAGCCACCTTATCCTCGTAAGCGGGGCCTATACCACGACCGGTCGTACCTATAGCCGAATTCCCTCTTGCAATCTCGCGCGCCTTATCAAGCTCGATGTGACAGGACAATATCAATGGGCATGAAGCACTGATCTTCAAACGCTCGGATACAGGAACGCCCTTTGCTTCAAGCATTGTAATCTCCTCCAATAGCGCTGAAGGAGACAATACAACACCGTTACCAATTATGCATTGCACTCCATCGCGCAAAATCCCAGAAGGAATAAGGTGCAACACTGTTTTTTCACCATTGATTACCAGCGTGTGCCCGGCATTATGCCCACCTTGAAATCTAACGACAGCGCCGACCTCGGCCGTCAACAAATCGACAATTTTACCTTTACCCTCATCGCCCCACTGACTACCAATAACAACGATTTTTTTACCCATTGTAAATCTCTAACAGTTTAAAATATTTTTGAAATTGCTATCTAGATCTCGACGATTTGCCAGTTACCCGCTTTTTGTTCTATCAATCGATCACAACCCATGTCCCCGGCGGAACCTTTTTGTCCAGGCAGCATGCAGATAACCCGCTCACCCTTTGATCGTAATTCCTTGATGAAAACGTTCAGCGATTCATCGTCACTCCAGGGTGCGGCGATCATTGACGCTCGAATTTTTCCCGGCCCAGTTAAAGCGATCAACGTATTAAGATCTGAACTGAATCCCGTAGCAGGGCGAGCATGTCCAAAGGCACTTCCAATATCATCGTATCGACCACCGCGTGCGATTTCCTGACCATGCCCAGGAACAAATGCAGCGAAAACGACACCTGTTTGATAACGATAACCTCTCAACTCTGCAAGATCAAAATTAAGGGGAATTGAACCTAATGTCTTCATCGCACAATCAGCAATTGCCTGCAAATTATCAAGTGCTTCATTGACACCCTGATTTGTGTTTACAAACAGTTCGCGCGCAACCTCAAGAATCTGGATGTCCCCATTTAGATCCGCTAATGAGACCAGACAGCGATGGTAATTTTCCGTAATATCCAGTGCAGACAAAAACTCGGAGATTTCAGGCTTTGCCTTTCGCTGCAAGGCATCAAATAGCACGGAAACCTGATCATCATTCAGTCCTGCGCCTTTGGCCAGGGCACGAAAAATTCCCACATGGCCCAGATCTATATAGAGTTCTTTTAATCCGATAGCATGCAACACCTTTACCATTAGATGTAAAACTTCAAGGTCACTCTCGATACCTGAATGCCCGTATAACTCCGCACCAATCTGAAACGGACTTCTCGAACCGGTAAACCCCGATTGACTGGCACGCAATACTGCGCCCATGTAGCACAATCTGGTTGGTACTTCCCGGTTAAGCCTGTGAGCATCTATTCTGGCAACCTGTGGTGTCATATCGGCGCGCACACCCATCAGGCGCCCCGTTGCCTGATCAATTAACCTAAATGTCTCGTGCTCAAGGTCATTTCCGGCCCCAACCAGCAACGATTCCATATATTCAATTAACGGCGGTGCAACCAGCTGGTAACCCCAGCTTTGGAACAAGGCTAGTAGATTACTTCTTAAACTTTCCCGTCGTTCGGCCTGTGGAGGGAGAAACTCTTCAATCCCGTCGGGCAACAGCCAACGATTCGTATCACTGTATTTAGACCCACTCATTCGCAGCCACCAGTATTTTTGGCCTTTTATTCAGGTTTAATTTTTTCATTATTTTGTATCAGCTTGCGGGGCCTGAGCAGATCACCCTATCTAATAGCATAAAGTAAAAACACACCGGATATCATACTCACGAATCCGGCAACACGTAGTGGACGGTCACCCATTTCTGCAACCATCTTCATTGCATTTCGCATTGCCGCTGGACTAAGGAAAGGCAAAACCCCTTCAATGATCATCATTAGCGCAAAGGCGATCCACAAATCTTGCCACATCAGATTGATTCGCTAGCGAAAAATCTTCTCGAATCGTTTCAATAAACCACTATCTACTTCTTCCCCTTGGAATCCTTGAAGTACTTAAAGAAATCTGTATCCGGTTCAAGAACAACAACATCATTTTCATCTTTGAATGAGTTTGTGTAGGCATTCAGACTTCGATAAAAAGAATAGAACTCCCGGTTCTTGTTATATGCAGTAGCATAAATTTCTGTAGCACGAGCATCGCCTTCACCTCGAACCTGTTCGGCTTCACGAAACGCCTCTGCACGTATAATGGTGGCATTTCGATCTGCCTCGGCCTTGATTGCTTCGGCTTTTTCCTCACCTTTTGCACGCAAATCATTGGCTACACGTTTACGTTCAGCCTCCATGCGCCTGAATACTGAATCACTAACATCCTGAGCCAAATCTATACGTTTTAATCGTACGTCTACAACCCTGATTCCAAATTCATGTGCAAGCTTGTCAGCATTAACCGTCAGAATCTCCATAATTTCTTTACGTTCGCCTGAAATAACTTCCTGGATAGTCCTTTTACCAAACTCGCCGCGCAAGCCATCTTTAATAATCTGTGACAGCCGGGTATCCGCTCTTCTTTCATCGCCACCCATTGCAGTGTAATAAGTAGCAACATTATCAATTTGCCATTTTACAAACGAATCAACAATGACGTTTTTCTTTTCTGCCGTCAGGTAGCGTTCAGGCGATGCATCCAGGGTTAAAATTCGGCCGTCATATTTCCTGATGTTGTTATAGACAGGAATCATGAAGTACAGGCCAGGCGTAAAATCTGTTTTAACGATTTCCCCAAGCTTAAACTGTATAGCTCGCTCCCACTCCTTCACCGTAAAGAGTGAAAGCGGCAAGATTAAAACAGCAAGAAGTAGTACAATGATAACTAATAGTCTCGATGAGCTCATCACCTGATCTCCCTGGTACGCAATGCTGGACGTGACGTTCTTTCATTTGTCGTTGAACGTGAGGTTACCGGTCTGGAATTTACCAGTTCCTGTGGCCTTACTGTAGTAACCGGAAACGAATTACCGGTAGCGCCCTGCATAATCCTGTCCAGAGGCAATAACAGCATGTTTCCACCTCCGTCAACATCAAGCATTACCTTACTTGTGTTACTCATCACCTTTTCCAGCGCATCAAGATACAAACGTTCCCGGGTCACTTCAGGTGCTTTTTCATATTCGGCCAGAACTTTACTGAATCGATCGGCCTCACCTTCCGCCTGAGCGACTACCTGTTCTTTATACGCCACAGATTCTTCAAGCATCCTGGCTGCGGCACCGCGAGCTTTAGGCACTATGTCCTTCGCATACGCCTCGGCCTCATTTTTTAATCTCGCCTCATCCTCTCGTGCCTTTACTGCGTCACTAAATGCCGCTTGTACCTGTTCAGGCGGTTGGGCATCCTGCATGTTGACGCTCGTTACCAGCAAACCGGATTCATAATTATCAAGAATCTCCTGAATTAACATCTCGGCCCTGGACACGATCTCACTACGGCCTTCGGTTAACACAAAGTCCATCTGGCTCTTGCCAATGATTTCCCTAACGGCACTCTCGGTCGCCTGGTGAAGTGTCAGATCAGGGTTTTTCACATTAAACAGATAATCACGCGCATCTTTAACCTTGTACTGAATTGCGAAATTGATATCGATAATGTTTTCATCCTGGGTCAGCATCAATGCTTCCTGTGGAACCGACCTGGAGGAAATCTGTTCGCCAGCGCCTGTTCCACCCACTGAACGGTAGCCTATTTCCACGTTTCGAATCTGGGCAACGTCGACTATCTGGACGGTATCGACAGGATAGGGAATCCGCCAGTGCAAACCCGCCTGCGAGGTTGATAGATACTTACCAAAACGCAGTACCACACCCCGCTTACCTTCATCGACGATATATAAACCGGAGGCGCTCCAAACCAGCAAAACGATGACAATAATTGCCAGCAGGCCCTTGGAACCTGGACCCGAAGAACCAGGTCCGGTACCACCACCTTTGCCACCAAAAATGCCTTTTACCTTATCTTGGATTCCGCGTACCACATCATCAAGGTCAGGCGGTCCTTGATCTTTATTGGGACTACCCCATGGATCTTGATCTTTAGAACCTCCAGGTTCGTTCCAGGCCATCACTCACTCCATTATATATAAAAATTAAAATTTTCTTTTAAAACCGGGATTTTAGGGTGTCCCCGGTACAACCGCAAGAACTTATGCCAATTGTGCACAATCCGGCTTGCTTTCAGACTCCACTTGACAACCAGTCTGCAAATTCAGATACGACACAATTTCGGGCGTTATCATCAAATCCAAAATCCACTCTCCCTGTTCAGATAATTCGTTCACTACAACACCCCACTCATATAATTTCGATCTCAACCTGGCATTCCCGGGTTGAATGCGAACGCGATGTAATTGCGAAGCATGTAGTGCATGATCAGGAAAACGTGCTTCGTCTTCTGCCCCTTCATGTAGACGCTCGATTAACACATCCTTTAATAACGCAATCCCTTCTCCATTTTTAGCTGACACCCATACACGAACGGGTATTCCGGATTCATTCCGGTCAATCCGGGCGGTTCTATCATCCATCAAATCAATCTTGTTATAGATCTCGAGTTGAGAAACATCTTCAGCCCCCATCTCTTTAAGCACTTCGTTGACCTGGGCAATACATTCCTGCCGATTCTCACTATGCGCATCAATCACATGTAGTAACATATGGGCTTGTGCGGTCTCTTCAAGGGTTGCACGGAACGCCGCCACGAGATTGTGCGGTAAATGACGAATAAACCCTACTGTATCAGCTAGTATTATCGTACCAATCAAAGGTAGCTCTACTCGCCTCAAAGTGGGGTCCAGCGTCGCAAAAAGCTGATCAGCGGCATATACGCCAGCCTCCGTCAGCTGATTAAAAAGTGTAGATTTACCGGCATTTGTGTATCCCACCAGTGAAATCGTCTTGATTGAAGACTTTTTACGGGACTTGCGCCTTAGATCGCGCTGAGTCCGGACCTTGTCCAGTCGCCGGTTGAGATTCTTGATACGAGCTCCAATAAGACGACGGTCAGTTTCCAGCTGGGTCTCACCAGGACCACGCAGACCAATACCACCCTTTTGTCTTTCAAGGTGTGTCCAGCCACGAACCAGTCGAGTTGACAAGTGCTTTAGTTGCGCCAACTCTACCTGCAACTTACCTTCAAAAGTATGTGCGCGTTGAGCAAAGATATCCAGAATTAATCCAGTTCGATCTACAACCCGACATTTAAGACGCTGTTCGAGGTTTCGCTCCTGAGTAGGAGACAACGCATGATTAAATAAAACGACATCAGCTTTGTGATCCAATACCTGTTCGACCACTTCGTCAGTTTTACCCTTCCCTATAAAATACCGCGGGTCTGGCGAATTTCTGGAACCCGTGACAATGACAACAGGCTCCACATTTGCAGAAACTACCAGCTCTCTAAACTCATCAAGACTTTCCTGATCGCAGTCAGCACGAAATTGGATGTGTACAAGAACAGCCCTGTTACCAGTCGACGGTCTTTCAAACAATCGCACACCAGCCTGTGCTCAAAACGAGCCTATTCTTCAATATTGCTGTCCGAGTGAGAATCGTCCGAAATTGTCGTTTTTATATTCCTTGCTGGAACAACTGTTGAAATCGCATGTTTATATACCATTTGACTGACAGAATTTTTTAGCAACACGACGAACTGGTCAAATGATTCAACTTGACCCTGCAACTTTATTCCGTTCACAAGATATATTGCGACGGGAATACGCTCCTTGCGTAAGGCATTTAAAAAAGGGTCTTGTAAACTCTGCCCCTTAGCCATTATCATTCTCCTTATCAATACAGGGCGAACGACGCCCTTTAATTATTATTAAATTCTACGGGTTAACTCATATACCTTAACCGCATTGTTCTTGCAGCACACATTGTAACACTATGCCTCGCGCTATTTAACCTTTTATTGGGCCATTACCTAAATATTTCAATATGTTATTTAAAACTTGTTGATCTAGTGAGTCAAACCATTGACAGGCTGTCTCGGCACGCAACCAGGTCATCTGCCTTTTAGCCAACTGTCGAGTGGCATTGATGGATTTTTGCACGGCCTCTTCGTAGCCAATTTTGCCTTCAAGGAACTGCCATAATTGACGGTAGCCGACAGCGCGCATTGACGGTAGCTTTGAATACAGATCCCCCCGGTTGAACAGCGCTTCCACCTCATGCAGAAAGCCTTGATCCATCATGTGGCAAAATCTCATAGCTATTCTCTCATGCAACTTAGACCTGTCTTTGGGAGAAACCACCAATTTTATGAAGTCGTAACCAGATTCCGTGACTTTTCCTTCATTTATCAGCGTTGATAATGGTTTCCCACTTATCATATATACCTCAAGCGCGCGCTGGATTCGCTGTGGATCATTTTGGTGAACACGACTGGCGGTCTCAGGATCTACTTTGGCCAGGCGCTGATGTAACGACGCCCAACCAAGGCTTTCCGCCTCTATTTCCAATTGCTCCCGAACCGCTTCATTTGCCCCAGGCAGGTCTGAAAGACCGTATTGTAACGCTTTGAAATAGAGCATTGTACCGCCAACAAAAAGCGGTACTTTATCCTTTTTATGCAATTTTTCGATTAATTTAACCGCATTTTCACGAAAATTAGCAGCTGAGTATACCTCGGAAGGATCGCAAATATCGATTAAATGATGAGCTATCGTTGCACGAATAGTCTGTGATGGCTTTGCAGTGCCAATATCCATTCCGCGGTAAACGAGCGCTGAATCAACACTAACAATCTCGGTACCAAACTGCCTGGCTAAATCAATCGCGAGATCGCTTTTGCCCGATGCGGTTGGCCCCATCAGCAGAATCACCCTGTTTTTTATGATTTTTCCCATGATTTACAAGAATTTATTGTGTATAAACACGGTCAAAAATACCGCAAACAGCATAACCCAACCTGCCCATTTTTCCCAATCTAGCATTCACCTTTCTCCCTTTGTTATACAGGGTTTTTAACCGTCCCGGAAAGCAGACGGAAAGGCGCCTGCACCCTCAAGAACCTGGTCATTCTGCCGAAGATACTATTAATAAAAGCGGAAGAAACCAGATTCGACGTGCTTATAAATAAAATACATTTTTCCAATAGGATTTCAACGCTCATCTGTCTGTATTGGTTTGCGTCTAATAGTGCAGCAGCAAGCACTGCCTTTGCGTTAGATGTGGGCATGGGCTATGACTCAAACCCGAATTTACTTTCCGAAAGCAAAGAAGGCTCCGCTATTTGGTCCGTACACCCTCAATTATATTTTACCAGCGAAAATAACCACCGCAGACAATGGTTTTTGTATGGTGGGTATGAGCTAAGCGGCGCAGAACTCGCATCGCAAAATATCGATATGCCAAACACACATGGCGATCCGCTTACCATTAAAACACCCAATACCCGTCTAACCTGGACCTCATTTGGCCTTAGTTATCTTGGCTTCAGAAATCATGCGCTTGCTGTCAATACAACCGTGCTTCAGTACAAGGACTCCAGCAATGGCGAGTTTGATTATGTTAGCGCGATAATTTCACCGGAATGGCGCATTAATCTGAACAAAGCCAGTCGCATAAACGTTAATTATCATATGCAACAACTAAATTATGACAATCGCCTGCTTAGTAGCAGCTCAACGATCAGGCAAATCGAGAAGACCGTTGGAGCAAGCGTGGGGTTGTGGCACCGCTGGCCGGGAAATTTTGCGAGTAAATTTTCAGTCGCTTTGTACGACATTGATTCAAACGAAGGTATTGAAAACAAGCAAATCACCTCAGGTTCCTTACAACTCTGGTACGTGTTAAACCACAAATACAAACTCACTTCTGCTATTGATTACAGCGATATGGTTACGAGTTTTATCGTCAACGCCAACAATGATAAACAGGATGACAAAATTACCAGCGTGTCGATTTCATTCGATTATCAATACAACAATAACCTTTCGATTACATATTCAAATATATATGACCAGACGGATTCAAATCTGAACGAGGCAGATTTTTCAAGGACGGTATCAATGTTTAAAACATCCTTAATTTATTGAGCATCTAAAACTTTTTGAGTGGAGCGACCATGAAACATTTCATCAGAAAATTACCCGTCCCTGTTTCCTTTACGTTTGCATTGCTAGTCAGTTTTCCTGGTTGTACATCGGCAGCAGAAAATGAATGGATTGCAATCAGTGTAGAAGGAAACCCTCAATTCCAGTCTGGAACTGATATCTGGCATCCTTTTACTGCAAATGATGTATTGGCAGAAGGCAGCATCATCAGAACCGATAGCGGGGATGAAGCAATACTCGTTCGGGGGGAAAATACCATAACCATTCTGGCAAATACCAAAATAAAACTCGAAAAGTCAGACGGTATTTTAGCATCGATTGTACAGTTTTTCGGCGAGGCCTTCTTCGAAATTGAAAAACGGAACACCAAACATTTTGAAGTCAAAACCCCGTATATGATTGCGGGAGTCAAAGGAACCAGCTTTGGAATTACGGTAGATAAGGACACTGCATCGACCTATCTTTTAGATGGCCGCCTGGAAATAACTGACAGAAAAACCGGAAAGCACTCGGATTTACTGCCTGGACGATACACAATGGCCACCAGGTCTGGTAGTTTTCGTTCTGGCCTTTTAATGATGAAACGTCATAGGGATCGCTGGATAAAGAAAGCTGCCATAGCCGCCAAAAAGGTGGTCGCACGTAAGAAATTACCCAGAATAAATCACCAACGCAGAGAAAAAAGTCAACCGGCTGAACATAAGGTGCGAAACATCGATCTGGGTGCACCACTGGTCGGCGCTGATATCCTACCAACAAAAGTCGCTGGTCAGCCTCGTCAAAATGGAGGGCATAAAGCTGGAAACGGTAGTAAAAAGAAGCATAATGATCATAGCGCTGCTGTAAACAGATCAAAACCGACATTGAGAAATGATGGCATATCCAGACCCGCTGTACCCGCGGCGGCCGTGACCAGACCCACTGTGCCCGCGACGACCGTGACCAGACCTGCTATACCTGCAACCAAGCGTATCAACAGACCATCAGCGTTAACAAAATCCGTGGTTGGCACGAATAATAATGTACCGGGACGCCCTGCCTTAAAAGATGCGATCATAGTGGACCGGGTCAACACTACTTCAAGAACAGCCACACCAACCATCACGAATAATTCTGTTCCATAACGCGATATTGAGCAGAAAGGGAATTCACCGTGGTACTTGAAACAAAAAAACGCAATATTATTTCAGTTGCGCTGGTTTTTTGTATCACCACCATTCTTTTTTTCTCGGGCATTCTTTCTTCGCTTGAAAATGGATTACTTGATCTCAAGTTCCAATGGACAAAACAGCGACAGGCTTCCAACGAGATTGTACTGGTAGAGATTGATACCAAAAGTCTCCAGGCTTTACCGGAATGGCCATGGCCGCGTGATTTCTATTCTATGCTTTTACAACGATTGTTCGAAAACGGTGTTAACGACGTGGTTATCGATATTGATTTGAGTTCCAGTTTCACCTACGACGGAGACCGGTTACTTGCCGAAACGCTTGCAAACTATGGCGATAATATTGCGCTACCTATTTTTAAACAAAATGATACTTTTGCCAATGACGGTCTGACAAGCTCTATCACCAAACCACTCGATATTTTTTTGGACCATGTTTCGCTAGCCTCTATCAATGTAACCCCTGATACTGATGGAAAAATTCGCAAATTTGATAGCTATGACAATTTTGGAGATGAAACAATTCCGTCTGTGGCCTACTATTTTGCAAGAGACTTATCCAATGTTCCCAAAAGTTTTTATATCGACTACAGTATCGACGCATCGTCCATACCCAGAGTCTCATTTATTGATATATTCAGAAATAAGTTTGATTCCTCGTTAATAAAAGGCAAGCATATTATAATCGGCGCAACCGCACTTGAATTAAAAGACATCATCAACGCACCGGTACTCAACGCCATACCCGGCCCCCTGCTGCATACCCTGGCATATGAATCAATATCACAGGACCGGATGCTGTTTCGAACCAATTCCACTTTCACGGTACTGATATTATTTATTGTTGTCGCTATCACAACGCCATTATTAAATCGTTACCAATGGAAAAAGGGGCTTTTTATCTGTTTGACTGGAGGGTGTGCAGTCATAGCGGCAACAACGTTAACCCAGAATTCTTTCCCTGTTATTATTAACTGTGTACCGTGGATAGTCGGTATCTTATTGACATTTTTTATTGAAACCTTTTCTCATATCGATATGCAAACCATTCTGGTTAGCTCTCAACGGGCCCAGATACATGATCAGGATACGTTAATGAAAAGTATCGTTGACAATAGTTTTGATGGTATTTTTACAATCACGTCCAATGGGTTGATTAAATCAATAAACCCTGCAGGAGAGAGCATGTTCAAATATCATGCGACAGAGATTATAGGAAAGAATATCTCGACGATCATACCAGAACTTTGTAATTCAATTATTGATGAAGGCTATGATAATGCGGTTAGCCTGTATTGCGGCACCAAAGAAGTGACAGGCATTAAAAGCACCAACAGGAATTTTCCACTCGAGCTTGCCATAACTGACCTGAATACCGGAAATGAAAACATTTTTATCTGCGCCGCGAGGGATATAACTG
Organism: Gammaproteobacteria bacterium; assembly: GCA_046754065.1. GTDB lineage: Bacteria > Pseudomonadota > Gammaproteobacteria > SZUA-140 > SZUA-140 > JBHHVB01. Next base: position 50,077 of record JBHHVB010000014.1, read on the forward strand.
AACGAAAAAGACAAACTGCAGCTCTCGAACACAACGCAACACATGATGAACTCACACAATTACCCAACAGGCGTTTACTGCGCGACAGGATAAATCACACATTACTCGTCAACAAACGACACGATGCCACGTTAGCACTGCTGGTTATGGATCTGGATAATTTCAAGGATATTAATGATACACTGGGCCATCATATCGGAGACAAACTACTACAGGAGGTTGCAAAACGTTTATCCGGCTTGTTGCGGGACTCAGATACCGTTGCGAGACTAGGCGGTGATGAGTTTGCGGTATTGTTACCGGAGATTGCTAACTCAAATGACATCTATACTATTGCAGAAAAAATTGTACAATCAATCGAAACGTCTTTTGTCATTAATGACTTGAAACTCCACGTCGGTATCAGTGTGGGATGCGTTATATCGCCAGACCATGGTGAAGATGTAAATACCTTGTTACAACGGGGTGATGTTGCGATGTACTCTGCCAAGCGCACTAACCTCCACTATGCAACCTATGATTTTTCTCAGGATAATAACAGCGTAAGGCAACTGGCACTCCGCGGCGAACTCAAACACGCCATTGAAAACGAAGAACTCGCCCTATACTTTCAACCTAAAATAAACACAAGAAGCAAACAAATCTCAAGTGTCGAAGTTCTTGTCAGGTGGCTCCATCCGGAATACGGTTATATGCCTCCTGACGAATTTATTCCAATGGCCGAGCAAACAGGATTAATTACACCGCTAACGAAATGGGTGTTATCAAGGGCAATTGCACAATGCGCAATCTGGCAAAATCAGGGGACACAAATATCGGTAGCGGTCAACTTATCCGCAAAAGATCTCATGGATAGTAATTTGCCGGCTACGCTAAATAGTATAATCAAACAGAATTGCGTAGATCCCAAAATGATCGTGTTAGAGATAACCGAAAGTCACATCATGGATAACCCTACCAGGGCACTGAAGACATTAAACAGACTTCATGATATGGGGCTAAAAATCACAATTGATGATTTCGGAACGGGATACTCGTCCCTGGCCTATATCAAAAAGCTTCCAATTGACGAGTTAAAAATAGATAAATCATTCGTGACCAGCATGGCGACAAATAAAAGTGACTATGCCATTGTCAGATCCACAATCGAACTCGCGCATAACCTTGACCTGGAGGTCGTTGCCGAGGGCGTGGAAACCGAGGAAACATTTGACCTTCTAAGCAAACTTGGTTGTGATACAGCCCAGGGATATCTGTTTAGTAAACCTGTGCCCCAGGAAGATTTGATTGAATGGCTGAGTTTATCAATTTGGGGCATCAACTCAGAATTGGAGCGGATCAAGAATAAATCAGTTAATAATCTTGCTGATTCCGCATAGCCCTTGGAATTATAGTTACGTCGCTTAACTAACTATTCACAATCAACCATGCAAACCGTTTTTTCTTGTATATTGGGAATACACTGTATATCTCTCCCAGTTTATGGTGCTGAACTCTCGCATTATTCAGAATAGCAGCCTGCGCCTCAAATTCCTGACAGCCTTGATTGACTATTAACATACATCCCCCTGGCGTTAACAAACTCAAGGCATGATTAAATAGTTCCCGTGGTTGAAAAAATCGCTTTGGCAGCCTTCCCAAAATATGCGAACCAGGAAGAACAAATGGCAAGAACCATGTAATAAATG
>JBHHVB010000015.1:0-50440 GCA_046754065.1 Gammaproteobacteria bacterium
AAAGTGACATCTTATGCTTGTATTGTAGTGTGTGCCACTTTTTCAGGACCGACTATTTACATCTTTGCCTTCCCAATTACTGGGCAGCCAGGGAAAAAATCGGGCAGTCGTTTGTTGCTGCACATGCACCTGTTCCAGCAATGGATAAAATAAATCAGCACGCAAATAATCTGTTGAATTCGCTGGTAAACAAAGGTTCATTTGAAAGATTCACCTGGGGACTAACCACCGATGAACAATTGAATCATCATCCAACACAATCCGCTGGACGTGATATTGCTCATTGGACGGGGCGGGAATTCAGTGATGAGAATAAAGAAATATTCTTGCGGATCGAGAGACAGGTAACAGTCGGACTACCGGACATCAATTCATTTATATTTACGATTCGCACCTATTATCGCAATGTTATGACGTTTAAACCGGTTGAGCTGGAAAAACTCATCAACGCTCTTCGATCCATGCCTCAAAGTGTTTTGGCTTACAAGGGACTTGAGGACCATCGGGATATAATAATAGACAGGCTAAGTGCGAAGGTTTCACCTTAAACTATCCGGTTGGCCAAACCAGAAAGTCAGCCAATCATATTGAGATAGACATGAAGTTACCGACTGCGTGAACAAATTGTATTGTACAGAATCCTGCGCCATACATCCTCAACCTGTCATTCGGCAGACTGGTTTGTTGGCGCGCATGGGTTATATGCGCCGTGGCGCAAAATTCATCGCTCTCAACTTTTAATATTTGACCTTGCCTGAAATGACTCGTAGATCGAAATGACAACCCTTTTGGCGACAAGTCTAGCATATCCACCGTTTCCGCACGATCCTGCTGCCAATGACTGTATAGCTTGATGGCGCCTTGCCTATTAAATCGATCAACGGCTCTTCCTTTTTCTTCACCAAAGATATGGGGCAACGTGGTCAATGGGCAACGGCATCGAGAGCATACACCATCGTGGCTTGGCGAATAACCGTTCAAATGAGGCAAACCACAAAACACGCACTGTTGTGATGTCTTTGCATCAATTTGATAGTCTCGATTAACCGTCTCGTAAGCATTTTCTCTATGGTGTGGCCCGGCTGATAAAACCTGATCTGAGTAGGCCCCCTTTAATTCTCTATCATATTGTTCCCGCCGTAGCGGATCGGTTAATACGCGCCTTGCCTCCGTGAGTAGCGCAGCATTCCACTGATCACCACCCAGGTCCGGATGATACTTTAGCGTTTGCATCATTGTTCGATAGCTGGCCTTGATTACCTCTATGGGCGCATCATGCTGAACATTGAGGATCCGGTAATAATTACGTTTATTATTTATCATAGCTCATCGTCACTCAGATATGTTTAAAAGGTGTTTTCAGCAAGCATTAGACCAACATTCATAACGTATTGTATGTTATGCTAATATTCAACATTATTAACAAATATGTTTACTGGTTCGTCACTATTCGTAAATAGTTGTAAATTATTGCGACGGTTATTTTCGTTAATTAATGTGATAATCCAGCGACGTCATAAACAATTGGAAAACCAGCATGGCTGATCATGAAACGACATTGTTTGAGCGTATAGGGGGCCTACCAACCCTAAGAAAGGTCCACAAAATCTTTTACGACAAGGTATATGATCATTATTGGCTGAAAAAATATTTTGATGGCCACAATCAGGAGTCCATCGAGAATCGGCAGACCAGTTTCATGGCTGAAAAAATGGGCGGGCCGATGGAATACTGGGGAAAACAACCGGTAATGGCTCATCGGCAATTGTATATCACACAAAAATTATTTGATATTCGACAAGCCTTGTTGAGAGATAGTACCAGGGAAGCCGGCCTGTCGGATGAGTTGACGGATCAATGGCTTGAGATTGACAGCGCCTTTACCAGGGCCATTGTAAAAGACTCGATAGAATCCTTTTATCAAACAACCTGGAAGTACGAACGACGTATTATCATTCCGGAACCGGTCAAAGATTCATAAGTTTAAGCCGCGTAGGTTTATCTTGAAACACTGACAGTTGCAATGACCTCACTACCGTTTCCCTGGTACTCAATAAGTTGGAAACTGATCATGCCAGCCATTGTAATACCTCGGCCATGGTTGTCCATGCCACGTAGTGGATCCATTTGCAAATACGGCTGCCAGTCAAATCCGGTACCCTAGCCTCTAATAATAAACCGAATCTCCTCAGAATCACGCTCAAATTTCACATCGACAAATTTATCCTTATTCTCTTCAAGTTCGAGACGACGCGCTATTTCTTCATGCCACGTCTCCTGATTAAGAAGCTCAGTTTTAAGCTCGTATTTAATGTCGAGATTTCCATGTTCCACCGCATTTATAAACAGTTCTGACAACCCCATAATCACGTTATCCGGGCTTGGGCAGGCCTGTGCCAACAGGCTACAAAACGCATTGGATTCTTCCAGGGTTTTGAAATGGAAGGTTCCAGATTTCATCAACGCCAATGTCCTTACACTGTTTTGCAATTCGCGATATTGCATGATATCGGTTACGGCTGTTTTCAGCACAGATAACAGCATTTCTTTTTCGAATGGCTTGGTGAGGTAATACTAGGCTCCGTTTTTCATCCCCTGAAGGATATCTTCCCTTGATGATCTTGCTGTCTGCCGGATAACCGGGAGACGGTTTAAAGTATCGTGCTTCTTTATCCGTGTAAGTACTTCCATACCGCTCAACAAAGATATTGAGCATCCTCCAAAACCAGCCGGGGGATTTCGTGTCTATGCAGAGGATACGATTGAGCGTATCCAATTTTCAACGATGCAAAACAGCCGGGATATAGCCAGCAAGAGGTCAAGGAGCTAATAACGATGATAGGAGCGATTGCCTGCAAAGAAAATGGCAAAGAGGTAAAGGGTCGAATTCACCAAAAAAATGAGAAGCTTGGCCACAAAATTAGGGAACTTGAATCGCTTAAACAAAACCTTAATGGTCTAGCGCGATTGTGTACCACCTGTTATCTCGACAATCATTGTGAAGTCAAGAATACCCTCATTAAAATAGAAGCTTAATCAAACCAAACCTGTCAGCCTGACCCGTTGAACTGAAGGCTGACCCTTATCGACTACCGATAGCCACCCAGTGTATTGACAACGACTACTCAGCCTACCTGAATAACTTCAATTTATAGCTTAATTATCCGTTTATTTGACCGATACAACAGATATGAAGATTATCTGGAAACTGATGCTGCTCGCTATTATTGCGCTTTGCGTGGGTCCATTTATCGTAAAAGGAGAAGAGGGTAAACCACTAATGTCCCTGTCAAGCGTGAAAATGCCCAGCCTGAGGCTACCGGAGCTGAGCCCACTAGAAACTGGCCTTGATACGATGAGACAACTGGTTCATGATGATGTGTCAGACCAAAATGTGGCGGTCAGTCAGATCTTTAAATGGAAAGACGATAACGGTGTCTGGCACTTTACCCAGGAAAAGCCCGAAGGCGTTGAAAACGTGATTCGCGTTATCCCGAATGTCAGCACCGTCACTAATTCAGGCGCTTTAAAAAAATTAAATGAAAGTGAAACCAGCTTGCAATCAATTTCAACGGATTTGATTCCAGCACTCGAACTGAATGACCTCCCCGGACTATCCACCCTGATCGACGAAGCCAACGCTGCCAAACAGGCGATCGGCGACCATGTGGAAAAACAACAAACCAGACTGAATAACGTCAATCGATAATTGCTCATATCTTCCAGGTTTATACACCTCCATTAATTTGATGTAGAATCACCAAATTAGGGTATTCTACCGGTAGCTTGCATCGGCTGCTGGAACAGGACACATAAGTAAAGCGACAATAACAAAAGGGAGTTTTTAGATGACAGCAGATAATTCAATAAACGCAACCATTTCGACATCAAAAGGCGACATCAAGCTTGTTCTGTTTACCGAACAGGCACCCGTCACCGTTGCGAATTTTGTTAATCTGGCACAACGAGGTTATTACAATAACCTGAGTTTTCATCGAGTCATTGACGACTTCATGATTCAGGGCGGTTGTCCTCATGGTACCGGCACTGGGGGGCCCGGCTACCGTTTTGAGGATGAATACAGTTCCGACCTTCGACACGACAAACCCGGCAAGCTCTCTATGGCCAATGCAGGCCCGTCAACAAACGGTAGCCAGTTCTTTATTACCCATGTCGCAACGCCATGGCTGGATGGAAAACATACTATTTTCGGACAGATAACTAGCGACGACGACCAGCAGGTTGTCAACAGTATCGCTCAAGGTGACCAGATAAATGAGGTAATCATTTCGGGTGACGTCTCCGAGTTGCTCAAGCAGGTCGAGGAGCGAATTGCCGAATGGAACCAGATACTGGATGAAAATTTCCCGGTAAATGAATAAATAGGCTCTCGCCGTGCGGATTAAAAAGGTAGGCTTGCTTGTAATCCTTTCGACGCTGGTTTGCTTCAATATTTCATCCGCACTGGCGTCTTCACGTCCGGTGTTGTTTACCGGCGTTTTACTTGAACAGGGGAACAATCCCTTACTGGAACGATTCACCCGTTGGCTTTCTACCAAAACCAGCAAAACGTTATCGCCTGCCTACAAGGAAAGTTACAAGGAAAGTTACCAGGTTGTCACCGATTACGTTAATAAAATCAACAATCGATTGCCTGGACCTGTGGCGCACCATTTGTCCAGGATCATGCAAAATACGGGCAACAACTCATCGCGGTCCCGATTTTTAATGGCAAACCCACATACTACTCGCTAACCATTACCAAAAACGGGCGTACTGAAAAATCCCTTCTCGAATTCAAAAACAAGATTGCGGCCCATTCCGATCCGCGCTCAAATTCCGGATTTATTCAGCAGCCATTTAACCTGAAAAACCTGAGCGAAATGATATCTGGAATATTTGGCGGGTCTTGATCAGCCATGCACATGACCATGATCCAGTTCCTCACCGGTCGCATCACGGACATCCACCACGGTCACTTCGAAATTTAGCGTTACACCTGCCAGTGGATGATTACCGTCCACGGTCACATTGTCGTCTTCAATATTAACTACCGTAACGACCTGTGCACCCTCTTCTGTTGGTGTCTGGAATTGCATACCAACCTTCAGCTCATCGATGCCTTCAAATACATCTTTGGGCACAACCTGTTCCAGTCCTTCATCCCGCACGCCATAGCCATGTTCAGGTGCGATGGTAACATTCAGCGAATCACCACTGGTCTTCCCTTCCAAGGCATTTTCAAGCCCGGCAATAATGCTACCAATGCCCTGGATGAATGAAAATGGGGCCTTTCCTTCCGATGAATCTATCAGTCGGCCGTCGTCATCTGTGAGCGTATAATCAATTGTAGCGACCTTGTGTTTGGCTATTTGCATTCTATTTCCTTAAAAAAAGCGAATCTAGGGGAAAGAGTCTACCTTGATTAACACGACAAGCCAAGAGATAACGATATGAATTATAAATACAATTTGGACGTGAAGTGTTATTGGTTAACAGATTGATAGGTGATCATGCTGACGCCACAAGGGCGTCAACACGATAATTGCATTACTTATTCATTGCGGAAAACATTGGAGTTAAGCAATACACACCTAATTCGGATTAAGCCGCGGCCGTTTCTTCCTGATGATAAGAAACGACGCGCTCTACTTCGTTTTTGGAACCTAATATGACAGGCACACGTTGGTGAAGTTCCCGGGGTTGGATATCCAGTATGCGCTCACGCCCGGTTGAGCTTGCACCACCAGCCTGTTCAACAATAAATGACATAGGGTTTGCTTCATATAACAAGCGTAATTTACCTTCCTTCGAAGGATCCTTGCTATCCTTCGGATACATGAAGATTCCTCCACGCGTCAAAATACGGTGGACTTCAGCCACCATCGAGGCGACCCAGCGCATATTAAAATTCTCGCCACGTGGACCTTCTTTACCGGCCATGCATTCTTCAATGTAGCGTCTGCAGGGTGCCTCCCAAAACCGTGTATTCGATGTATTGATCGCATATTCACGAGTATCTTCGGGAATGCTCATATTTGGATGCGTTAAAATAAACTCACCGACGTTTTGATCCAGGGTAAAACCATTCACACCATGACCGGTGGTCATAACCATCATTGTCGATGGTCCATACAGCGCATAACCCGCGCAAACCTGCTTGGTACCAGGTTGAAGGAAATCTTTTTCTGTCGCATCCGTTACACCATCCGGTGCTCGCAATATGGTAAAAATGGTTCCAACAGATATATTCACATCGATATTTGACGAACCATCCAGCGGATCAAAAACAAGCAAATACTTGCCTCTGGGATACTGGTCAGGAATCTTGTAGACAACCTCCTCTTCTTCTGAAGCCATACCGGCAAGATGACCGCCCCATTCATTGGCCTTGATCATCATATCGTTAGTAATAATGTCCAGTTTTTTCTGTGTCTCACCCTGTACATTTTCACTACCAGCAGAACCGAGAACACCAATCAAGGCGCCTTTGTTAACCGCGCTTGAGATATTCTTACAGGCGGTAAATGTATCATTCAGTACAGATGTAAAATCGCCAGAGCCCCCGACGCGACGCTGCTCCTCGATTATAAACTGTGTAATTGTTTGACCAATAGGCATAGTAGGTTCCTTTTTGTATTAAAATCTGAGCGATTCTGCGATAGAATCAGCCGCACAAAGATAACTTATTGTTTTTAATGGGAAAAATCAACCCGGCAAGTTATGCTTGCCTGTTATCAGAATAGCTATATTATCCCGCTTTCGGCGAACAAAATAAAGCCTGTCATGCACCAAATTATTTAATTAAGATAGCGGCCTTTTTCAAGGTATATTGTTATACTTCTTCAGCAACCAATTAATTATTAAATATTTTCTTTCTGACATCATTTATCCTTCAGAAATGGTACCTAAATATTTTTGTGGCTATTGGGTAAAATTAGGCGATAACAACACATTAAAAACATAACTTCAAATCAGAAGATGCGAGCGCATATACTTCAAATTTTCAGCCCGTGAGATTTAACGATCCATGCAAATCAATAGTCGATTTACTTTAAGTGTCGTTATCTTTATCGCGTTTCTTGCACTGGTTGAACACTATTTTGGTTGGTCGACGCTGTTGAGGCCGTGGCGGGATTTATCTTTAGGCTTGATACTGCTGGCCATTACGATTGTGTTTGCCAGCTATTGCCTACGTGCGTATCGCCTCTTCGATTATTTCAAAACAGAAATGGCCGGTGCATTTTCGCTTTGCTTTAAGGTGATGTTACAACACAATTTACTCAATAACATCCTGCCAATGCGAACAGGCGAGATCAGTTTCCCGGTATTAACTTCGCGGTATTTTTCCATACCCGTCAAAAGATCCATACCGGCGTTGTTATGGTTTAGAATACTTGATCTCCATACACTGGGTATTTTTGCGCTATGGGCAACCGCCGGGTATTGGTTTAATCAAGGTGTAGTCATCATATTGCTGCTGTTTTGGTCTGCCCTGCCATGGTTATTCTTTCACTTGAGTGCACGACTTACGGCTTATATCGGTGAAAATCCGCAGCGGAGACTTGCTGCCATCACCAAAAAAATATTGGATGGCCTGCCACGATCACAACCGGTATTTTGGCGATCCTGGGCCTGGACCCTGATAAACTGGCTGGTAAAGCTGGCGATTTTTACATGGATATTGCTGTTATTTATTGATGTGCCCGTTTCAGCTGCACTGATGGGTGCTATTGCAGGAGACCTGACCAGCGTATTACCGATACATGGCGTCGCAGGCGCCGGTACTTATGAGGCAGGGGTGGTAGCCGGGCTGTTACCCTATGATGTCGATCCGGAGAACGCATTAGGATCCGCGATCAATCTCCATCTGTTCATCCTCGCATCGACTGTCATTGGCGGAGCTATCAGTTTGCTAATACCCGGAAAACGATCAAATGGATGAGCGCCTTCTTTTATGGATCAATCAGGACTGGGGAACCCCATGGCTCGACCCGTTCTTTTTGTGGATTTCTGAACGAGGCAGTTTTACCGTCCCGCTGCTACTACTTATCCTGCTTTATCTCGCCAGACAGTTTGGTAGAGATGGGGTAAAATTCTGGATTATGCTATTATTAGTAGTGATTAGCGGCGATCTAATCGGTAATTTAGTTAAACACCTAACCGCACAGGCGCGACCCTGTTTCGACGCCTTTGAGCTGATACGGCAACCGGGGCGCGCTGGTTCTGAGCCTTGTGGGGGCAATCTGTTGGCAATGCCCTCGAACCACGCACTGAATTTCTTCGCAGCGGCTCTCTTTATCTGGTCCATACTGCCCAAAAGGCTGATATCGTTTGGACTGATTGTTGTTGCGATCCTGGTTGCAATATCCCGAATTTATCTGGCAAAACATTACCCCAGCCAGGTCGCTGCAGGATTCCTGATAGGATCGTTTTATGGATGGATAACTGGGCTACTCGGGTTAAAATACCTTCGTTTTCTACAACACATTAAAATATTAAAAAATGCACATGAGAGAAATTGAACAGCCCAATACAGCACACCACCTTTCTATTGTGATACCGATGTATAACGAAGAGGAAAATGTCGCACCGATGCTGGAAAGAATTCACGAGTGTCTGTCCGATTATCAGCACCCATGGGAACTGGTACTCGTCAATGATGGCAGTACGGATACAACCGAAAAGAGAATGGTCGAACTGGCCAATGATCATGGCTCCCATATCCGTATCATTAGCCTGCAACGTAATTTTGGACAAACTGCGGCGATGCAGGCCGGCATCGATTCAGCCCGCGGTGACGTGATTGCAACGCTGGATGGTGATCTGCAGAACGATCCAACCGATATCCCGCGCATGGTTAAACGTTTGTTTGATGAAGACCTGGACCTCGTAACCGGCTGGCGCGCATCACGCCAGGACAACCTGTTACGCAAGATTCCGTCGTTTATCGCAAACAGGCTGATCGGCCGTATAACGGGGGTCGTTATTCATGATTATGGCTGTACCCTAAAGGTTTACCGCGCCCAAATCATCAAGGGCGTCAGGCTTTACGGCGAAATGCATCGTTTTATTCCTGCCTGGGTTGCAGCAACGACTTCACCGGCTCGCATCAAGGAAGAGGTGGTCAATCATCATGCGCGCCAGTATGGGGAATCCAAATACGGGATTTCTCGTACCTTCCGTGTAATCCTCGACCTGTTATCGGTTTATTTTTTTATGCGCTTTCAAAGTCGACCCAGTCATTTTTTTGGCCGGATCGGTCTAATTTTTGGCAGCCTGGGTACTCTGGGTCTGCTTTACCTCGCAGGTGTAAAAATATTTTGGGGAGAGGATATCGGAACACGGCCATTATTATTCATCTGTATTTTGTTTATCGTCGTTTCCGTACAATTTGTTACCACTGGTGTACTCAGTGAAATCATGACCCGCACCTATTTCGCGTCCAGTGACCAGACCGCCTATATTATCCGCAATGTTGATGAAGTTAATGCGGCTTCCGACGAGGACTGGAAACAAGCCGCGTGAGATGGATAGCCCTTCGTCCGGATTGGCAGTTACTATCCGCCCTGGTCTGTATTCTCATCGTATTGAAAATACTACTGGTTCATTTTGCCGGTATCGAATTACACTTTGACGAAGCACAATACTGGGAATGGTCGCAGCAACTGGACTGGAGTTATTACTCTAAAGGTCCGCTAATCGCGTGGTTAATTGCCCTATCCGAGTCACTTTTCGGACATGGTGAATGGCAGGTCAGAATCTTTGCCTGGATTGCGCATGGACTATTTCTGATTCTGATATTTTATTTCACCAAAGCGGTTTGGCAACGACGTTCTGCTGCGTGGTGGGCGGTTATCATTGCGCTGACCACACCTGTCTATTTTACGATCGGTTTGGTGATGACAACGGATATTTTTGTGCTCCTGTTCTGGACTTGGGGTTTATGGGTCCTGTATAGCGTGTACGTTGAAAACAGACCGCGCGCATGGTACCAGGCGGGATTGGCCGTTGGCATTGGTGGACTGACCAAGTTAAGCATTGGGCTTTTGCCATTCTTTACCGGTATCCTGACAATCTTTCGACCGGAGTGGAGAAGACAACTGGCTAATCCGCACCTTTGGGCGAGTCTACTGCTTGTTTTAGTTTGTATGCTGCCGGTCCTGATCTGGAATGCAAACCACGATTGGGTCATGTTCCGCCACGAGGGCGGACATATTGGGCATGAATCCTGGTCAATATTGAGAGCGTTGAATTTTGTTGGTGGGCAGTGGATCGCGTTATCACCCATCATATCAATTCTACTGGTAATGGCTGTTTGGCGTTGGCCAGCGCAATCTCAATACCAGTTGATCTGGTTGGTCTCAATCACCTGCTTAGCGTTTTTTATAGTCAAATCAGGTAGCGCAAAAGTTCAAATTAACTGGCCGGCTCCATGCTACATCGGCCTGCTCGTATTGTTTGCCGGTCATGTGAACTTTTTTGGTCCAGTCAAAAAATCGCTGTTAATAGCCGGTTTATCAAGCTCTGTTCTATTAATGTTACTTAGCTATTTCCCTTCCTGGTCTGGCATTCCCGTTGATCAGGATCCATTCAAGAAAACCAAGCTGTGGAATCAGCCTATCAACCAAATTAGCGGTGCGGTGGGCAATATTGATTTTATCCTCACACATAACTACCACCTGGCCGGTGAGCTGGCATTCTACTGGCCTGATCGCATACCGGTTTATGTCTCCGGCAGCGAATCCCGGCGTTTCAATCAACATGATTTATGGCCTGCGATTGATCGTGAAGTGGGGAGAAATGGTGTTTATATCGGAACACACCAACAGCCCCCGACAGAACTGGAGCAGGCCTTTGATACCTGCATCCCGTTACCGGACGTGAATGCGACTAACAAAAAGGGAGAGATATTGCGTACCTTTTACAGCTACCGCTGCGAGCGCTATCGTGCGATCGAATGGCCACAACCTCAGTTATATTGAACACACAATGAAACTGACACCTCTATACCTGAAGCGGAATGAAGACAAACGAATTCGTGCCGGTCATTGCTGGATCTTTAGTAACGAGATTGATGTCGGCAGGTCGCCCCTATCAGGGTTTGAAACAGGGCAGGCCATTGAACTTTTCGACTATAGAAACCACGCTTTAGGCACTGGATACATTAATCCTAACTCGTTGATCTGTGCACGTCTGGTTTCCCGTGATGCGCGATACACGCTGGATCGTTCCCTGTTGGTACACAGAATCAATATTGCCTTATCGCTAAGGGAACGGTTGTTCGAAAAACCATTCTACCGCTTGATTTATGGAGAAAGTGATGGATTACCCGGCCTCGTGGTTGATCGTTTTGATGACATCCTCGTTGCCCAAATCACAACCGCAGGTATGGAACAGTGCAAGGATGAAGTCGCCAGCGCACTACAAAAGGTCATCAAGCCAATTGCGGTTATCTTTCGCAATGATGCGGGTATTCGCAAACTCGAAGGCCTGGAGAAGTATACTGATGTCGCTATTGGTAGCCCGCCGGACAAGATAATCATCGATGAAAACGGTATCCTGTTTGAAGTCGATCCCATCGGCGGTCAAAAAACCGGCTGGTTTTACGATCATCGGGTAAATCGTCAGCGGACCACTACCTATATCAAGGAAAGAACTGTACTGGACGTATTCAGCTATAGTGGCGCCTGGGGGGTGCAATGCGCTGCACGTGGCGCCCGGCATGTAACCTTTATCGATGCATCACAAAATGCCCTTCAATCCGCGTTAGCCAATGCAGAACTTAATCACGTCCCTGAAAAGGTAAAGACCTGTCAGGGTGATGCCTTTGAGGTACTGAGAACACTCCGCGCTGAACGACAGAAATTCGATGTCGTGATACTGGACCCACCTGCCTTTATCAAATACAAAAAAGACAAATCAAAAGGAATCGATGCCTACCGGCGTATCAATCAACTGGCCGTGCAAATTCTGTCAAAAGATGGCATCCTGGTTTCCGCTTCCTGTTCCTATCACCTAACCCGCTCGGAATTAAAGTCAACGCTATTGAAAACAAGTCGGCATCTTGATCGACAAATTCAGATTCTCGAACAAGGACACCAGGGACCAGACCACCCGATTCATCCAGCCATCGCCGAGACTGACTATCTCAAGGCATTTATATCGCGAATCCTTCCCGTGTGATGTGGTAACATTTTACGGAAACACCCATTGATGCACCACAGATGAAAAAATTGATATTAATCCAGTCACTTTTAGATAAACACTACCCGGTCTGCCCCGGTCGATGCTAGTTTACCCCGAAATTGACCCGGTTGCTGTTGCCATTGGGCCTGTCAAGATTCATTGGTATGGCATCATGTATTTACTTGGCTTTGCCGGTGCGTGGTGGCTTGGCAATGTGCGCGCTAAACATCCTGATTCACCGTTAACTCCTCAGCAGGTTGGTGACCTGATTTTTTATGGTGCGCTAGGCGTTGTGATTGGCGGTCGACTCGGTTACATGTTGTTTTACGATCTGGGCACCATCGTTTCTGATCCAGTCAGAATCATAAAGGTATGGGAAGGTGGAATGTCTTTTCACGGCGGACTCATCGGTGTGCTGGTAGCCATGTTCCTGTATGGCAAAAAGTTGAACAGGACTTTTTTTCAGATAACCGACTATTTGGCGCCGCTCGTCCCCGTGGGACTTGGCGCAGGACGAATTGGCAATTTTATCAACGGAGAATTATGGGGGCGGGTGACCGATGTTCCGTGGGCCATGGTGCCACAACCCGGTATGCAGCCTCACCATCCTTCACAACTATACGAGGCAATGCTAGAGGGTTTGGCATTATTTATCATTTTATGGATCTATTCGCGAAAGCAGCGCCCTACCATGGCAGTATCAGGTTTGTTCCTTATGTGTTACGGATGCTTTCGCTTTACCGTTGAATTTGTAAGAACCCCGGACGATCATATCGGCTTTATTGCATTTGACTGGCTGACAATGGGTCAAATACTATCTACACCGATGATCATTATCGGTGCCGGACTCATTGGGTGGGCCTACAGGTATTCAAGTGGCGCAAATACCCCAAACGGGTAGTTTTTGATAAATGACAGAGGCATGACTCATGCAGCAATATCTTGATTTACTACAGCTTATAAAGACAACCGGCGCCAAAAAAGAAGACCGCACCGGGACCGGAACATTAAGCCTATTCGGTCACCAGATGCGTTTCGATCTAACGAACGGTTTTCCTCTTGTTACAACCAAAAAACTTCACCTAAGAAGTATTATTCATGAGTTGTTATGGTTTTTGTCCGGCGATACGAACATCAGGTACCTGAAGGAGCATGGTGTTTCGATTTGGGATGAGTGGGCGAATGAGCATGGTGATCTTGGCCCGGTTTATGGCCATCAGTGGAGATCGTGGCCAACGCCCAATGGTCAGCCTATCGATCAAATCAGTAAACTCATTGATCAAATAAAAAGTAATCCCGATTCCCGAAGACATATCGTCAGCGCCTGGAATGTTGCCGAAGTAGAAAACATGGCGCTACCTCCTTGCCATTTACTGTTTCAATTTTATGTGGCCGAAGGCAGGCTCTCCTGCCAGCTGTACCAACGTTCCTGTGATACCTTTTTGGGTCTTCCGTTTAATATCGCGAGTTATGCATTGCTAACGCATATGGTTGCACAACAATGCGATCTCAGGGTGGGAGATTTTGTCTGGACAGGAGGAGATACCCACCTCTATTTGAATCACCTGGAACAAACTGACCTGCAATTGTCCCGGGAACCTTTACCGCTGCCCCGGCTAGTCATCAAACGTCGAGCAGACACCCTGTTCAACTATCGCTTCGAAGACTTTGAAGTGGTCGGCTATGAATGTCATCCCCATATAAAAGCGGCGGTAGCCGTTTAAACATAACGTGACATCTGATGATATTGTCACTCATCGTCGCCATGGCAAACAACCGCGTCATCGGCAAGAACAACCAGCTACCGTGGCGATTACCTGCTGATCTGCAAAATTTTAAAAAGGTCACGATGGGTAAACCGGTCATCATGGGCCGCAAGACATTTGAGTCTATCGGTAGACCGCTACCAGGACGGAAAAACATCATTATTACCAGCAATCCGGCATACGTCTCCACGGGTTGTGAAATCGTAAACTCTCTGGATCAAGCACTCGACCTGGCCAGACAGGAACCCGAGGCAATGATCATCGGCGGTGCAGAAATATACCGATTAGCGTTACCAATGGTTCAGCGGATGTACGTCACGCTGATTCATGAGGATATTGAGGGTGATACACGATTTGCTGACTATAACCGGGACGAATGGTTGGTTAGCGACAGATCTGACCATACGCCAGACGAAGATAATCCCCATCAGTACAGCTTTT
Organism: Gammaproteobacteria bacterium; assembly: GCA_046754065.1. Taxonomy (GTDB): domain Bacteria; phylum Pseudomonadota; class Gammaproteobacteria; order SZUA-140; family SZUA-140; genus JBHHVB01. The sequence continues at coordinate 14,397 of JBHHVB010000015.1, forward strand.
TGGTGCTCGAAAGAAAGCGGGGCACGATTTCACATTAAGTGATGTACACACAGCAATGACCAGAAATCATTCGTCGCAATTAGCGAAAAACTCCCGGCTGAAATAGCGTACCCATAGACTATCTGTGCATAAGTGGTCTATGGGCAACGTACCGAATAATGGTAATTGATTCATTCGACATCCAGGCCAGAATACCGAATACAGTAAGTACGCACCCAATTGGGTGGCTGCCCGAATGGGGCTAGTGGACTCTTTGTTCCTGATTGCCTTTATCTGCTTCAGCTTCTTTTGCTTGGGCAGGCATGCCCTCCAAAAGTTCATCAACTGCTTCAGATGCACTAGCCTCCTGTTGATCCTTTTCTATATCTGAGGTATCCGCTGATTCCGAAGTGGCTTTTTCAGTTGCTGCTTCCTCGGTTTCAATTGAAGGATCCGTGGTGCCCTTTGCAGTTTCACCCGCATTAATTTCAGCAGAATCTGCAGATATCAGATTTTCAGGGGTCGCCATCGCCTCGAGTTTGGTAAGGTTACCACCACAGAGATTCTGCGCCCCATCAGCAAGATGGGTATAAATGGCCCGATAATTCTCGGTTAACGTATTAACCAGTTCCGCCGTCTTTTCAAAATGATCATTAACCTGAGTACGATAGGTTGCCAATTCTTCTCTGGTTTGTTTCAGTTCTGCATCGAGTTTTTTAGCTTGCTGAATACCAGAGTCGCTTGCACGACTAAAAAAGAAACCACCTCCAAGACCAAAGACGAGGCTGAATAATGCCAGGTACCATTCCATCTTCCCATCCCCCTATGTCAATTTTGTAATTTTTAGATGACTAGCATAATTTGATTCGGAGCTCAGGGTCAAGGACAAATCCTAATTAAATCACTTAAGTTTTTTCACCTTCCAACCGCCATAATGTAGGTAGTTTAGTAGACTTCGCTAATACAGAATTTAACACTTGATACCTGGTCGCTAAAACCTCAGGTAAGCTATTGATGATTAATAAGAAGCGATACCCCAGTGAAAAACTAATATATAGGAAAGAATGTCCGACGCAGAATTAACACTTCAGGCAATCGAGCAACGCGCAAAAAAAATGGGAGATTTACCTATTTTTAGCGCAAGCATCAATCGCATTCGCGAGGTCAGCTCAAATCCTGATAGTAATGCCATGGCACTGTCAAAAGAGGCAACAAAAGATGCCAATCTTTCAGCCAAGCTCCTTAGGTTGGCAAACTCCTCCTACTACAACCGGGGCTCTGGCAAAATTGGGGTGGTATCAAGAGCAGTTGTCATTCTCGGCTTTAGCACCATTAAAAACCTTTGTCTTTCGATAAAGCTTGTCGATAGTTTCCAACATGAGCATCCCTCCATCGATATGAATAAACTGTTGGTCAACGCTTATACAACGGCTGGATTCGTCAGAGAAATCGCAATGCAATGCGGTGTGAAGGATATTGAAGACAGTTTTACCTGTGCATTAATGCACAATCTTGGCGAAATTGCCGTCGCCTATTTCTTGCCTGAAAAATATCTACAAATTAAAGAACTGCACAAGGAACAGGACCTCGACTGGAAGGAGGCGGAATTAAATATCCTTGGTATAAGCATTAAAGATATCGGTCAACATCTTGCCAATGGGTGGGAGTTTCCCTCTACTATCGTAAAAACGATGGAACCCTATCAATATGAGGAAAACGATGTTCTCCATAGTGGCGTACAACTTAACCGGGCATTGTCATCCCTGGCGACAAATGTTGTTTCTACGCTTTACAATCATAATAAAAACAAAAAACCTTTTCCTGATCAACTGACTCAACTTGCGGAAGCGGTTGGACTAAAGCCTGAAGCAATTGAAGAAAGTCTGATCAAGTCTTTTAAAATGTCTTGCGACCTTGCCAATGCCTACGGTTTGGAGCAGGACAGGTTAATGCCGGAAATGGACAACACCGGCGATGAGTTACGCGACCGGATGGCGAGCAGACTGGCATTTTATGCGAGTAACAAAACCACAGGGTCACGTATCCTGCCACTTCAGAACGATGCGGATGATACGCGGCACACGCAGACCAGCAAAGATACTTCAGGACCACCGCATCCAGCCAACACGGCGACAGCCCGGGGAGATACCGCGGTTACATTACCTAACGAACCAGTAAATGAAACACCTGCATCCGATAATGCGGTTAATCAGCATGTACAGCTTGAGGTACTTCAGGAAATTACACAACTGATAACCAATAACGCCAGTCTCAACATGATTTTCACCAAGGTACTGGAGGGCATTCAACGGGGATCGGGATTTGACCGTGCTTTATTGTGCCTGTTGAGCCCAAATCACCAGCAATACACAGCGCGAATTGCTAGTGGACATTCGGTAGATCAGCTAAAAGCCAGTCTGCAAAATATTACTATTGATATAGAACATGATATATTTTCCAGGACTATTATAGGTGGTACTGAGCAAGTAGTAGATAATATTCAGGATTCACACTGGCGTATGCTATTGCCGGACGGCTTTGCGGCAACCAGCGGCGCACAGTCATTTATCATTGCGTCGATAATAATGAATGAGAAACCTTTAGGACTCTTTTATGCTGATAAAATAACCAGGGATAGTATTATTTCGCAGGACGAACACCGAACCTTTATGCAATTTATCTCACAGGCAAGACTCGCATTGCAAATAAATTCACAAAAGTAATAGACTGTATTCAAGCAACTAACCAGGCTGATCGATGAAAATTCACCCCGACGACGTTAATGTATTGGCTGACCAGATAACACTGGCTAGAAAAGCTGCAAAAAGGACTTTCGAACTCGCAACACAGGCCATACACCACAACGGTAGCTTTCATATTGCATTATCGGGTGGATCTACTCCACGCCTTCTATTCGAAGAGCTAACATCCAACCCTGAAAAATATCCAATCGATTGGCAACATGTACATATATATTTTGGCGATGAACGCAGCGTGCACCCCAGCCACCAGGATAGCAATTATCGCATGGCCCACGAAACGCTGATATCAAAAATACAGCTTCCTAATCACCATGCGCATCGTATCGAAGCAGAACTGCCACCGGATCAAGCTGCACAAAAATATCAACATGTTCTGGAAAAACAGCTACCCAAATCAAAAGAGGGAATACCCCTTTTTGACCTGGTTTTACTTGGTTTGGGTCCGGATGGACATATCGCCTCATTATTTCCAGATACAACAATTATTCAGGAACGAGCGCAGATTGTTAGTGCTGTTTACGTAGAAAAACTTCAGACCTGGAGAATTAGCATCACTTACCCCACCATTGATCAGGCAAGACATATCATGATTCTTGTATCGGGTTCCAATAAATCACAAATCATAAGAGAACTATTTACCGATAACAATAATCGGCCAATCTATCCAGTTGAAAGACTCAATCCACACGGAACGCTTGAATGGTTTCTTGATAAAGCCGCTGCGCAAACACTGGATAACAATAATGAGTGAGCGTTTAATCATTGCTGGCGATATTGGCGGCACCAAAACAATACTTCAGCTCATTGCGGTTGGTGATAACCAAATCGTCAGCGAGCGGAGATATGATAGCCAGTCCTATTCTGAATTTGATGAACTTCTCGCTGGCTTTTTATGTGAAAATCTCTGTCGCGGCAAAAATATCGCTAACGCCTGTGTTGGTGTGGCTGGTCCGGTTAACACCTACCCGGGATATCAAACAGCCAAGGTTACTAACCTACCCTGGAAGCTGGATACTCGTCGTCTGAAGCAACAATTCGATTTCCGCCGGTTTCAATTAATCAATGATTTTCAGGCTGTGGGTTATGGCGTTACAACATTAAATGCTAGCGATTTGATTGAACTACAACGCGGAAATTCCCAGGCGTTTAAACCAAAACTGGTTGTCGGCGCAGGGACCGGTTTAGGAGTAACGCTGCTGGTATGGAACGGACAGTTTTATGAAGTATTTCCTTCTGAGGGAGGACATACCGACTTCGCACCCGCAGACGAATTGCAAAAACAATTGTTGGACCATTTGCAGAAACAATTTGGACATGTCTCCTATGAACGCATTGTTTCCGGCCCTGGCCTGGTTAGCGTGTACAGGTTTCTAAAAGAAATTAACCTCGCCAGGGAATCGGAAATAGTAAACCAGGAATTAGGCCAATTTGATCCTGCTGCTGTGATTTCAAAATATGCAAAACTGGATGACCCGTTAGCAAAGCGGGCCATGACGCTTTTTATTTCAATCTATGGCGCACAGACAGGCAACCTGGCGCTGATGACATTGCCTTTTAGTGGAATTTATATCGCTGGCGGTATCGCACCGAAGATAGTGGAACAGATTCAAACTGGGACATTTTTGGACGCGTTTGCGGATAAGGGCCGTATGTCCCCGCTGTTAAAATCAATACCAATACATGTTGTGATGAATACCAAAGTGGGTTTAATTGGCGCTGCCAATCTCGGTTCAATTGAGAAAAATATAATTAATACAATACCTTAACGTAATACTGCCCGCGAATATAGATATTACCCGCCCACAAACCAATTAGATATCAATATTAGCAACGGTTAATGCGTGTTTTTCTATAAACTCGCGTCTTGGTTCTACGTTGTCACCCATTAATGTCGTAAAAATATCATCAGCAGCAACCGCATCTTCTATCTGTACACGTAAGAGTCTTCTTGTCTGCGCGTCCATAGTGGTCTCCCACAACTGTTCTGGATTCATTTCTCCAAGACCTTTATATCGTTGAATCTGTTGACCTCGCTTGGACTCATCCAGCATCCAGTCATATGCCTGCTTAAAGCTGGTAATTTCAATCTGTTTGTCACCACGATTTAAAAACGCCCCGTCGCCTATCAACCCGTCAAGCTGGCTAGCTAATTCGGCCATGGCACCGTATTCACCAGAATTAAAAAACTCGTAGTTTAATTCATAGGAATGGGACATACCGTGGATATTCTCGGCCACCAAGGCCTTCCACGCAATATCGTCCGTCTCATTTTGCACCTGAATTTGATATTGAATATTTGAATTATCAACGCCGTTCAAACGCTTCTCCAGATCATCAAACCAGCCATGAACCAGACTTAAATCACGCAAATCAGTATTATTTAATGGCCGCATATAGATCATTTTTTCAAGCACTTGCTTACTCACACGTTTTGACAGGCGCTGAATGGTGTTCATAACGGTCATGTAATTCACTGCAATGGCACCCAGCGCCTGGTCTGACAACGGCGGCGCAGAGGCATTCACATACAGTTTGGCGTTTTCAATTGCCGTTTGAAGCAGGTAATTGTTAAGTTCAGCATCGTCTTTAACGTAGCGTTCCTGCTTGCCTTTTTTCACCTTGTAAAGGGGTGGTTGGGCGATATAAACATTACCCCGCTCTATGAGTTCCGGCATCTGCCGGTAAAAGAATGTTAATAACAGGGTACGTATATGCGACCCGTCAACATCGGCATCTGTCATAATAATTATTCGGTGATAGCGCAATTTGTCTGGTTGATAATCTTCTTTACCGATTCCACAGCCCAACGCGGTGATCAAAGTCCCAATCTCTGCAGAGGATAACACTTTGTCAAATCTGGCTTTTTCTACATTTAGAATTTTTCCCTTGAGTGGCAGGATAGCCTGAAAACGCCTGTCCCTGCCCTGTTTTGCGGAACCACCTGCTGAATCACCCTCAACCAGAAATAACTCGGACAACGCAGGGTCTTTTTCCTGGCAGTCAGCGAGCTTACCTGGCAGGCCCGCGATATCCAGCACCCCCTTTCGGCGAGTCATCTCTCTTGCTTTTCGTGCTGCTTCTCTTGCCCTGGCCGCATCGACAATCTTTGCGACGATCGACTTGGCCTCTGCCGGGTTTTCCAGCAAAAAATCCTGTAATTTCTGCGACAACGCCTGCTCAACGACAGGCCTGACCTCCGATGAAACGAGTTTATCTTTTGTTTGAGAGGAAAACTTGGGATCTGGCACCTTCACTGACAAGACGGCCGTTAATCCCTCACGCGCATCATCACCGGTCGTGGCAATCTTGGCCTTTTTAGCAACACCCTCCTTTTCAATATACTGATTCAAGTTTCGTGTCAGTGCACCGCGAAAACCGGCAAGATGCGTCCCGCCATCTCTTTGGGGGATATTATTGGTAAAGCAAAAGATATTTTCCTGGTATGAATCGTTCCACTGCATGGCTACTTCGACACCAATACCCTCGTGAATGGTACTAAAGTAGATCACAGACTTGTGAAGGGGTGTCTTGTTTCTATTCAGATGCTCAACAAAGGCCTCAATTCCCCCTTCATATTCGAACACATCACTCTTATTGTTACGCTCATCCAGCAACCTAATACGTATCCCTTTGTTTAAAAAGGATAATTCTCTCAACCGCTTGGATAAAATATCGTAATGAAACGCGATATTATTGAAAATATCCTTGCTGGGCTTAAACCTTAATTCTGTACCGGTTTGATCGGTATCACCGATGATCTTGAGTGCTGCGGTTGGCTCACCGAGCACGTATTCCTGCTGATGAATCTTGCCATCCCTTCTGACAGTGAGTTTTAGATGTTCAGAGAGTGCGTTGACTACGGATACGCCTACGCCATGCAACCCACCGGAAACCTTGTACGAGTTATCGTCAAATTTACCCCCCGCATGTAGCACAGTCATAATGACCTCAGCCGCAGACCGACCCTCCTCCGGATGAATATCAACGGGTATTCCCCTACCATCATCCGCCACTGAAACGGAATCATCGCTATGAATAATGACCGTTATTTCAGAACAATATCCTGCAAGCGCCTCATCAATAGCATTATCCACCACCTCAAACACCATGTGATGCAAACCGGTACCGTCATCAGTATCTCCAATATACATTCCCGGTCGTTTTCTCACCGCATCAAGCCCACGTAAGACCTTGATTCTTGATGAATCATAATTTTGTTCAGCGCTCATGGCTATTCCTATTTTTATAAATGATTAATTATACCATCTCAGATATTTTACCATGTTCCACGTGGAACACTTTAATATCTTCGGTGTTAGTTAATTGCCTAAATATCGAAAGACCTCCCTGCTTTGTTGTTGTAATAAAAACCTGGTTTTTTAAGTCGACCAATAGCTTGTAAAGACGCTCGGCGTGGATTTTATCCAGCTCTGCCTCCAGATCATCGACCAGAATGATGCTCGAACGTGATGTACTGGCATAAAATAATGCTGCCTGAGATAAATACACCGCATAAACTAACAACTTTTGCTGCCCCCTGGAAGCAACATCCTGTAACCCATGGCCATCTATCTTAAAGCTGAGATCTGCCCGGTGTACACCTGCCCTTGTATAACCATAGTGTCGATCTTTTTCCAAGCTCTTTGTTAGCGCACATTCATACCCCTCGTGGACCGACCAACCTGGATAATAATCGATCGAAAAACCCATACCCTCTCCAAGTAGTCGCGAGCAGTAAGCTTTATAGTGTTCTATTAGCGCACTAACATATCGCCTTCTCAAATTATCGATTCTGGTGGCACTATCTATTAGTTCTCCATCCCAAATAGAGATTTCTTTAACCGATGCATGCTTTCTCAGCGCAACATTTCTCTGTTTTAATACCCGAACATACCGACGCCACAAAATCTGAAACGAATGTTCCACGTGAAACAAACCCCAGTCCAATAACTGTCTGCGATACTTCGGACCATGTGTAAATATTCTGGTGCTTTCCTGATGAACCGCGATAATGGGTAGATAGTTCGCAAGCTTGGAAGTTCTGGTTAGCGTTACGCCTCCGGCTCGCATTTTTAGTTGCTGCTTGCTATACGAAACACCTAACTTGATGGGTGATAATCCCTTCTCGCAAAGTGACGCAACAATGCTGAAATTTTCTTTTTTTTCTCGTATTAGCGCAGCCGTTCTAGGCATCCTGAATGATCTTCCACAGGATAAAAAATAGATAGCCTCTAGAAGGCTTGTTTTACCAGCAGCATTCGCTCCACAAATGATATTGACCCTTTGTGAAGGTTCAATATAAGCGGTATCGATATTTCGAAGCTGTTTGATCTCAATACGTTGCAGTTTCATCTATTGAAAATGAACTAATTAAAATCAATGAGGAATCTTGTTAATCAAGTGGGTGAAAAAATCTAGGTATGCTTATGCTCTACTCTGATAGGGGTTAAAAAAGTAATTCATTCCACGACCCAAATTGATAGTCCTATACGGGCTCTACATCCTAAAATCGTGTGTTGTTACAACCGCATGGGCATAACAACATATTTACAATCTGTTTCAGAAAGACCGTGAATGAGACAACAGCTGTTCGCATCCGACAGTGTCATTTGTACCTGTTCTTTTGGTGTGGCACTGATAGCATCCAGTAGATAACTGACATTAAACCCAATCTCGAGACCTTCACCGTTATAATCGATCGCTACCTCTTCTTCGGCCTCTTCTTGTTCAGGGTTATGGGCAAAGATTTTTAAGATTCCGGATGCGAACTGTAATCGAACCCCACGGTATTTTTCATTTGATAAAATGGAAACACGATTAAGCGCCTGTTTTAACACATCTCTGTTACAGACTATGTCCTTGTCACCACCTTTAGGAACAACATTTTGATAGTCTGGAAATCTGCCATCCACCAATTTTGACGTAAAACTCAATTCTTCCCCTGTTACCCTTAGGTAGTTGGTTCCTAATTGTACTTCGACAGGCGTATCCGTATCGTCCAACAATCTGAGCAATTCCAACACACCCTTTCTTGGTATTATAACTTGTTGATTTTCTTGCGTTTTTATATCTGCCGTTATTTCACACAACGCCAATCTATGACCATCAGTGGCCACCAGCCGAATATTCTGATCACTTAATTCCAGCAGCATACCATTCAGGTAATAACGTACATCCTGATTAGCCATAGCAAAGTGTGTTCTATCAAGGAGTTCCTTTAGTTTTTGCTGAGACAACGAAAAGGTAAGCACTGCCTTTTTTGTTTCGATATTGGGGAAGTCACCCGCAGGCAGTGTTGCTAATACAAACCGACTTTTTTCTGATTTAATCATCGCCCTTTCATTGTCTATGCTTATAACGAGATTGGCCTGGTCAGGCAAGGCACGACAAATATCCATAAATTTTCTTGCTGGAAGTGTTACCTCACCCGCTTCAGCTTTATCAATAGCCACCTTGGTTTGCATCTCTACTTCAAGATCGGTACCGGTCATGGTTAAACGATCCTTTGAAACGGAAAGCAATACGTTTGAAAGAATGGGTAAGGTTTGTCTTCTTTCAACAACACCACTTACAAGTTGAAGTGGCTTCATCAATGATTCTCTTTGTATGGTAAATTTCATATTAATTAATAGTTTTATATAGATATTTATACTTATTAGCAGCCCGATTTTTTGTGGGTAATATTTTTTTTACTTTATATTTCAACCATTTAACAATGTTTTGTACGTGCCTTAAGTTTGTGGATTATTGTTATTTTTTCGGTGCATAGTTTGTGTATAAGTCCTTCAGTATCTGATTTTGAATATTTATCCACATGATATATACATTATGTGGTCAGTGTTCTCAACAGGTTAGAATAATCTTCATTAATTCTTGTGTCTGTCTCTTTTAGCTCCTTAATTTTACGACAAGCGTGCATGACGGTCGTGTGGTCTCTACCGCCAAATGCATCGCCAATTTCAGGTAAGCTGTGGTTGGTTAATTCCTTTGCCAAGGCCATCGCAAGCTGCCTTGGTCTTGCAACAGAGCGTGATCGACGTTTTGATAGGAGGTCTGACATTCTTATTTTGCAATAATCCGCGACTGTTTTCTGTATGTTTTCAATGGTAACCAATTTGTCCTGTAAGGCTAACAGGTCTCGCAATGCATCTTTGGCGAGCTCAATGGTAACGGGCCTACCTGTAAAACGGGAATTTGCGGCAACCCGCCTTAAAGAACCTTCTAGCTCCCTGATATTGGATCTCACCCTTTTTGCAATAAAAAATGCAACCTCATCGGGTAAATCAATTTGAGCGGTTGCTGCCTTGCTTTTAAGTATCGCAACGCTTGTTTCCAGTTCGGGTGGTTCGACTGATACCGTTAAACCCCAGCCGAAACGGGATTTTAGTCGTTCCTCAAGCCCCCCCACCTCTTTGGGGTAACGATCGCAGGTGATGATGATCTGGCTTTGGCCTTCTAGCAAGGTGTTAAAGGTGTGAAAAAATTCCTCTTGCGATCTCTCTTTATTGGCAAAGAATTGAATATCATCAACCAGCAAGGCATCAACAGACCGGTAATAACGTTTAAATTCGTTGATCGCGTTATGTTGAAAGGCCTTAACCATATCACCAACGAACCGCTCCGAATGAATATAAACGACCTTTGCATCGGGATTCTGCTTAACAATCATATTTCCGATAGCCTGCATAAGATGGGTTTTGCCAAGGCCTACTCCACCATATATAAACAACGGGTTATACGCGCCACCGGGGTTTTCAGCGACCTGAATGGAACCCGCCCTGGCTAGTTGATTCGATTTACCTTCAACAAAATTTTCAAAGGTGAATTCAGGTTTCAGACCTCGAACGTGGTTGACTTCAGGTGAGTCACTTCGGCGACTGAAGCCGGCGCCTGACTCCATTGATCTCGTAGATCGGACGATCTTATTGCTTGTGTTGACGTCTCCATTGTGCCGATTTGCCTTTTTTGTACCAATTTCGAGCGTTACCTGAAGGTTTTTGCCATCTAGCTTGTGTTGGGAGGAAATATCGAGAATATGGTCAAAAAAACGCTCATTAACCCAATCCAGCACGAATCGGTTAGGTGCGAGCAATCGGAGCGAGCGCCCATCTTCAACGGCATGAAGTGGTCTGATCCATGTATTAAACTGCTGTGCACTGAGCTCACCTTCGAGATGACTTAAACACTTTTGCCAAAGTGTATTCTCCAAGTAACCACCTCCCTTGATGACATCCGAACAGAAGAGAAAAGATCAGCAGTTTATACTTCTTCGCTTTGCTAATCCAATGCTTTTTTTCTATTTGGTCGTGTATTTTCCAAACCTGTTTTTCGTTTAAGTTAACACGTTGAAAGTTGGGTAGTTTAGCGTTACCAGTGTATGTTTGATGAACTTGAAAGATTCTATCCCGTAATTTATTGAGATTTTGTATGGGGACCACGCAGGTTATTCAGTGTTTTCAATCTAATTGATTGACAGAAGCTATAAAAAATGGGTATTTTAGGCGACTTTGTTTTTGGCCGGGAAATAGGTTAACGAATAACTGATTGATTATCGGCATTAAAGATTTTTTTGTTCGTTGATCTATTACAGGCGCACATACTTTTAAATTTTGGTTATTTAGGCAAGCAGATGAAAAGAACATATCAACCCAGCAATCTAAAACGTAAACGTACCCACGGATTTCGCGCACGCATGCGCACAGCGGCGGGCCGAATGGTTATAAAACGCCGTCGTGCAAAAGGACGCGTTCGGCTGAGTGCTTGATCACAAACCGTACCAGCGGCGCGTTGAATTCAACGGGTAATCGTTTTAAAAGACAAGACAGACTTACACACCCAAATGAATACCGTTATGTATTTAACGACGCAGTTAAGTCCCCCAGTCAGTGTTTTACTGTTTTAATTCGTACGAATAACAAAAGTTTGGCCAGACTAGGTCTCGCTATATCAAAAAAAAATGTTAAGAAAGCCGTTTGGCGTAATCGAATCAAGAGAGCGGTGCGAGAGAGTTTCCGTTTAAATAAAAGAAAACTAAAGGGTTTTGACATCATTGTCATCGGTCGTCGGCATATAACCGATAAAACGAACCGGCAACTACGCAACGCGTTAAATAAACATTGGACAGAAATACAACAGTGCAAAAACTCCTGATACTTCTTATAAAGGTATACCGCTATGCGCTGAGCCCGGTTTTGGGAAACCATTGCAGATTTTACCCGAGTTGTTCAAGTTATGCGGAGCAGGCCTTGTCTGAACATGGACCAATCAAGGGCAGCTGGTTGGCAGTCCGTCGGTTGGGGCGATGTCATCCCTGGCACGAGGGCGGAGTTGACCTGGTGCCAGAGCCAGGAGCGGTAAACAAAACAGCTAGCGAATGTTCGAAGTCGTTTATATATAAAAGTAATTATGGAAAATAAAAATATTGTATTATTTTTTATACTTTCTTTCGGCTTGTTGCTGGTTTGGCAAGTTATGCAAGAAGACATGACAGTTGCCCCTGTAGCCTCGACAGAACAAACTGAACAAGCACCTGTATCCGCACCCCCTGTTCAGGAAGATATTCCCTCTACCTCTCCCCCGGTATCATCTGCGTCCTCAATCGAGCAGTCGCCATTGACCGAAGACGTCCTGGCATCTGGTAAACGTATCCATATCAAAACCGATGTGCTGGACATTGAGCTTGATACATTAGGAGGAGATTTCCGGAAAGCTAATCTGTTAGCGTATCCAATAAAGGTTGATGAGCCTGATAAGCCCGTTAAGCTGTTGGAAGATGGTAAGAAGCGTCTGTTTATTGCTCAGAGTGGCTTGATTTCCGACAGTGCTCCCGATCATCATGCCGTTTTTACGGCGGAACAGGAAAGCTACAACCTGGGTGAGGACGCCAACGAACTCAGGGTGCCTTTAACGTGGAAGGATTCCAATGGGGTGACCGTAGTCAAAACGTATATACTCCATCGGGATAGCTATTTGATTGATGTCGAGCAAAAGGTTGTTAATGAATCAAATCAGCCCTGGAAGGGTTATCAGTATCAACAGATGCAGCGAACCAGGCCAGGCGAGGGTGAAAAGCCGGCATTTATATATACCTACACCGGCGGCGTAATCTATAGCGAGGAAGAGAAATACGAAAAGATCGAATTCGATGATATGGCCGATGAAAATTTGAGTCGTGATATCAAGGGTGGCTGGGCTGCGATGATCGAGCATTATTTTTTAGGCGCATGGATCCCGAATAAAGAAGAATCGTTCCACTATTACAGTAAAGCACTGGATAGCGGTCCGTTCGTGCTCGGCATGGTTTCTCCTGAGAAACTTATTGATAGCGGGAATTCTGCAACCTTCGGTTCTCAATTTTACGTTGGACCCAAAGATCAGGAAAGGTTAGAGCAGGTAGCACAAGGTCTTACACTAACAGTTGATTACGGTTTCCTGACGATTATTGCTCACCCGATTTTTGTGGCCTTAAAATATATTCATAAAATGGTCGGTAACTGGGGCTGGGCAATTATTATTATTACGCTATTCATCAAATTACTTTTTTATAAATTGTCCGAAAAAAGCTACCGCTCCATGGCTAATATGCGACGTCTGCAGCCAAAGATGACTGCCCTCAGAGAACGTTACGGAGATGATCGCCAGAAAATGAGTCAGGCGATGATGGAAATGTACAAAAAGGAAAAAATAAACCCGCTGGGTGGCTGTCTACCGATGTTAGTGCAGATTCCGGTGTTCATCTCTTTGTATTGGGTGCTGCTGGAAAGCGTTGAAATGCGCCAGGCCGAATTCATGTTCTGGTTGACTGATCTTTCATCCAAAGATCCCTATTATATATTGCCCTTGCTCATGGGCGCTTCAATGTTTATTCAGCAGAAGTTAAATCCGGCTCCACCGGATCCTGTTCAGGCAAAGGTGATGATGGCTTTGCCGGTCATATTTACTGCATTTTTTGCATTTTTTCCATCGGGCTTGGTGTTGTACTGGACCGTCAACAGCATCTTGTCAATCCTGCAACAGTGGGTAATTACCAGACGCATAGAAAACGCCGCGAAATGATGAGGCAATAAAACCACCACGCTTGATGGTTCGGAACAAGGTTATTGACTCGTCGTTTACCTTTTGCGATGTTTTAGTTTTTAGAATCCTTTTTTATCCTTGTTCTTTTTTGTTCTCTCGACATTTTCATCAGCACTTGTATCCCTTAAACTTCTAATCTATGAAGCATCAACCAGAAACCATTGCAGCCATAGCAACGCCTTCTGGAAGGGGAGGTATTGGTGTTGTACGAGTATCAGGTCCCGCAGTATGCGAAATCGCACGCCGACTTCTCGGCAGCGTACCTGCGCCACGCGTTGCCGAGTACCGTTCGTTTCTTTCCGAGCACGGTGATACCCTCGATGTCGGCATAGCGCTGTATTTCGAATCACCTCATTCTTTTACAGGAGAAGATGTTCTGGAGCTTCAGGGTCATGGTGGGCCCGTCATAATGGATTTGTTACTGCGACGCATTATTGATTGCGGTGCCAGACTTGCTCGGCCAGGTGAATTTTCTGAAAGGGCGTTTATAAATGACAAACTGGATCTGACTCAAGCCGAGGCCATTGCCGACTTGATTGATAGCGCAACGACTCAGGCTGCCAAAAGTGCGATTCGCTCTTTACAGGGCGAGTTTTCAAGTCGAGTAAGAGAATTGGACGAAAAAATCATAAACCTGCGCCTCTATATCGAATCCGCCATTGACTTCCCTGAAGAAGAGGTCGATTTCCTCACTGAAGGAAAGGTAGGCGAGCAGCTTGATCGAATTATATCGAATCACAATCATTTGATTTCTGCAGCGCGGCAAGGCAGCCTGTTGCGTGAAGGCATGCATGTTGTGATAGCCGGCAAGCCCAACGCCGGGAAGTCGAGCTTACTCAATGCGTTAGCGCGCAGAGAGTCAGCTATTGTGACTCACATTCCCGGTACCACACGGGATGTTTTGCGGGAACATATCTCGATTGATGGTTTACCACTTTATATTGTTGATACTGCTGGTCTAAGGGATAGCGATGATCCGGTAGAGAAAATCGGTATACAGCGAGCACATGACGAGATTGCGGTTGCCAACAGGGTGTTGTTGGTTATAGACGATAGCGAACCCAAAGAGACAGTCGATGCATTGTTGAATTTATTACCGAAAGACATTGCTGTTACGATTATCCGAAATAAAGCAGATATTAGCGGCAATCGTGTTGCAATTTCTGACTCGGGTTTTGGTCCCCAAATAAGTCTGTCAGCAAAGACCGGCGAAGGTATAGACCTGCTATGTTCTCATTTAAAGTCGATAGCGGGTTTAGGTGATACAGGGGAGGGTTTGTTTACCGCCCGCCGAAGACATATTGATGCTTTAAACAGAGCTGGTCAGTATCTCGAAGATGGAAAACTGCAACTTATCCAGAGTAATGCGGGTGATCTGTTAGCTGAGGACCTTCGCCAGGCGCACGGAGCGCTGACTGAAATCACAGGCGAATTTACCTCCGAGGATCTGTTAGGAAAAATATTCGAGACGTTTTGTATCGGGAAATAGCGCCAGTTTCATGCAGAATAATCTGATTTTCATTAGTCGAACTGTAGCTGTCTACCAGTGTAAAGGAAACGTTTTTCAAGAATATAAAACCTGAGAAATCATCGGAACTGCGAATAGAGAGCTTACACTCGCTGCCTGCCGTTTATTCTGATGCCGCGGTAATCAACTTTGGGGTTGATGCGAAAATTCTTTCACCTGACGATGTAGCAGGCGCAATCCATTTTTTGGGGGCTGTTTTCCATATTGTAATGAAACGTACAATTGATTAATTGCGTTAATCTGATTTTCTAACTCCGGATTTTGTTTGATCGCCCGTTTTGCAAAGTCCTCGGGCCCCTCGCCGGGATTGCGAATAAGTCCGCAACGGGCGAGTTTATTACAGAAACGTTGGTACTCTTTTTTGACGGGATCGACATTAGGCCGTTGTTGGCAAGCGAGTAAATAGCCGATTATCACGATAACGGAAATCAGGCCCAAAGCCAGCCAGAGTAACATTCCGCCGAACGAATGAATGCCAAAACCATTTAGCAACCGGGTTTGCCTTATCTTGTCATAACCCAATATCCATTGATTCCATTTATAGTTTATCGCATCCCAGCGATATCGCAGGTTATGGATGAGGTCTGATGTTTTAAAAAGGTCAATATTAAAGCGACGACCGCTATCTAGCTCCACGCTATCGATACCTCTCTCAACCCGTTCTGGTGCGACAGAAGCTGTCGGATCAAATCTTACCCATCCACTTCCATCTAGCCAGACCTCTACCCAGGCATGAGCATCTTTCTGCCTGACCATCAGATAATGACCGACAGGATTGTAGTTGCCTCCTTGATATCCGGTAACGATACGCGTCGGGATCCCCGCTGCTCGCATCAATGTTGCGAATGCAGCAGAGTAATGCTCGCAAAATCCTCTTCGGTTACTAAACAAAAACTCGTCAAGTTTGTCCCTGCTTTGGAGCGGAGGGGGTTCAAGTGTGTAGTAGAAGGGTTGTTCATTGAAGTACCTTAATGCTTGTTGAATAACGGCTGCGTCGCTGGTGTTCCTTTGTTTCAACTGCCGTCCTAATGCCTGGGTGCGTGGATTAATTCCGGCTGGTAGCTGAAGCGCGCGCCTGCGTTCACTGTCGTGAAGACGAGAAGTGCGGTAGTTCAAATAAGAGCTCATCTTATAGCGGGTTAGTGTACGTATCGGTTGAGTGCTGGTTAATTGTATATCCGATGTCAGAATGCTGTTTTCGGGTAAACTGGCGGGCAGGTCCAGTGCAAACAGCCAGTTCCGGTTATGCGGTTCTAACGTAACAGAATATTCAACAGGTTGGCCGAACCCTTCATAAAGTATTTCATCAGACGCAGGGATCGAAGTCGATCGGTTATTATTGGGGGTCCATGTTTCACCGTCGGAGTGCCATAATACAGGACCTCTCCAGTAAAGGGACGATTTGTCGGGGAGCGGGCCTTCAAACATCACGCGGAACGCCATGGAATCTGATTGACCCAATCGACCCAGTGTGCCCAACGACATTTTGTCGTCAAGTCCGGTCATACTGTTATAGGCGTCATTTGGTAATCCCCATAAAGGACCCTGGATACGCGGAAAAAGCACAAAGAAAAGCAGCATAACGGGTAATGATTGTATTGTCAGATTCGCCGCATATTTCATCGTGGTCATGAGTGTTTTTTCACCTTCAGCCTGGTTGCTGACAATAAGCGTTGTCAGCAGCATCATTACCGGTATTATCAGGTACAACGCCAATACCAGCGTTTGTTGATATAACACAATGGTAATGGCTTGAAAAAATCCGAGAAATATGGCGATCGTCAAATCGCGTTGTTGCCTCATTTCCAATAGCTTTAGTGCCAAAAGAATGGTTAAAAATGCTATGCCTGCGTCCTTGCCAAATATCGTACCGTAACTTAAAAAGATCCCGGCAACGGTGAGAAAACATAACAGGATACGTGTTGCCTGACCGGGTAAGGGCCATGCATGAAAAGTGTGCATGAAACGCCATATGCCGAAGAGCAAACAAAATGCGGTGATGGGTACTGGCAATCTCGGAATATGAGGAACGATAGCCAGCAGCAGGGAAAAAAGCATCAGATTAACGGCTCGTCTATTTAATGATGAGGAGAGGCTATTCATGGTCAAACAGGGCCAGGGTCTCCAGACATTGGTGTTTGTGAAACTCACCTGTTCCGGGTTTCATGGTTTTGTTGGGTAGTTTGAGTCCATATTGAAGGTCGCACCTTTCGGCATCAATGACCCAATGACACAATATGCTTAATCTTGTTTCAACATCAAATTGGTTTACGCTTTCCCAGTCGAACCAGAGTTCTTCGGTTTTACTTGAGGAGAATTGCTTTGTCATCCATGCCTGTCCGCGTGCGACGGCCTTCCAGTTGACATGTCGTGGGGAATCGGTCAGGTAATAGTTTCGAAAACCTGAGAAATCGTCAGTACCGCTCGCTAGACTGGTATTATCACTGCCCTCACGATTTGTTCCCTGATACGTTGGAAAATCCATCGCCAGGGGTTTTGGATAGACAAGGCAGGCCGTGTTCAATCGCATATGAGACCATGCGCGAAACAGACTTAACGGATATTGAGTCGAGACGGTGACCACCGGCATCTCCAACCAGCCTCGTTCGATCGTTGGTAGCGGGAGTTGAATCTGTATATGTTCCTTAGCGGGCACATTTGTCTTGATGGCATCTGGATGTTGGTCAAACCCTAATGAGAGCACAAATCGTTCTGTCTTGCTTTGGTTATCGATAGTGATATTAAAATTAGCCATATCGCCACAAAAAACGGGTGTTGACCTGGATGCACGAAAGGTCAGCCTGGCAAGGTTTCTGTAGGTGTGCAGAATTGAAACCATTGAAATAGCGGTTAACAGGAACGTAAACGCATAGCCCAGGCTGTTACTATAGTTTGTGCTGCCAACCAGCATCACAAATAACAACACGGCGAAGATGACACCGTAGCGAGTCGGTAATATAAAAATTCGTTGTCTAGATAATGTAACCGGTTTGCCACGCGATGATTTTTTGCGTCGCTCCGTGCGCAACAATTTATAAACGAATCGTGAAACGAAGGGTAACGTGAGCTGCATATTGTCAATGCGTTAAAGGACAGGCACTTCGGCAAGGTGGATCATTAGCTCATCTGTCGATTGTTTAGTCGTGCCGTCAGCCGCTTGCAGACGGTGACTAACGACGCCGGGTAAAATGGTCTGAACATCTTCAGGGAGCACATGGTTCCGCCCATCCATGAGAGCCCACGCCTGGGCACAACGCAATAATGCAAGGCCGGCCCGCGGTGATAAACCATGATGGTATTGGGATGCGCTGCGGGTAAACGACAGGATGGCCTGTATGTAATTGATTAATGCGTCTGAGCAATGGATATTCGGTACGGTTTTCTGAATACAGATGAGTGCTTCTGTCGAGATGCAAGGAGAGATCTCTTCAAGAATGTCTCGCCGGTCCTTGCCTTTTAATAGTGCGCGTTCTGCCGACTGATCTGGGTAGCCCATTTCGATACGCATCATAAATCGATCGAGCTGTGATTCAGGTAGGGGGAACGTACCGATTTGATTGGCGGGATTCTGGGTTGCAATGACAAAAAAGGGTTTGGGTAGCGAGTGTGTTTCACCCTCAGTGGTGACCTGATATTCCTCCATCGCTTCAAGCAGCGCACTTTGTGTTTTAGGCGTTGCACGATTAACCTCGTCCGCAAGAATCAATTGGGCAAATATGGGGCCATGATGAAATTTGAAGCGGGCGTTGTCCTGCTCATATACTGATACCCCCAGGATATCTGCTGGTAACATGTCGCTGGTAAATTGTATGCGATGAAAGTCCAGTCCCAATACATTTGCCAGTACATGAGCGAGCGTGGTTTTGCCGACGCCGGGCAGGTCCTCAATCAGCAGGTGTCCTTTCGCGATAAGGCAGGTGATGGCGAGCCGAATGACATGTTCTTTACCCAGGATCACCTGATTAATTTCCGCAATAACGTTATTGATTGACGATTCTAGCTCTTTTTGCGGGAGCGTTTGGGCTGCCGTTTTCTGCATGGGCTGTTATCCTATTGTATTTATTTAAATATATATGTGGTTGAGATTGTATCCGGGCGTGATTTTTTGTTGCACTATGTTGTTAACGGCAACATGGATGGCGTCTTTAAATGCGTGGGCAAGACCGAACAAATAATAATCCATAGCGCTGGGTGCCCCTGGTTCACCTCTATTCGCCGGGCACAAAATCCGGAATTTTTGCGGCTTTGGTGAAATCTTCGACACAACCATATATGATATCCGGCCCGTCTCGCTGACGGGCTGGATAGAAGAGAATAAGTTGAGTTATGCAATATCAGGATCATTTTGATGTCATTGTTGTGGGGGGTGGCCATGCCGGTACAGAGGCCGCATTGGCCGCAGCCCGCATGGGTGGCCGCACGCTGTTGTTAACCCACAATATTGAAACGCTAGGGCAGATGAGCTGCAATCCTGCGATCGGTGGCATTGGCAAGGGTCACTTGACCAAAGAGGTCGATGCCCTGGGTGGTGTCATGGCGACGGCAACGGACCTTGCAGGCATTCATTTTCGTATCCTGAATGCGAGCAAAGGGCCTGCGGTTCGTGCGACCCGCGCCCAGGCTGATCGCGGTCTTTATAAACAAGCCGTCAGAAATGTGCTGGAAAATCAGCCTAATTTGATGTTGTTCCAGCAGGCGGTAGACGATCTGATCATAGAGCAAGATCGGGTACGAGGGGTTGTGACGAGTATGGGGTTAAAGTTTTATGCCCATGCAGTGGTGCTGACCGTCGGTACATTTCTCGCGGGGCGAATTCATGTTGGCCTGTCTAATGACCAGGGCGGACGTGCCGGGGACCCGCCGGCCAATACATTGGCTGAACGCTTGCGGGACCTACCTTTCCGGGTTGGGCGACTAAAAACCGGGACACCACCGAGACTCGACGGGCGAAGCATCGATTTTGCCCGGTTGAAAGAACAGCCTGGTGACAAGCCAGTGCCGGTATTTTCGTTCATGGGCTCCGTTGATCAACATCCTGATCAGGTTTCCTGCTACATTACAAATACTTCCGAAAAGACGCATGACATCATCCGCGCCGGACTGGATCGTTCCCCAATGTTTACTGGTGTCATTGAGGGGACGGGCCCCCGCTATTGCCCATCAATAGAGGACAAGATAACTCGATTTGCCGACAAGGCATCACATCAAATCTTCGTCGAGCCAGAGGGGTTAAACACCCATGAGGTGTATCCCAACGGGATCTCAACCAGTCTGCCCTTTGATGTGCAACATGATATGGTGCGAACAATCAATGGTTTCGAGAATGTACGCATTACCAGACCAGGTTATGCGATTGAATACGACTATTTTGACCCTCGTGACCTGCGTTCATCCCTTGAAACCAAATTTATCAAGGCCCTGTTTTTTGCAGGACAAATCAACGGTACCACCGGATATGAAGAGGCTGCGGCTCAGGGTTTGGTCGCTGGGGCCAATGCGATGTTGCGGGTAAAAGAACAGCAGGCCTGGTGTCCGCGCAGGGATGAGGCATACATCGGGGTTCTGATTGACGATCTGATAACAAGGGGTACGCTCGAACCCTACCGTATGTTTACCAGTCGCGCAGAATACCGTCTGATGTTAAGAGAAGACAATGCAGACCTGAGATTAACCCAAAAGGGATTTGAACTGGGCCTGATCTGTGATCAACGTATGCGAAACTTCGAGGAAAAAAGGGAGTCGATTGAACAAGAGCAACAGCGTTTACGAGCAATCTGGATTCGTCCCGGCGATCCATTTCAGGACCAACTCGAAACGATACTCGGATCCGGTCTAAACAGGGAATATACCCTGATGGATCTGTTACGCCGCCCGGGAGTGGGCTACGGCGAACTCGTATCCGTCACTGGTAATGGCCAGGTGGGACTGGATGACAAGGTTATTGAACAGATAGACATCCAGGCCAAATATGCCGGATACATCGACCGGCAAGAAGATGAAATTGCGCGGCATCGTGCTAATGAGACGACCTGTCTGCCTGAAAATCTGGACTATGAAAACGTACAGGGACTCTCCGCAGAAGTTCGTCAAAAACTGATTGATATCAAACCTTTAACAGTGGGGCAGGCGTCCAGGATATCGGGTGTTACCCCTGCAGCCATCTCATTGCTTATCGTCCACATCAAGAAAAGCACTTCTGCTGAAAAAAGGAACGCTCAGGCCTGAATCGCTAATGCGCTGAGAGTTGCAAAAGGGGTTTCTCATCCCGATTTGTCGTCAGCTAAACCATAACACTTCCTGATTTGCCGAGATTTTCCGGATAGTCACCGTTTATCAACGGATTATTAAAATCAAGCCCAGGCTTTCTCCCGGTGTCTATATGTGCGCCCATATATATAAAGAAACCGAAATTTCTACCGATACGTTAATAAGCATGGATTGGAAATGATGGACACCATAATAAAAATGAAATGAGAGGATGCTCAATGACAACGGATAAAACCTTTATGGTAGTCGACGACAGCAAGGTGACGCGGATGATGGTCAGCGCGATGGTCAAGGCGTCGCGACCAGACTGGACTATTCTGGAAGCACCAGACGGTAATATTGCATTGTCGTTAGTAAACGAACACCCGGTTGATCTTTTTTCAATCGATCTGAACATGCCGGATATGGATGGACTTGAGCTGATTGAAAAGCTGAACAGCCAGCTTCCTGAAGCAAAAAAGGCATTGCTGACGGCGAATATTCAGCAAAGTACCCACGAAAAATCCCGGCTGCTTGGCGCCAGGTGTATCAACAAGCCAATTACAGATGAGACGATTAACGCCATGCTGGAGTATTTCAATGAGTAATGTCCCGATGCTTTCTGATCTGGAGCATGACCTTTTAACAGAGTTGTTCAATATCGGCGTTGGCAGAGCGGCTGATTCGCTAAGCAGAATCGTAGACCAGGAAGTAAAGATGTCGGTGCCCCATGTGGAATTTCAGCAAAGTCAGGATTTTGTGGAAGCGATAGGCGCAAATAAACTGTTAATCAGTATCAGTCAGGAAATGCATGGTCCGTTCGATGCACAGTCCCTGCTGATATTTCCGGAAGAGGACGGAATAAACGTTGTTAAACGAATGTTAGGTGAGGATATGCCGGATGAGGTCGTTGACGAGTTAAAGGATGAGTCATTTTCAGAGATTGGCAATATTGTCTTGAACGCCTGTATAGGCTCAATGGCAAATGCAATGAAGGTAAAGTTTGATGTGGGCCTGCCCTATTTCCTGATAAACAGTGCCGGAGAGCTGTTAACGTTTAATAACGCTGATGAAAAAGACATCATGCTGTTGATCCGAATTAACATGACGTTGAGTGAAAGCGCCATTAGCGGTTATCTGGCGTTTATTCTGGGACCGTTATCCCTGGATCTGTTGCAACAGCAATTAAGTCTCATGCTGGAAAATCTCTCTCTAGCCTAATAAGAAATAATAATGTCCGATTTTAGTGAAGCTGTTAGTTGTACCCTGCTTGATAATGTTAACGACGGGATAATTGTTCTGGATCGCGACAAAAAAATCGCGTTCTGGAATAATAAAATGGTGTCCTGGACGGGCATTCAGTCGACCGAAATCTTTGAAAAAAATCTCTTTGAGATATTCCCGGAAACAAAAAACGGTCGTATTGAAGATGCAATCAATTTGGCTCTCGATTCTGGATACCCGTCACTTATTTCTAAAGCGCTAAATAAAAACCAGTTTCGACTCTATTCTTCCCGGAACAAAAATGGACTCAATGAGACTGGCGAGATCATTAGCCAGTCAATACTGATTAAGCGGGTATGTTTCGATGAAACAGAATGTTGCTTTATTCAGATTACTGATATTACCGCTAATATTAACCGCGAAAAAGTGCTGACAGAGTTAGCGGAAAAAAGAAAAAAAGCAGAAAAACTTCTGACTCGTCAATACGAATTGTTACAGGTGATAAGCCAGATACAGGAACGATTTATCCATCACAAGGACAAGCAATTTATATTTAGGGACATATTGGAAAAACTATTAAAGTTAACCGAAAGTGAATTCGGTTTTATCGGCGAAGTACTTTATGACGAAGCCAATCATCCTTATCTCAAAACGTATGCGATCAGTCATGTCGCATGGGATGCATCGAGCCAGGAAATATATGCTGAAAATAATGAAAAAGGCTTCGAGTTTCGCAATCTGGATACATTGTATGGGGCTGCTTTGTTAACCGGAAAACCGGTCATTTCCAATGCCCCCGAAAATGATGTCAGACGTGGTGGCTTGCCACCCGGTCATCCTGCTTTAAACACCTTTTTAGGCATGCCTATATATTACGGTGAACAGCTTAATTGCATGATTGGAATTGCGAATCGAGAAACAGGTTATGACAATGAGTTAATTAATTTTCTTAAGCCACTTTTTAATGCCTGCGCCAGTTTCGTGGCAAAAACGCGCGAGATAAAGCTACGTAAACAGATGCAGGAACGACTGGAAGCCAGCGAGAGATTGCAACAAACGGTTATAAAAACGGCAACAGACGGCATTATAACCATTGATAGTAACGGATTAATTAAAACTTTTAATCCCGCTGCAGAGCGTATTTTTGGATTTGGCGCAGAGGAAATAATCGATACCGATGTTTCTCGCTTAATGCGTAATCAGGATAGAAAAAATCATGCGACCTATTTGCAGCGCTATATGGACCGACAGGATTCAACAGCCATTGGAATAAACCGCGAAATATTTGGTCAAAGAAAAAATGGTTCTGTTTTTCCAATAGAGATTGCACTGAGCGAAATGAGGATTGATGGACAGTTAATGTTTTGTGGCATTATCAGGGATATATCCGAGCGAAAACAGGAACAGGAAAGATTAAAACGAAGAACGCTGGAAGCAACCCTGTTACATCAGTGTGCAGAAATCATTACGACTTCATCTTCATATCACTGTGCAATGATTAAACTTCTCAAGCTGGTGTGTAACTACACCGGATGGTCAGTCGGTCATGCCTATGTCCCGGATGAGGACGGTGAACGGTTGTGTCCCACGACCCTTTGGTATCTGGAAGACGAGCGCAGCTACGAGGCACTAAGGGAGATTACGGCCAGCAAAACGTTCGCACGTGATGAGGGGCTACCAGGCCGCGTCTGGGTGTCTGGAACGCCCGAATGGATAGAGGATTTTGATAAGGATGATAGCGATGATTATTCAGAGATCGTCAAAAGTCTGGAAATACATGGTGCGTTTGCCTTCCCGGTATTCATAGAAAACGGTATCACGATGGTTCTGGAGTTTTTTTCCAGAGAGGTCATGCCGTTCGATGCCGATATCATCCACATATTACAGTTGCTTGGAAACCAGGTTGGACATGTGCTGGAAAAACGTAGAGCCGGCGATGCGCTAAGAGAGATGGAGGAACGATTGCGCTTATTGCTCAATTCAGCCGGGGAAGGTATTTACGGTCTCGATACTGATGGCAACGCGACTTTTGTTAATCCCGCAGCCGCAACGATGCTCGGATATAGCGTTGAGGAGTTAATAGGAAAACCGATGCATAGCCTCATTCATCACAGCTATCCGGATGGCCGACCAATGCCACGAGATAGATGTGCTTTGTACACCGCGATTTCGAAAGGGGGCGTACACCATGTTGATGACGAGGTTTTTTGGCGTCATGATAGTACCAGCTTTCCGGTTGAGTATACCTGTACCCCAATCAGTAAAGACGGCGCGCTCGCGGGCGCGGTCGTTACATTTACCGATATCACTGAACGAAAAAAGTATGAACGCGACCTGGTCGAGGCACGGAAGGAGGCCGAATCGGCCGCTCAGGCCAAAAGCAGTTTCCTGGCGATGATGAGTCACGAAATCCGCACACCGATGAACGGTATGCTGGGTATGGCGCAATTGCTTCGAAATACTCAATTGTCTGAGGAGCAGCTCGAATATATCAATACGATATTAACCTCTGGCCAATCGCTGTTAACCATTATTAATGATGTTCTGGATTTCTCAAAGATCGAAGCAGGCAAACTAAATCTGTCACCGATGATTTTTAACCTCGAGCGCACCTGCTACGAAGTTTGTCAGTTGCTCGATAATAATGCACGAGAGAAAGGCATAGAACTGATTTTATCGTACGAGAACTATTGTCCCAAATACGTAAACGGCGATGCCGGACGAATCAGACAAATCCTGATCAATCTAATTGGTAATGCAATAAAATTTACCGAAAAGGGTTTTGTCCTGCTTGAAGTCAAGGCGGTGGAACAGGATGAGTCCGAGGTCTTTTTTCGAATAGAGGTACAGGATTCCGGGATTGGTATGGATGAAAAAGTGCAGTCTCAGCTATTCGAGTCGTTTACCCAGGTGGATGAGACGACAACAAGGCGTTTTGGCGGCACGGGTCTTGGGCTGGCAATCTGCAAGCAGCTTGTAGAGCAAATGGATGGTGAAATTGGGGTAGCAAGCAAACCCGGCGAGGGTAGCCGATTCTGGATGACCTTAACCCTGCCCAGGGAACAGGCGCCGGATGAAATGGAGCAAAAATCCTTAACGCATGCCAATATCATGCTGGTTGCCGGGCACCCGGTGATGAGAAGGGTTTTGACCGAACAGCTGGTTTCATTTGATATGAAGGTTGAACAGGCTACGTCGCCAATTGATGCCGTTAGTCAGCTGAAGTTGCCTCGCCATCATGATCAACAGATAAAGTTAATCGTTATCGACAGTGACGCGTTGACCGATGATGTAGAGCAAGTCGCGAATCAGTTCAAGGCAGACAAGTACCTCGCAACGATTCCAATAGTACTGCTGACTTCGACCGCCTACAGGGGTGAGGCTCGTGAATTCAAGCAAGCAGGTTATGCAGCATTTCTGAAGAAGCCAATCCTGAACCAGACCTTGTATAACACGCTGGCCAGAGTTTTGGCCATGGATTCAGAACATGAACAGGATTTACCCCTGGTGACCAGTCATATGTTTAATGATGCGCCAGTTAACAAGGTCAGGATGCACGACAAGCGTTCAGCGAAAAGGATATTATTGGTTGAGGACAACATCATTAATCAGAAAGTCGCCATAGCGATGTTGAAAGCCTCCAGTTTTGATGTCACGGTCGCCAATGACGGCAACGAGGCGGTCAAGCAATGGCTAGAGTCATCTTTTGATCTGATTTTAATGGATTGCCAGATGCCAGAAATGGATGGCTATGAAGCCACCAGGATTATCCGCCACAATCAGCAACAGCATATTCCAATCATTGCGTTAACCGCTAATGCTATGGATGAAGACAGGCAGGCCTGCCTGGCCGCAGGGATGGATGATCATTTGGCCAAACCATTCAAGCAGGAAGAGCTGGTGGATAAGCTTCACCAATGGTTAACCGTGCCAGGTGACAGAAGAAAAACGCAAAAGGCGAATAGCGGGATGATGGATAACTAATCCAGGGTTAGGAAGTCAGTGAAAAGGTACTAAAACGGGTTAGGCAGTTTGATCAGGTAGATCTTTATACATTTGCACCCTATACCATGACACTAGCCGAACACGGAAAAAACAATTACTGATCATGGCGTTAACAGCGAACGCACTGGAGTAGAACAAGGTGAAGCGCCTCGCCACAGGTATGGACAATTACCTCGCTAAATCGTTCAGGCAAGAGGATCGGGAAGAAAAAATTCGCTATTGGCTAACGTATGTCGATTCAGCGACAACGGGCGGGAAAGTTGCGTTGGGAAATGATCGTGTTGAAAAATTACAAACAGATAGGACGACTCGTCTAGCATGAGTGGCGGCGGTAACCTGGACAAACAAATCTTGAATAGTTTGCGCGAGATTATGGGCGATGAGTTCGATGATCTCGTTGAAACCTTCATTGTTAATACTGAGTCAATGCTTGACCAGATTAGCGCGTCCATCAAGGAAGGTGATAGCCAGGTCGTGACTCGTCTTGCACACAGTATCAAATCCAGTAGTGCAAACGTCGGTGCACTGCGAGTGTCCGAGCAGGCCGCGCTCATTGAAGAGCTGGCATCCGCAGATAAATTATATGAAATATCAAATACCTTACAAAATATAGAGTCTGAATTTAACGCGGTCAGAGCGGCTCTTGAAGAATACGCTACCCAATAAATATGAATCCTCTGTGACAGGGGAACATACCATTAACCCACCGTTAAACAGGTTTGACAGCGAAATTCTTTGCGAGAATAATTCCGGATTAGATTTAGTTGAAAAGACCGTTTGACGATTGTGGCCCTGTCGAGATGAAAATGCCCAGTTTTTCGCAATTTTTTTCAAAAATTACTTAAGCTTACGTAAATATACCCGATAAAATGTAATGAGACGGAGGTAAAAGAATACCGAATACTTTTGCGACTTGGCTTTAATGGGGATATCAGGAAGATGTCCACGCAGGAAAGATGAACAAAAATGGAAAACGATGGACGACGCAATAGTGCATAGATCTCTACAAATGATTTGGGCCAGTTCCCATCTTAGCGGGAGCAATGCCGCCTATCTGGAAGCACTCTATGAGAATTATCTGAAGGATCCGGATTCGATCGGGCCTGAATGGCGCGAATACTTTGAATCGCTTCCTGGTGCCGGGGAGACAGAAGAGGTGTCGCATTCAGCTATTCGCGAACACTTTAAACAATTTTCGCAGCATAAATTAGCGTATGAACCGTCGCAGATTGCCAACGTCAGCGCGGGTGATGTTGAAAAGCAGGTTCGTGTTCTGCAACTGATTAATGCCTACCGTTTTCGCGGTCATCAAAAGGCCAAGATCGATCCACTCGCTATAAAGCCTCGGCCCAAAGTGCCTGACCTGGATATTGCACATCACGGATTTTCTGAGCAGGATTTAAATGTGGTATTTGATACCGGATCATTATTTGGCCAGGAGAAGGCCTCGCTCAGGGAAATTCTGGAAATTTTGGAGCAGACATATTGCGGCAGTATCGGTTCAGAATACATGCATATTACTGACACCATTGAGAAACGCTGGATCCAAAAACGTCTTGAAAGTACCAGGGCCCGTCCAAAATATGCGTCCGAAACAAAGCAACGTTTGCTGGAACGTGTCACGGCAGCCGAATGTCTTGAAAGTTTTCTCCATAGAAAATATGTAGGCCAGAAACGATTTTCACTGGAGGGCGGTGAAAGTCTCATTCCGTTACTGGATGAACTTATCCATAGAAGTGGAAGGAATGGTGTCAGGGAAATGACGATAGGGATGGCACACAGAGGGCGCCTCAATGTGCTGATCAACGTCATGGGGAAAACCTCCGCGGAATTATTCAAGGAATTTGAAGGGAAAAACACAAACAACAGCGAAAATACAGGAGACGTTAAATATCATCAGGGTTTCTCGGCGAATATTGGTACCGAGGGTGGGTTAGTCCATGTCGCACTCGCATTTAATCCCTCTCATCTGGAGATTGTCGGGCCCGTCGTTGAAGGATCAGCGAGAGCGAGGCAGGAACGACACCAGGACGATGATGGTGACCTGGTAGTGCCTGTTGTTATTCACGGTGATGCTGCATTTGCCGGCCAGGGCGTGGTCATGGAGACCTTCAATATGTCTCAATCCCGGGGCTTTTCAACCAAGGGAACCGTCCACATCGTGGTTAACAACCAGATCGGTTTTACAACCAGCTATCAGAAGGATGCGCGCTCAACCCTGTACTGTACCGATGTAGCCAAGATGGTAAACGCTCCCATTTTTCATGTTAACGGTGACGATCCGGAGGCGGTACTGTTTGTCAGTCAGGTAGCGCTGGATTATCGAATGAGGTTTCACAAAGACGTTGTGATCGATCTTGTTTGCTATCGGCGCCATGGTCACAGCGAAGCCGATGAGCCATCAGCGACGCAACCGCTAATGTACAAACGTATAAGAGAGAAGGAGACAACGCGTGCGCTATATGCGAAGCACCTGATAGATATCAATGTGATCGCTGCAGATGAAGAAGAGGCAATGATCAATACCTATCGCGACAGAATTGAGGCGGGTAATAGCGTTGTTACCGAGATGATAATGAATGAGGAAGCCTGCTATTCTTATGATGCAGCCTGGGCCAGGTTTAAAAAGCAGTTATGCAACAGACAGACTGAAACCTGTATCGAAATCCAGAAGGTTCGCGACCTGTCTGACAGGTTATATCAGCTACCCGAAGGTTTTGTACTGCACAAAAATGTTGAGAAAATATTCGATAATCGTCACAAGATGGCGGCAGGTGGGTTACCAATCGATTGGGGTTTTGCAGAGAATCTTGCCTATGCATCATTGCTGGACAACGGGTTTAGCATTCGCCTGTCCGGACAGGATTGCGGTCGGGGTACATTCTTTCATCGTCACGCAGCGGTCCACAACCAGAAAAATGGTAAAACCTATGTGCCGCTTCGTCATATCGCAAAAAACCAGCCTAATTTTCTCGTCGTTAATTCGCTTTTATCGGAGGAGGCCGTGCTGGCCTTTGAATATGGTTATGCAACAACGGATCCTAATTGTTTGACAATCTGGGAAGCACAGTTTGGCGATTTTGCGAATAACGCACAGGTGGTTATTGACCAGTTCATTAGTGCAGGAGAGCAAAAGTGGAACAGATTATGTGGCCTGGCCATGTTTTTGCCTCATGGCTATGAAGGCCAGGGACCGGAACACTCATCAGCCAGACTTGAGCGCTACCTGCAACTCTGTGCCCAGAACAATATACAGGTCTGCGCGCCGACAACCCCGTCACAGATTTTTCATCTCCTTCGTCGTCAGATGCTATCAATGTGCAGAAAGCCGCTGATTGTGATGACACCAAAGAGTCTGTTAAGACACCGAATGGCAGTTAGCACGCTGGAGGATATAACGGAGGGGGAGTTTAAACAGGTAATTCCAGACTCTGGTGACGTATCGGAAAATGATGTTACACGACTGATATTGTGCAGTGGCAAGGTCTACTACGACCTGCTGGATAAACGTCATCAACTGGAAAGGAATGATGTCGCGATCGTTCGCGTTGAACAACTCTATCCTTTTCCGAAGGAAGACCTGACGACGGAGCTGTTACGCTATAAAAACGCATCAGAAATTGTCTGGTGCCAGGAAGAGCCAATGAATCAGGGTGCCTGGTACGCCAGCCAGCACCATATACGGGCAGTCTTATCATCCGAACATACTTTGTCGTACGCGGGTAGACCGCATCTGGCCGCACCGGCAGTGGGTTATCCACCACTACATATTAAGCAACTTCATTCGTTGTTGCGCGAAGCATTTGGACTATCCGAGTAAGACATAAAAAATGAAAACACAAGGAAGTGAGTAACATGAGCGATATAAAGGTTCCAGGTTTTCCAGAATCAGTTTCAGATGGCACCGTTGCGAGCTGGCATAAAAAGCCAGGGGATGCGGTGAAACGAGACGACGTACTGGTCGAAATAGAAACGGATAAGGTCATGTTCGAGGTTTCTGCCATGGAAGATGGCGTGCTTGCCGAAATCCTGATTGATGAAGGCGAAACCGTTGTAGCCGACCAGGTGTTGGGCAGATTGTCCGCAGGCAAAACGCCCGCCAATGCCGAAAGTGGAAGGCCTGCGGATGAAAGTTCTGCAACGCCAGCAAGTCAAGAGCCTTCGGAGAAGACTGGTGATGCCGTCATTAGTCCTTCAGCCAGGAAACTTATTTCAGACCATGGTCTTGATGCAACCCAGGTAAAGGGATCAGGTAAAGGTGGGCGTGTATTAAAAGAAGATGTGCTGAAGGTGATTGATAACCACTCTGCGAAGCCCTCTGAAGCAGAGGTTTCCAAGCCTTCAGACAGTGCTAACGCAGTTACCGGGCCAACGGTGCCGCCGGGTGATCGCCCTGAAAAGAGAGTGCCTATGACACGTTTGCGCGCACGGATCGCGGAGCGTTTGATTGAGGCGCAACAAACAGCGGCGATATTAACGACATTCAATGAAGTCAATATGCAACCGGTCATGGAGCTAAGGCAACGTTACCGGGATCGTTTTGAAAAAGAGCATGGAGTGCGTCTGGGATTCATGTCATTTTTTGTCGCGGCAGCAGTTGAAGCGTTGAAACAGCATCCTGATGTAAACGCGTCTATAGAAGGAAACGATATCGTTTACCACGGATTTTATGATGTCGGTATTGCTGTTGGATCTCCCCGTGGACTTGTCGTCCCGGTTCTACGTGATGCAGACCAAATGAGCATGGCAGAAGTCGAATCTCAAATTCTGGATTATGCAGAGAAAGCCAAGAATGGTTCATTAACCATTGAAGATATGACCGGGGGTACGTTCACGATTACCAACGGCGGCATCTTTGGTTCATTGTTATCTACGCCTATTCTGAATCCGCCGCAGAGCGCAATCCTCGGTATGCACAAGATTCAGGAAAGAACCATGGTTGAGAACGGTGAAATTGTAATTCGACCGATGATGTATCTCGCGTTGTCCTATGACCACCGCATCATTGATGGACGCGGTGCGGTACAGTTTTTGGTGACCATTAAGGATATTCTGGAAGATCCTGCAAGGTTAATCCTGGGGGTATGACATGACGAAAACATATGATGTAGTGGTCATCGGTGGTGGGCCAGCAGGTTATGTCGCGGCGATTCGCTGTGCACAGCTGGGCATGAAAACTGCGTGCGTGGATCGTTGGAAAACAAAAGACGATAACTATGTCCTGGGCGGTACCTGCCTGAATGCAGGCTGCATCCCTTCCAAGGCATTGCTTGAGTCTTCGGCACTTTATGAATACAGCAAATCGGGCGCCGCAGATCATGGTGTTAAGGTGCAGGGCGTCAAAATGGATGTCGCTGCAATGATGGCGAGAAAAGAAAAAATTGTGAGTGATTTGACACAGGGCATTGCAGGATTATTCAAGGCAAATGGAATCGACTGGATTAAGGGCTCGGGAACGCTTTTGCCGAACAATAATGTTGAAGTGACGGTCACTGATGGCTCGACATCAACGCTGGAGTCAACCAGCGTGATACTGGCCCCCGGTTCCTTGCCTACAGAAATTCCGTCGGCAGCGCTGGTTGAGGATAAAATTGTTGATTCAACGGGTGCTCTGGAATTTGCGTCGGTCCCGAAACGACTGGCCGTCATCGGTGCTGGGGTTATTGGGCTGGAACTGGGTAGTGTCTGGCGCCGCCTGGGTTCTGAGGTAGTCCTGCTGGAGGCAATGGACGAATTCCTGCCCGTCGCTGATCATCAGATAAGCAAGGAAGCACTGAAGCATTTCAA
The DNA here is from genome assembly GCA_046754065.1 of Gammaproteobacteria bacterium. Taxonomy (GTDB): domain Bacteria; phylum Pseudomonadota; class Gammaproteobacteria; order SZUA-140; family SZUA-140; genus JBHHVB01. The sequence continues at coordinate 47,004 of JBHHVB010000015.1, forward strand.
GGCACAAGGTCTGGATATACGACTTGGTGCAAGAGTGGTGTCTTGCAAGGTGAAGGGAAAGAAAGTCACCGTTGAATACCAGGACCAGGATGGCACCCACAACGAATCGATTGATAAACTGATTGTTGCAGTAGGTCGTCGACCGAACACTGAAAACCTTGCCTCTGAGGAGGCAGGACTGTTGTTGGATGAATGGGGGTTTATTCATGTAAACAGTCGTTGTCTGACAAACCTGCCTAATGTTTACGCAATCGGTGATGCGGTTCGCGGTCCGATGCTTGCGCATAAGGGGTCTGAAGAAGGTGTCATGGCCGCCGAGCTGATAGCCGGGCAATCTGCAGAGATGAATTATGACACGATTCCATCGGTTATCTATACACATCCCGAGATCGCGTGGTCTGGTAAAACGGAACAGGCACTGAAGGCGGCAGGAGAAGATTACCATGTCGGTATGTTCCCCTTCGCAGCGAGTGGCAGGGCGCGAGCCGCCGGTGAGTCCGCTGGTATGATCAAGGTACTTGCCGATGCGAAAACGGATCGTATCCTGGGCGTACACATGGTGGGGCCGCATGTGTCTGAGCTGATCGCACAAGCTGTTGTGGCGATGGAGATGGGTTGCAGCAGTGAAGATATTGCGATGACGGTATTTGCCCACCCGACATTATCCGAATCTTTTCATGAAGCCGCATTAGCGGTGGAGGGTAGAGCGGTACATATTGCGCAGTCAAAGAGAAAACGTAAATAAAAGTGATCACATTAATTTGAATTAAATGGAAGAACAATGAATCTGCATGAATATCAATCTAAGACATTATTCGCAGAGTACGGGATAGCCGTGCCTAAAAATTGCGTCGTTGGCGATACTGCCGATGTCGATGCTGCATTACAATCGATAGGCGATGGTCGATGGGTGATCAAGGCCCAGGTACATGCCGGTGGTAGGGGTAAAGCCGGTGGTGTGAAATTGACTGATGACCAGGCGGAGGCAAAAGCAACGGTTGCATCAATGCTGGGGTCGCGTCTCGTAACATTTCAAACGGATGCCAAAGGCCAGCCGGTCAATAGTGTACTGATTGAAGAACCATGCGAGATTGCACGTGAGCTTTATCTTGGTGCGGTCATTGATCGGTCACAACAACGAGTGGTATTTATGGCGTCGACAGAAGGAGGCGTCGAGATTGAGAAGGTTGCTGCAGAAACGCCGGAAAAAATTCTGCGTATTACAGTCAATCCATTGGTTGGTGTGCAACCGTTTCAGGGGCGTCAGTTGGCATTTGGACTGGACCTCGAAGGAGACCAGATTAAACAATTCATAAAGCTTTTAAACGGAATGTCCCGCTTGTTTGTAGAAAAAGATTTAAGCCTGATCGAGGTAAACCCTTTGGTCGTGACCAAAAAAGGAGACCTGCTTTGCCTGGATGGCAAGATCAATATCGACGACAACGCATTGTATCGTCATCCCGAGCTCGTAAAGATGCGCGATCACAGCCAGGAAGACGCAAGGGAGGTCGAGGCCAAGGAATGGGATCTAAACTATATTGCGTTAGATGGAGACATTGGCTGCATGGTAAACGGTGCGGGTCTCGCGATGGCGACAATGGACTTAATCAAGCTGCATGGAGGCAGTCCGGCTAATTTTCTGGATGTAGGGGGTACAGCGACAAAGGAACGTGTTGCAGAGGCATTCAAGATCATCCTTTCGGACGAAAATGTAAAAGGCGTGCTGGTCAATATCTTTGGTGGCATTGTTCGTTGCGACATCATTGCTGAAGGTATCATCGGTGCAGTGGAAGAAGTAGGTATTAAGGTTCCGGTAGTCGTCAGGCTCGAGGGCAACAACGCCGAACGTGGCCTTGAAATTCTGAACCATAGCGGGTTGAAAATTTTAGCGGAGCAAGGGCTGAGTGCCGCTGCTCAAAAGATTATCGAGGCCGCACAGGAGTTACGAGGATGAGCGTACTAATTGATAAAAATACGAAAGTCATTTGCCAAGGATTCACCGGTAAGCAGGGTACGTTTCATTCCGAGCAGGCCATTGCCTATGGCACCAACATGGTCGGTGGTGTGACACCGGGTAAAGGTGGGCAGACCCACCTTGAGTTACCTGTATTCGATACGGTAAAACAGGCCGTAGATTCCACAGGTGCAGATGCCACGGTTATTTATGTGCCCGCGCCGTTTTGTAAAGACGCGATTATCGAAGCAGTCGATGCGGGTATTCGTATCATCGTCTGTATCACTGAAGGCATTCCCACGCTTGATATGCTCGAGGCGAAGATGATCGTAGATGATAGCGACGCCCGGTTAATCGGGCCGAACTGTCCAGGTATTATCACGCCGGGTGAGTGCAAGATCGGCATCATGCCGGGCGCGATCCACTTGCCAGGTAAGATTGGTGTCGTGTCGCGTTCAGGCACATTGACCTACGAGGCAGTCAAGCAGACGACCGATCTGGGCTATGGCCAAAGCACCTGTATCGGTATCGGTGGTGATCCTATCCCGGGCACCAATTTTATTGACGCGCTAACACTGTTTGAACAGGATCCCCAAACCGAGGCGATACTGATGGTCGGCGAAATTGGCGGCAGCGCTGAAGAGGAAGCGGCCGATTTTATCAAACACAATGTCAGTAAACCGGTGGTTGCCTATATCGCAGGAGTAACCGCTCCTAAGGGAAAACGCATGGGTCATGCAGGTGCGATTATCGCTGGTGGCAAGGGAACCGCTGCGGAAAAATTTGCTGCTCTTGAGGCCGCGGGCGTAGCAACGACGAGATCACCGGCAGATCTGGGACAAACGCTTAAAGGCGTAATCGGTAAATAGAGTCCATCGGAATAACCGTAAAAGCCATAACCCGGCCGGGAAAAGAAACGCCAGCATTTTAAATCATCGATTAATGGTGGAGAATATTCTCGATCAAGCCGCGCACTGTATTCGGCTCAAACGGTTTATCACAAATCGCAGAAACCCCGGTATTTTGTACCGCCGCCAGGCGGCTTTCATCGGTTTCACTGGTGACCATGATGATAGGGATACTGGCCTGGGCGCTTTGATTGCGTACCTGTTTGACCAATTCCTGCCCGTCCATTTCGGGCATATTGTAATCCGTGACGATAAAGTCAAAATAGGCACCTTTCATGATCTCAATGGCTTCAACGCCATTTTTGGCCTGGGTGATCTTCTCAATACCCAGACCATTCAGTACGCGCATGATATAGCGTCGTGCCGTTGAACTGTCATCAACAACCAGTACTTCAAGTTCCTCAGGGGCCTGATCTTCAAATTCCAGCGCCTGCGGGTCGATAATTTCTACAGTGTTATAGAGGGCGTGTTCCAGCTGCTCGCGTTCAAAGGGTTTGGGAAGAATCGCTATGGCCCCCGCCTGACGAATCGGATCGAGTGCCCTGAAGCTGGTTTCGCTCGAAATTAGCATATAC